>DASXJY010000134.1:0-16325 GCA_036497115.1 Solirubrobacteraceae bacterium
CGGGTCACGCCAGGCGCCCGGCCGCGTTACCCCAGGCGCGCCGCCGGGTCACGCCAGGCGCACGGCCGGGTCACCCCGGGCGCGCGGCCCCGCCACCCCGGGCGCGGCCCGGTCAGCCGAGGATCCGGAACACGCCCCGCATGAACGGGTGAATCCGGCAGTAGAACGTGTAGGTGCCCGGTTTGAGCGTCTTGGGCGTGCTCCAGCTCAGCCGGCCGATCGCCGGGGTCCCGTTGCCGAGCTGACCGGAGTCGTAGCCGCCGCGGCCGTTGGCCAGGGGATACGAGATGCCCGTATTGAATCCGCAGGGGTTCTGGCACGCGGTCACGGTGTGGAACACGGAGGCCATGTAGGCCTGGGTGGGGGAGAGGGGGTTGCCCGGCGACAAGGGGCTGGCGTCGTCGTTGGTGAACCGCAGGGACTGGCCCTCGTGGATGGTGGGGATGCAGCGGTCTGACCCGGTGGCGTTGAAGTCCCCGGGGTTGAAGGTGAAGCCGGAGATCGCCACCTGGCGGCGGGAGCAGTCGCGGAACTTGTTGGGGTTGGCGCCGATCGAGACGGCGCCGCCGTGGTTGTTGTCCTCGGCCAGGTGGCCGTGGGTGATGTGGCCGCGCTGATCGAGGCTGTGGGTGAACGGGTCGGCGCCGCCCTGCCCGTTCCAGGCCTCCCAGACGACCATGATGCCCATCGACTCATACCACGAGGCCCGCCTGGTGTCGTAGGTGGAGCTGATCCGCAGCACGTCGCCCGCCTTCACCTGGGGACGCCAGTCGGCCGGGGTGGCGGTCATGGCCATGTCCCAGGAGATCGGCCCGCGCTTGTCCCAGTAGTGAGCCTGGGAGCGAAACAGCCGGACGGAATTCGGAACCGTCCCCCGGATCGCGCCGCCGCCGGGCTGGGCCCCGGGGCGGATCAGATCGAGATCGTCGTAGAGGCCGCCGGGGTGCAAGTGGCCGGCGGTCCCGATCAGCGTTCCGGGATGGTCCACGGTGAACTCATCGAGGGGCGGCTGGCCCTTGGGGTACGGCCGCGACGCCATGTCGGGGAAGGTGAACTTCCCCTTGACGCCGCTGTAGCGATGGACATCGAACACCGGATAGATGTGGTGGGCCTCCACGTCCATCCAGATCGGATGCACCGGGGTGATCCCGGCGGCGGCCGGGGCGGTGGCGGGCACGAACTCGATCGTGTAGTTGATGTAGACGCTGGTGGCCTTGGCGGTCAGGTTGTGGATCATGTAGTTGATGACCCAGAAGTCACTGCCGCCGACCGGGTAGCCGTAGCCCTGCGGGAAGTTGGTGGCCGTCTTCTCCTCGCCTGAGGCCATGAACGGGTAGATCCCGCCGTACGCGTTGCCCTCGCCGGCCCCGGCGGCGCCGTTGCTCAGCCAGACCCCGTGGTGGAGGTGGATCACGTCGACGCGGGGGATCTTCCCGCAGCACCTGCCGTTGGCCCGCGCGTAGTGAAGGTTGGGCTGCACGCCCACCATGAACCCGTCCACCCGGGGCTTGGGGACCTTGTTGTGGTCCAGCAGGATCAGGTTGGCCCCAGGCGTGACCCGGTATGGGCCGGCAGCGAAGTGCAGCACCTGCATCCCGGGATAGGACGGGGTCCCCGCGGCGGAGGCCGGCGCGACGAAGCATGCCAGGGCGAGGCATGCCGCCACCAATCCCAATAAAGATCGTTTCATTGCGGACCCACCTCCGGACCGCCTCCCGCCGTGCATTCAATCAGAGCGAGTGAGCCGGGCATGCCATTCGCTCCGGGCGAGTCCGCCTGGCGGCCCGCATGGACGCGCCGGCCGCCAACCGCATGGCGCCCAGCCGTGTTCAGTTGTCGGTGGGCTACCAGGCCTGTGTGCCGCCGCAATGCGGACAGCCGACCGAGGTCGACACCTGGGCCTCGAACACGAACCCGCAGTTGCAGGCGTAGACCGCCTGGTCCTGAGGTGCTGGCTCGCGCCGGCGCCTGGTGGCGCCGCTGGCAGGAGTCGTCTGAGCCGGATCCGGGGAGCGGGGGGCATCTCCGCGCCCCGCGGCGCGCCCCAGCCGCCTTTCGCGGTGGCGCCCGATCCTGGTGGCGCCGAGTTTTGTTCTAGCAAGCACTGTCATATAAGAGAACGACTCGGTCGGGAAAAGGTTTCGCCCTGAGTCCATGTTTTCCTGGCGCTAACCCAATACTAATTCGCATCTAGGACGGATGTACGCATCGCGTACACAAATAAACAAAACCGCAGCCTCCCCGCCCGCCGCCCGCCCGGCCGGGCGCCAGCCGGCCCGGCCAGGAGCGGTCCGGAGGCCCCGAATGGCCCGGCGCAGCGGGACGTCAGCGAGGGCTCGTGTGGGACAATGGGAGCAGGCATGGATCCAGGCCGTAAGCGCGCAATACGCCTCACGATCGCTCTCACCGTCGCGCTGCTGCTGGCGTCGGCGCTGGTCTACACCAGCTTCAGCGCCGGACGGGATGAGCTCACCGCTTCGCAGCTGCTGGCCCACGCCAAGCCGGGTCAGTCCTACATCCTGGCCGGCACGGTGCTCAACGGCTCGGTACGCCACCAGGGCGAATCGCTGCTGTTCCGGGTGCGCGATCCGAAGCTCAGGGTCTCGGTGCCGGTGCGCTACACCGGGATCGTTCCCGACCCGTTCGAGCAGGGGCGCGGGGTGCTGGTCACGGTCAAGGAGGGCGGCTCCGAGAGCTTCGTCGGCGAGTCCAATTCCCTGACCACCAAGTGCCCATCCAAGTACAAGGCCGCATCGGGCTCGTACTGATCTGATGGCTGTCCTCGGTCGCGCGCTGCTGTTCCTGGGCCTGCTCGTCGCCCTGTACGGGATCGGCGCGTCGGTCTACGGCGCCCGGACGCGCGCCCAGGACTGGATCGACTCCGGACGGCGCGCGGTGTATGCCCTGGCCGGGCTGATGACGATCGCCTTCGTGATCCTCGAGGCGGCGTTCCTGCGCTCTGACTTTTCGTTCAACGTGGTGGCGGCTCACTCCTCGACCACCACCCCGACGTTCTACAAGGCCGCTGCCGCCTGGTCCTCGCAGGAGGGCTCGCTGCTGCTGTGGGTCTTCCTGCTGTCGGTCTGGTCGAGCCTGGTGCTGTTCTTGACGCGCCGCCGGGCGAGGGAGATCGCGCCCTGGGCGACTGCCGTGCTGCTCGTCTTCGGGGTCTTCTTCATCACGCTGACGACCTTCTTCGCCAACCCGTTCGCCACCACCCAGACTCCCCCCGCCGAGGGCGCCGGGCTCGATCCGCTGCTTCTGCACCCGAGCATGATGATCCACCCCCCGATGCTGTACTCGGGGTACACCCTGCTGACGATCCCGTTTGCGTTCGGGATCGGCGCCCTGGTCACCGGCAAGCTGGGATCGGAGTGGATCGCGGTGACGCGCAAGTTCGCGCTGGCGGCGTGGCTGTTTCTGGGCATCGGGATCCTGCTCGGAGCGCGCTGGTCCTACACCGAGCTGGGGTGGGGCGGCTACTGGGCCTGGGACCCGGTCGAGAACGCGGCCTTGATGCCCTGGCTATGCACGACCGCGTTCATCCACTCGGCGATGATCCAGGAGAAGCGGGGGATGCTGAAGGTCTGGAACGTGTCGCTGATCCTGGCCAGCGGGACGCTGTCGATCCTGGGGACGTTCCTGGTTCGCTCCGGGGTCCTTGACTCGATTCACGCCTTCGGCGCCTCGACGCTGGGCATACCCTTCGTCCTGCTGCTGGCGACGATGATCGGCGGCGGCATCGCTCTGATCGTGAGGCGGCGCGACCAGCTGCGATCTGAGGCCAGGCTCGACTCCCTGCTCTCACGTGAGGCGGTGTTCCTGTTTCAGAACCTGGTGCTGGTGGCGATGGTGTTCGTGATCTTCTGGGTGACGTTCTTCCCGCTGATCTCCCAGGCCCTGACCGGAACCAAGGTCTCGGTCGGGCCGCCGGCCTTCCGGCCGTTCATCGTTCCCCTCTCGCTGGTGCTGGTGCTCCTGTCGGGGATCGGCCCGCTGATCGCCTGGCGCCGAGTGACGGCGGCCAATCTGCGGCGCAACTTCGTCTTCCCGGTCGCCGCCGGGCTGGTGACAGTGGTGTTGCTGGTCACCGTGGCCGGAGTCTCCGGCAAGCCGTTTGCGCTGACGATGTTCGGGCTGGGGACATTCGTGATCGCCTCGGTGGCCCAGGAGCTGTGGCGCGGTGTCGGCGCCCGCCGCGCGATCTCGCGGGAATCGGCACCGGTGGCCTTCATCCAGCTGATCCGGCGAAATCGCCGCCGCTATGGCGGCTACATCGTCCACGCCGGCCTGGCCGTGCTGCTGATCGGAGTTGCCGCCTCGTCCTCGTTTCAGCACTCGCGTGACGTGATCCTCAAGCCGGGCCAGAGCTCGCGTGTCGACGGCTACCAGATCACCTACGTCCGCCCGACCGCCACCGCCACCGCGGCCAAGATCTCCTTCGGTGCGGTGCTGAACGTGACCAAGGGCACCAAGCACGTGACCACGCTTCACACCACGCGGGGCTTCTATCCCTCTCAGGACCCCACGCTGGGCATGCTGGGCCGGTTCTTCAACGGATCCGCCGACAGCTCGGTGGGCCTGAGGGCCGGGCTGACCAAGGACATCTGGACCGTGATCAACCCCGACCTGACGCCGCTGCAGAGTCAGATCGACCGCGGGGACAGGCTGTTTCAGAGGCTGCTGGGCCAGGAGATGAGCAGCTTCGCCGCTCGTCACTTCACCACCGCCCAGGCCCAGCAGGCGCTGGTGCCCCTGTGGCAGGAGCGCGACCAGGCGATCAGCGGGCTGGCCGCGCGCTTCGTCTCGCACCCCTGGCCGGTCAACTTCCTGCTCATCGTCTCGCCGCTGGTCACCTGGATCTGGCTGGGCGCGATGATCATCGCCCTCGGCGGCCTGATCGCGCTGTCGCCGATCCCGGCGTTCGCCCGCCGCCGCCTGCCGGCCTCCTACCCGGCGCGGCCGGCGCCGTCCGTGCCCGCCCGCGAGCTTGCTTGAGATCGTCCTCGTCCTGGCCGTGCTGGCCGTCGTGGTGCTGGTCGTCTCGGCGCCGCTGCGACGGGTCCGTCCGGCCCCGCTGGTCGATTCCGACGACGTGGCCGAGCTCGAGGCGGCGCGGGAGGCCAAGTACCGCGAGATTCGGGATGCCGACCTGGATCACCGCACGGGCAAGCTGTCGGACACCGACTACGAGGTCACCGACTCGACGCTGCGGGCCGAGGCGATCGAGATCCTCCGCGACCTAGATCGGGCTCGCGAGCACTCCTGAGCGGCTACCATCGCCGTCGTGACGACGATCCTCGACTTGGTCCAGATCGGCCTCTGCGTTGGGCTGGTGTTCCTGATCTTGATGCACTCGGGCAAGGACGCTGGGCTGTCGGGCGCGTTCGGCGTGGGCACCGGCGCCGGGCCGCTGGGCGGAGGATCGCTGGTGGAGCGCAACCTCAACCGCTGGACGGTCGTCTTTGCGGTGCTGTTCGTGGTCAACACGATCGTGTTGATCAAGATCTCCTGACCTTCCAAGGGCCGAAGGACCGGGGGCCGGACTCAGCCGTCGCGCTGCTGGCCGAGTCCGTCGACGAGCCGCAGCAGGTCCAGGGGACTGAACGGCTTGGTCAAGAACAGGTCGGCTCCGGCATCCTCGGCCATCCGCTCCACCTGGTCGCCGTGGACGGCGGTCAGCATCACGATCGTGGTCTCGCTGGTGGCGGGGTCCGAACGCATCCGCCGACAGGCATCGATCCCGTCCATGCGCGGCATGTCGACGTCGAGAAAGACGATCGCCGGCTGCTCGCGGGCTGCAACCTCGAGCGCCTCCAGCCCGTCGGCCGCCTCGTGCAGCTCGAACTCAGACACATCCTCGAGCGTGGTGGCGACGAGCTTGCGGATGAACGGATCGTCGTCGACCACCAGCACCCCGCGACTCATCTGATGTCCACCCCGATCCGCTTGATGGTCTCGTCGCCGATCGAGTTGAAGGCGGCCACGACCTGGGGGTCGAAGTGGGAACCGGCGCCGGCCGAGATCATCTCCCGGGCCTCGTTGAGCGGCGAGGCGGGGCGATAGGGGCGGTCGCTGGTCAGGGCGTCGAGCACGTCGGCAACCGCGAACACCCGGGCGGCGAGGGGAATCTGCTCCCCGGACAGGCCGTCGGGATAGCCGCTGCCGTCCCAGCGCTCGTGGTGAGAGCGGACGACCTGGGCGGCCTCGGCCAGGAATTCGATCTCGCCGACGATCTCGGCTCCGATAGCCGGATGGCGGGCCATCAGAGCGCGCTCCTCGTCGGTCAGCTCACCGGGCTTGTAGAGGATCGCGTCGGGGATCGCCAGCTTGCCGATGTCGTGCAGCAGGAATCCGAACTCGAGCTCGGGGGCGTCGGGTCGCGGCAAACCGAGCGCGCGGGCTATCTCTATCCCGTAGGCGGCGACCCGTTCGGCGTGCTTGCCGGTGTAGGCATCCCTCGCCTCGACGGCGTTGGACAGTGCCCGCACGGTGGCCATGTAGGAGCGGCTGAGCTGCTGGGAGCGAGCCCGCTCCTGCTTAAACGTCTCACGAAGGTCGGCCGCGTAGCGCTCGAGCTGCAGCTCGTTGTCGGCGGCATCGCGCTCACGGCGCGACAGCTCCGCGCGCAGACGCGCGATCTCCTCGGTCAGCTCAGCCTCGCTCCTGAGCTCCATTACACCTTCTGCCTTCTCGGTTGTCTGTCTCCGCGCAATGCGGCCAGCAGCGCCTCGGCCGCATCCTCAACAGGTACGACCTCCATCCCGAGATTCACGATACCCGAGGGAGTCGGAGTTGCGCCGTCGGAGAATAGGATCACCGCCCCGCGCCGGCGCCGTCCGCGCAGGTCCAGGGCCTGAAGAACGGCCTGTGGGTTGCGGACCCCGACGTCGATCAGCGCCACCTCGAAGCGGCGCTCGCTGCAGACCCGGGCTGCCGCTGGACCGGTTGTCTCCCAGTGGTGGTCGATCCCCAGCTCGTCGAGCGCCGGCTCGAGCGTCGGCTGCATCGTTTCACGCCCCACCACCAGTACCCGCGAGCGGCCGGCGCGGACCGCCGCGGCGAGCACCCCGCGCAGCTCGTCGGAGTCGATCGGCTTGGTCACCACCCACTCGCCGGCCAGCTCCTCGCCGCCGCCGACCACCGACACGAACAGGATCGGCGTCGCGCGCAGCTCAGGATCGGAGCGGATCTGGCGCAGGACCTCGAACCCATCCTGACCCGGCATCAGGATGTCCAGCGTCACCGCGTCGTATCGCTGCTCGCGCAGGCGGGCCATCGCCTCCTCGGCCCCTGAGGCCAGCGTGGCCTCGATGTCCAGCGGGGTCAGCTGGCTGGCGATGAGCTCGGCGATGTCACGCTCGTCGTCGACGATCAGGACCTGGCGGCCCCGGATCACCTCCAGCGAATCCCCGCTGTCGGCGCTGACGACGGCGGCCGGGATCCGCACGTAGAAGGTGCTGCCGCGGCCCAGCTCGCTCTCCACCTCGATCTCGCCCCCGTGCAGATCGACCAGCGACTTGACGATCGACATTCCCAGCCCCGTGCCGGGCGTGGACGAGTCGGCGCTGCGGGCGCGAAAGAAGCGCTCGAAAACGTGCTGGCGCTCGGACTCGGTCATCCCGATCCCGGAGTCGGCGACGACGATCTGCACCCAGGCACGGTCGGCCTCGACTCCGACGTGGATCCGCCCGCCGTTCTCGGTGTAGAGGTGGGCGTTGGTCAACAGGTTGGCCAGAATCTGGCGCACCCGGGCGGGATCAGCGAGAGCCAGAGGCAGCGTGGGGGCGATGTAGACCCCCAGCTGCTGGTGGCGGTCGGCGATCCGCGGGCGCATCAGCTCGACGGCGTCCCGGACGGCGTCGCTGAGGTCGATCGGGCGCAGCGCGATGTCGACGTTGTCGGCCTCGATCCGGGCCACGTCGAGCAGGTCGTTGACGAGCTCCACCAGCCGGTCGGTGGAGCGCAGGATGATGTCGATGAACTCGCGCTGTCGCTCGGACATGTTCTCCGGGCTGCGCCCCAGCAGCTCGACGAAGCCCTTGATCGAAGTCAGGGGGCTGCGCAACTCGTGCGACGCGGTAGCCACGAAGTCGGTCTTGGCCCGTTCCAGGCGGGCGCGCTCGGTGATGTCGCGCACTGTCCAGACCATTCCCACCGCCTCGGTCCCGAGCGGGGCTGCGGTCACCGCCAGCGTCCGTCCCCCGTGCTCGGTGATGGTCTCGTGAGCCAGCGCCGTGGCCAGCGGGGGCAGCGGGCTCTCGGGAGCATCGACGTCGACGCCGGGCCGCAGTTCGGGGACCAGATCGGCGGCGCGGGGGTTGGTGGCAGCGATCGTGGCCGAGCCGGGTTCGGTGACCAGGAGGGCATCGCCGAGGCTTTCGATGGTGATCTCCAGCCGCCGACGCTCCTCCTCGATCCGCGCCTGGGCGCCGGCCAGGTCTCGCCCCATGGCGTTGAAGGCGCCGCCGAGATCTCTCAGTTCCCGGGGCCCAGCCGGCTCCACGCGTCGTTGAAGATCACCCGCGGCCAGCGCCTGAGTGGCGTCGACGAGCGCGTCGAGCGGGCGCCGCATGGATCTGATCAGGACGGCGATCAGGGTCAGGGCGGCGATCAGGGCCAGCAGTCCGGCGCCGATCACCACCGCGATGGCCCGGCGCGAGCGGGAGCGGGCAATGCTGCGAGCCTGCTCTTGGCGGTCCTGCTGGCTCTCCTGGAGCTGGTTGGCCAGGATCTCGGAACGAGCCAGCGGAGTAGCTCCGGCGCTGTTGGTGAGCTTGCCGGCCGCGGCCAGCCGCCGCACCTCGGCCTGAGCTGCGAGCTGCCCGGCCAGCAAGCGGAGGCTCTGCGGGTCCGATCTGGCCAGCCGGGCGGCGGCGGCCGCCGCGCGCCGGTAGGCGTGGTGAGCCCGCTGCTGGGCGCGATCGGCGGTGGGGCCGCTGGCGTCGCGGAGCACCTCGGCCTCGGCGATCGAGGCGCTGGTCAGATTGGCCACCGCGGTGGCCAGCTCTGAGGTCTGGGCCAGCGTGTCCTCGTAGCGCTGGCGGGAGTCGTAGAGGCTGGCCACCCCGCCAGCGGCGACCAGCGCGAGCACGACTGTCAGCCCGATCAACGCCAGGCGAAGCGAGCGGGCGATCGAGAGGCGGCGCATAAGGAAGTTGGTCGCCGGGGCGACGTTGGCGCGATCGTACTGGCGGCTCGTCCCGGTCGGCTCGGATGGGTGCCGAGCTGCAAGTTTCGCTGCACAGGGGGTCGGAAAGCGCCTGCTAAGCGGCCACTTGCTAGCGTCGCGCCGTGGTCGCGCGGCACGCCCCGCGCGGGCGTCACCATGCCTGCGAACGCGCTGCCACGAACCCATCTCGCATGCCTAAAGTTCGCCGCATCGGGTCCGCAATCCTGCTCACGGCAGTCGGCTGTGGGGCGCTCGCGGCTTCGGGGTCGGCGGATCTGACCAGCCGATACCGGGCCGGTCAGCAGCGCTCGTCGGCGCTGCGTTCGAAGATCCACTCCGAGACGAGCCGGATCAACGGCTTTGAGGGGACGATCGGCTCGCTGCAGGCTCGGCTCAACGCGGTGCAGGAGAGCGTGAACGTCCAGGAGCGCCAGCTCGCCGCGGTGACCGACCAGCTCTCCAGCGCCCGCGACCGGCTGACGCAGCTGCGGGCCGAGTATGCGCGGGACCTCCAGGCGCTGGCCGCCCAGCTGCGCGCCGACTACGAGACGCCGCCGCCGACGATCGTGGGAGTGGTGGTCGACTCAGGCGGCTTCAGCGATCTGCTGAATCGGATCAGCTCGATGACCGCGATCGAGCGCAAGAACAGCCAGACCACGCAGTCGGTCCGGGCGGCTCGGATCGCGGTCCAGGCGCAGACGGTCCGCCTGGCCAGGGTCCAGGCCCGGCGCCGGCGAGCCACCGCGGCGGTGGTAGTCGAGCGCGACAACGTCGCCCAGCTCAAGGTGTCGATCGTCAACCGCGAGCTGGCCGTGCAGCGCGTCCGCCAGCGCGACACCCACCGGCTCACGGCGCTGCACAAGACGCTCGTTCGCGAGGCGCACGTCCTCGACGCCGAGGCGGCGCGGGCCCAGACGCTGTCTTCCGGTGGGGCGGTGGCGCCGCCCAGCGGCTGCGCGAACACCCCGTTTGTCGCCCACGATGGCCAGTTCGGCTTCTTCCAAGCGGCGGGCACCAACTACAGCGTGGGCGAGGAGCCGATCATCGCCGCCCGGCTGGACCAGCTCGGCAGGGCGCTTCAGCTGCACCTGATCGGGATCTCCGGCTACCGGACGCCGCAGCATTCGGTCGAGGTGGGTGGCTTCGCCGACGACCCGCACACCAGGGGGCTGGCCTCTGACACCCCCGGAGTGGAGGGCGTCCCCGAGTCGACGCTGAACGAGTTCTGCCTCACCCGGCCCTTCCCAGGCGCGCACGAAGCCGACCACATCCAGGAGTCCTGACCGGGCGTCGGCGGCCGGCCCGGCGGCCCGGCGGGCGCCGGACCGGCGAGCGACTAGATCCCGCGGCGGACCTCGCGGGCGGCGCGCTCGCCGGAGCGCACGGCGCCGTCCATGTAGCCCATGAACACCTCGGAGGTCTCGGTGCCGGCCCAGTGGATCCGACCCACCGGGGCGCGCAGGGCCGAGCCGTAGTCGCTCCAGACGCCCGGTCCCATGAAGGCGGCGTAGCAGCCGCGGGTCCAGAGCTCGCTTGACCAGTTGTGCTCGATCAGCCGTCGCGGCCGAGCGGCGGCAGGGCCGAACAGCCGCTCGAACGCCGCCAGCACGGCGCGCCGGCGGGCCGCCGGTCCGATCGCCCCGAGGCGCCGGGCGTCTGCGCCGGATACGAAGCCGAGCAGCACGCCGGGCCGTCCGCCGGGGGGAGAGTTGTCGTAGGTGAAGTGAATCGGCGGCCGGTCGCTGTTGCTGTAGCCGTTCAGCCCGGCCTGGCGCCAGAACGGCTTCGGGTACACCGCCTCGACCTTGATCACCGACCCCTGCGGCACGCGCTGAGTCAGCTGGTCACGCAGCGCCGGCAGCCCCGGGTCGTAGTCGATCCGTCCGGCCAGGGTGGGGGCGATGGCCACGACCACTCGCTTGGCCCGCCAGGTTCCGGCGTCGCTATCCACCGTGACACCGCCTCGGGTTTGGGCGATGCGCCGAACCGGCGCCCGAAGCATTACGCGCGAGCCCAGGCGCGCCGCCATCCGGATCGACACGAGCTGGCTGCCGCCGACGAAGCGAGAATCCTGGGCGCCGCCGGCGGTGCTGGTCAGATTGATCACTCCCCGCCCGGACTGCAGGTAGAACAGCGCGTGAAGCAGCGACAGGTCGCGGGGCTCGGCGGCGAACACCGCCTTGGCGACGAGATCGACCAAAAACCGGGCGCCTCGAGTGCTGGAGTTGGCGAGCTTGAACGTCTCGAGGGTCTGGGAATCGAGCGCCGCCGCCCCGGGGGCCTTCCAGGGCCGGTCGAGGGGGACCGTCTGCTCGAGCTTCACGATCAGGCTGAGCAGCCGACTGAAGTCATCGGCGTCGGGCTGCGGCAGCGGGGGGATCAGGCCGGTGAAGTGACTCAACGTCCCGCCGTAATCGAGGACCTGGCTGCCGCGGGTGTAGGTCTTGAAGGTCTTCATGCCCATCGCGCGCGCCCGCGCGAGGATCCGATCCTGGCCCGGGCCCACCCATTCGCCGCCGGCCTCGACCACCTCGCCTCGCCCCAAGGGGACGTTGAGCGTGCGTCCGCCGACGCGGTCGCGGGCCTCGAGCACGGCCACCGAATGGCCGGCCCGGACGAGATCGCTGGCCGCGGTGAGACCGGCCAGGCCGGCCCCGACCACGACGACGTCGACGCGGCGCGTCGGCCGACGCCGGGCCGCCGCCGCCGGGCTGGTTGCACTCAGCGCGGCCGCGGTGGCGCCGCTGGCCGCCCCGATCAGCGCCTCGCGCCGCGAGAGGCTCATCGCCCGGCCATCTGACACCCGCGCCGCCCGCCGTCGGCGGGAAACGGAAGGTCGGCGATCAAGGCCGTCTGGACGTAGCGGTAGCGGCCACGGCCGGCGGCCAGCGCGGACCCCACCGCTCGCAGATGGGCGCGCGAGCCCGTGGCGGCCCACGGCGCCAGGGCCAGAAACTGTGACTTGGCCCCGGCATAGCGGCGGTAGCGGGGAAGATCCTGGCCGGCGATGAATCTGCCATTGCCCACGTAGTCGCACCCGCGCCCGCGAAGTCCGCGCTGGAGAATCGCGCTCTGGCCGTCAAACGGCGTATCGGCCAGGTTTCCGACCATGAACGGGTTGACAGCGTAGGTGAAGCGCACGCCGGGGTCGCTGACGGCACGATAGGCCGATCCCATCCACGACAGCGGCTGCCACAGTTCCCTGCCGTCCACGCCGCTCCACTGACCGTCGTTGGCGTCGGCCTGAATCACCACGTTGGCGCCCAGGCGATCGAGGCAGCGCATGTAGGTCACACTCACGTCGTCGCAGGCGTGGGCGGGGCTGGAGCGGCCGTACTGAAACGCCGGCAGACTGGTGGCGAGGCCCAGCCGCGCCGCGGTGCCGGGGATCGTCACCGGGCGCAGGTTGGCCCGCGCGGCGGCGCCCCGCGTCGGTCCCGGGGCGAAGCCCAAGGCCTGCTCAAATGCGGTCAGGGGAACCTTGTAGTTGTCGGCGATCAGGTTCTGCAGCGGCGCCGGACGGTCACGGTGAACGACGCGGGGACCCCACACCATGGTCTGGTCGTAGGCGACACCGGCGGTGGGGACATAGACGGCGCTGGGCCGCCGGGACCCGGGATCGGCCAGGGCGGCGATGGCCCTCCGATCACGGCTGACCCGGAACGGCGCTTGCGTGTTGGAGGCGATCACGTAGATGCCGTGGCGCCGGGCCTCGGCGGCCATCGTGGTCATGAACACGCGCACGAACTCGTCGGTGGCGGCCACGAAACTGCGTCCCAGCTGACCGGTCAGCTTGGGGTACCGGGGAGTCAGGTAACCGAGCGCCGTAGCGTATCCGGCGTCGATCGCCGACAGCGTGGCCAGCGTCTGGCACAGCGCTCCCAAACAGGGCGCGCCGGCGGCCAGCAGGGCGCGCGCGGCCGCCCCGCGGGGGCCGATGGCGATCGTCTCGAGCCCGATGTCCTCGTCGAACACGACCAGGTTCGGCCGCCCCCTGACCCGGTGGGGCAGGACCTCGGTCCGGATCGCGCAATCGATCGCCTGCCTGTAGGCGGCCGGACTGCTGATCGAGGCCGGCCGCTGCTGAAACTGGATCGCGAACACGCGCAGGGCGTGCGGCCGGGGATCGGCAGCCACCGCGGGGCGGCCCCAGCGGGCACATCCCCGCGGGTCCCGGGCGGCCCGGCTGGACGCCATCGCAGTGGCCGCCCCGGCAACCAGAGCCAGCACGAGCACCGCCGCCGCCGGCAGTCCGAACCGCCAGGCCGGCCGCACCCTCTCCATCGCGCCAGCGTATCCGAGACGTCACCACAAAGACACCCGAGTACGCAAAGCGCACATTGAGTCGCAATGCGCCCACTCAAAACGACTAATGTCCAGCCCGCGATGTCCGAGCGAACGCAGGTCGCGATCGTGGGTGCCGGCCCGGCGGGACTGCTCCTCGGGGCCCTGCTTCACCGCCACGGCATCGAATCGGTGATCCTCGAAGCTCGCAGCCGCGAGTACATCGAGGCCCGGATCCGGGCCGGGGTGCTCGAGCAGGGAACGATGGAGGTGCTGCGGGAGGCCGGCGTCGGCGAGCGGATGGACGACGAGGGCCTGATCCACGGCGGCATCTACCTCTGCTTCGACGGCAGGCTTCATCACATCCCGATGGCCGAGCTGACCGGCGGGCGCTCGGTGATGATCTACGGCCAGACCGAGGTGGTGAAGGACCTGGTCGCGCACCGGCTCAGAACCGGCGCCCCGCTGGTGTTCGAATGCGAGCAGGTGGGTGTGGATGGCCTCGACGACGACGAGCCGGTGGTCCGCTACACGCACCAGGGCGCTGAACACGAGCTCGGCTGCGAGATCGTGGCCGGGTGCGACGGATTTCACGGCGTCTGCCGGGAGGCCATCCCGGCCGACCTGATGCGCGTGTGGGAGCGTGAGTACCCGTTCGCCTGGCTGGGGATCCTCGCCGACGTGCCGCCCTCGACCGAGGAGCTGATCTATGCCCAGCACGAGCAGGGGTTCGCGTTGCACAGCATGCGCTCGCGCACGCTCAGCCGCCTCTACATCCAGGTGGATCCCGAGGACGACATCGCCGGCTGGTCGGACGAGCGCATCTGGGGCCAGCTGCACGACCGCTTGGCCAGCGCGGACTGGGAGCTGAGCGAGGGTCCGGTGCTCGAGAAGTCGATAACGCCGATGCGGAGCTTCGTCGCCGAGCCGATGCGCTACCGCTCCCTGTTCTTGGCCGGTGACGCCGCCCACATCGTGCCGCCCACCGGCGCCAAGGGGTTGAACCTGGCGGTGGCCGACGTGACCGTGCTCGCCGAGGCGCTGGTGGATTACTTCACCACCGGCTCGCAGAGCGGGCTGGACGAGTACTCCGACCGCTGTTTGCAGCGGGTGTGGCGAGCGCAGCACTTCTCGTGGTTCATGACCACGATGCTGCACACCAACCCCGGCGATGACGACTACGGGCGCAAGCTGCAGCGCTCCCAGCTCGAGTACGTGTGCGGCTCACGGGCCGCCGCCACCTCGCTGGCCGAGAACTATGTCGGGCTCCCGCTCGGCGGCATCACGGCGAGCGTGCCCAACCGTGGCTGAGCTGACCACCTTGCCCGAGGCGGTGGCCTCGCTGGTCGGCGACGGCGACGCGGTCGCGCTGGAGGGGTTTACCCACCTGATCCCGTTCGCGGCTGCGCACGAGCTGCTGCGCCAGGGGCGGCAGGAGCTCGAGCTCATCCGGATGACCCCCGACGTCCTCTACGACCAGATGATCGGGATGGGAACGGCTCGCAAGCTCGTCTTCTCCTACGGCGGCAACCCGGGCGTGGGCGGCCTGCACCGCTTCCGCGACGCGATCGAGCACGGCTGGCCGCGGCCGATCGAGCTCGAGGAGCACAGTCATGCCGGGATGGCCAACCGCTACGCCGCCGGAGCCGCGCGGATGCCGATGGCGGTGATGCGCGGCTATCTGGGTACCGACCTGGCGAAGCTGACCCGGGTGGCGCCGATCACCTGTCCGTTCACCGGCGAGCAGCTGGTGGCGGTGCCGGCGCTGCGGCCCGACGTGGCAATCATCCACGCTCAGGAGGCCGATCGCGAGGGCAACGTGCAACTGTGGGGGATCCCGGGCGTGCAGAAGGAGGCCGTGCTGTCGGCGGACCGCTCGCTGGTGACGGTGGAGCGTGTCGTCGACCGGCTCCAGCCGCGTCCCGGCGGCGTGGTGATCCCGGGGTGGGTGATCGACGCGGTCGCCGAGGCGCCTGGTGGGTCCTACCCCTCCTACAGCCTGGGCCTGACCAGCCGCGACAACGACTTCTACCGCCGTTGGGACAAGCTCAGTCGCGACCGCGACGAGTTCACCGAGTGGATGCAGGTCAACGTTCTCAGCCAGGTCGGCGCCCGGTGAGCGAGGCGACCTCCAACCGCGACGGGGAGGCGACGAGCGACGCGGCGACCTCGGGCGAGATCCAGACCATCGTCGCCGCCCGGCGCTTGGAGCGGGCCCGGTCGGTGTTCATCGGTGTGGGCCGGCCGAGCACCGCGGCGATCCTGGCCCGGATGGTCCACAATCCCGACCTCGTGCTGGTCTACGAGTCGGGCACGATCGGGGCCAAGCCGTTTCACATCCCCCTCTCCATCGGCGACGGAGAGCTGGCCGAGACCGCCGACGCGGTGGTTTCGGTACCGGAGATGTTCAACTACTGGATCGGTCCCGGCCGCGTCCAGGTGGCCTTCCTCGGCGCGGCCCAGGTGGATCGCCTGGGCAACCTCAACTCGACGGTGATCGGCGACTACGAGCATCCGAAGACGAGGCTGCCGGGGGCCGGCGGCGCGCCGGAGATCGCGTCCAGCTGTGAGGAGGTGGTGGTGATCGTGCCCCACACTCCGCGCTCGTTCGTGGAGCGCCTGGATTTCCGGACCACCGTCGGCTACGGCGACGGACCGGGCGATCGCGACCGGCTCGGCTTCCGCGGCCGTGGCCCCACGGCGGTGATCACCGATCTCGGGGTGCTTGAGCCCGATCGCCAAAGCCGGGAGCTGACGTTGACCCAGATCCATCCCGGGGTAGAGGTGGAGCGGGTGCGGGAAGCCACAGGCTGGGAGCTGCAGGTCGCTCCCGAGCCGTCGCGAACGCCGCCCCCGACCGACGCCGAGC
>DASXJY010000135.1:0-8076 GCA_036497115.1 Solirubrobacteraceae bacterium
CTGGCCAGCACCCCGATGTCGTCAAACGCCAGCAGCGCGGCGTCCGCCGAGTCAGCAAACTCGCCCAGCACGATCAGCGCCGAAGGTTGCACCGGGCCGCCGATGAACAGCGGATCGTCGAGGTCGAGCAGCTCGTCGAGCTCGGAGACCGCTTCCCCGACGGTCGTCTCCGACGGCCGGTTGAGGACCAGGCCGAGAGCGCCCTCCTCGCTGTGCTCGACGATCAGCACCACGGTCCGCCAGAAGTTCGGATCCAGCAGTCCCGGCCCGGCGATCAGGAGCTGTCCTCTCGTCGAGTCCATGTGACGCGAGCGTAGCTAACGAGCCGCTACAACCCCAGCGAACGCCCCAGGATCTCCTTCATCACCTCGTCGGTGCCGCCGCCGATCGGCCCGAGCCTGGCGTCGCGCAGCGCGCGCTCGAGCTCCGGGGTGGCGTGGCGGCCGTGGATCTGAAAGCAGGCGTCGATCGCCTCGAACGCGGCCCGCTGGGTCTTGAGCTTGGCGATTGTCACCTCGCGGACGGCCTCCTGGCCGGCGACGAAGCGCTGCAGCGCCGCGTAGGTCACATCGCGCCCAGCCTCGATCTCCATCGCGATCTCGGCCAGCTGGTGGCGGACGGACTGAGAGCAGCCGCCGTCACGACCGCGCACGAACCGCAGCGTCGCCTCAAAGCAGGCCTGCATGCCGCCGATCGCGCCCAGCGCCATCACCAGCCGCTCCCACTGGAAGTTGGCCATGACCAGGTAGAAGCCGCCATCCTCGGCCCCGAGCAGATTGTCGGCCGGGACGAACACGTCGTCGAAGGCGATCTCGGCGGTGTCCGAGGCGTGCCAGCCCAGCTTGCCCAGCGGGGCCGCGCTGACCCCAGGTCCGCGGTCGATGATCAGAAACGAGATCCCGCGGTGTCTGCTGTCATCGCTCTCGGCGGTCCTGACCGCCGTGACCAGCACGTCGGCCCGGACCCCGCCGGTGATGAACATCTTGGCCCCGTCGACGACGTAGCCGCCGTCGACCCGGCGGGCCCGGGTACGGATCGAAGCCACGTCGGAGCCGGCGTCGGGCTCGGTGATCGCCAGGGCGGCGATCTTCTCGCCCTTGAGTCCGGGCACCAGGTAGCGCTGCTTCTGCTCCTCGCTGCCGAAGGTCCAGATCGGCGGCAGGGCGATCCCGGCGTGGGCACCGAGACCGGCGGCCACGCCCCCCGAGCCGCAGCGGGCCAGCTCCTCGCACAGCACCGCGGCCGCCACGGGATCCCCGCGGCCCCCGTACTCGGCCGGGAACCTCAGACCCAGGTACCCGGCCTCGGCCAGCCAGCGGAACGCGTCGTTGGGAAACCATTCGGCCTGCTCCCACTCGTCGGCGTGGGGGCGCAGCCGGGTCTGGACGAACTCGCGGATCTCCGCGCGCAGCCGTTCGTGCTCCGGCGTGAACGGAGGTATCGGCCGGGGCTCGGTGGGGGGCTCCGTTGATCCTCTGCCAATATGGCCGAAGATCGGCGGAGGCTCCCGGGTCGGTGGGCGCGCCACCGCGCGATCAGAGCCCGTAGGAGCGGCCGATCACGTCGAGCATGATCTCGTCGGTCCCCGCGCCGATCCGGTTGAGCCGCAGGTCGCGCCACGAGCGCTCGATGCCGTACTCCTGCATGTAGCCGGCGCCGCCGTGGATCTGGATGCACTCGTCGGCCACCTCCACGGCGATCCGCGCCGCGTACAGCTTGGCCATGGTGATCTCGCGCACCGGGTACTCGCCGTTCTGAAACCGCCAGGCGGTGGTGTAGACCATCTGCCGCGCGGTCTCGATCTTGGTCGCCATCTCGGCGAACTTGTGGCGGATGACCTGGAAGTGACCGATCGAGCGGCCGAATGCCTTGCGCTCCTTGGCGTATTGCAAGGTGCGATCGAACACGTGCTGGGCGCCGGCCACGGCACCGGCGGCGCCGATCAGCCGCTCGCCCTGGAGCTCCCACATGATGTGGTAGAAGCCCTTGCCGACCTGCCCCAGCACGGCCGAGGCCGGGACGCGGACATCCTGAAAGGCCAACAGGGCGGTGTCTGAGGCGTGCATCCCCAGCTTCTTGAGCCGCTTCTCCCGGATCACTCCCTCGGTGTCCATCGGCACGATGAACAGCGTGAAGCCCTCGTGCGGCGCACGCTCGGCATCCGGCCTCGCTTCATCGTGCGCCGCACGAGTCATCCGGCTGCCGGCCTCGGGATCGGTCTTGGTGACGAGCACGATGGCGTGGGCGCGGTGGCCGTTGGTGATGTAGGTCTTGGAGCCGTTGATCAAATAATCGCCGGTAGCCTCCTCGCGGACCGCCCGGGTCTTGATCCCCGCCACGTCGGAGCCGGCGTCGGGCTCGGTGATCCCGATGCAGAGGATCTTCGTGCCCCTGATCGCGGGCGCCGCCCAGGCCTGCTTCTGCTCCTCGGTGCCGAAGGCCAGGATCGGCGGCATCGCCATGTCGGTCTGGACGGCGAGGCCCATGGCCAGCCCGCCGCAGTGGGCGTGGGCGATCTCCTCGGCCAGCACCAGCGAGGTGTAGTAGTCACCACCCTGACCCCCGTACTCCTCGGGTTTGTCGAGGCCCAGGAAGCCGAGCTCGCCCATCCGCTCAAACACCCAGTCCGGGAACGTGGTCTCCTCCCACTCCTCGGCGTGGGGCTGCAGCTCCTTGATCACGAAGCGGCGGATCGACTCGCGCAGCTGCTCGTGGTCGTCGTTGAAGATGAAGTGCTTGCGGTCGGTCGCGAAGTCGGGCTTGAGGACGTCGGCGCTGGCCATCGGGCGGGCTCCTCCTGGTTTAGGTCGGCCGGCCGGACGCTATCTGCCCCACCGGCAAAAGTAAACAGTAGAGCTTCCTACTTCCTACTTGGCCGGGCCCAGGGCGTCATCATGCTCGCCCATGCCCTACGAAACGCTCCGTTACGAGGTGGCGCGCACCGGCGTGGCCACGATCGCGCTGGATCAGCCTGAGACCCGCAACGCGCTGTCTGACGAGCTGCTGTCGGACTTGATCACGGCGCTCGAGTCCGCCCGCGACGACGAGGCGGTGCGCTGCCTGGTACTGACCTCGACGCACGAGAAGGTGTTCTCCAGCGGCGGCAACCTGACCGGCTTTGCCGCCGACGTCGCGCTGGTCCACAAGCACTTTGCCACCGCCCGCTTTCCGCGCGTGTTCAGGCTCCTGGGTGAGCTCGGCAAGCCGTCGATCTGCGCCGCCAACGGCCACGTGCTGGCCGGCGCCCTGGGGCTGGCCCTGGCCTGCGACCTGATCGTGGCCAAGGAGGGGGCACGGTTCGCCACGCCGGAGATCAACGTGGGCCTGTTTCCGTTCATGATCATGGCGTTGATCTACCGCAACGTCTCGCGCAAGAAGACGGCCGAGATGATGCTCTTGGGCGAGCAGATGTCGGCTCAGGAGGCCGAGCGGCTGGGGATCGTCAACCGGGTGGTCGCCGCCGATGAGTTCGATGGCGCCGTCCGGGATTGGGCCGAGCGGCTGGCCGCCAAGTCGCCGGTGCTGATGAAGCTGGGCAAGGATGCGATGTTCCGCCAGCAGGACATGGCCTATGCCGACGCGGTCGACTTCCTGCGCTCGCAGCTGACGATCGCGTTCTCGACCGAGGACATCCAGGAGGGCGTAAAGGCCTTCTTCGAGAAGCGCGATCCTCAGTGGAAGGGCCGCTAGGTTGGTCACCGCAGTCGCCCGCTGCCCTTGACGGCGGCGGCGGCCGGTGGCGCTCAGCCCGAACCGCAGCCGAACTTCAGCTTGCTCATCGCCGAGCGCAGCAGCGGCGTGATGTCGAACGCCTGGCCCGCCGGGGGGAGAGTGGTGCGCGGCTGCGGTCCGTAGTCGAACAGGTCCATGGTCATGGCGAAGCGCAGGTGCTGGCTGGCCACGCACTCTGGAAACTCCATGCTGATGCGGCGGACCATCCGGCGGGAGTCGATCCAGGCGTCGACGGGCAGCGTGTGCCCTCCGAGGGCCGATTCCAGCGTGGAGATGCTGCGAGCAGCCGCTGCCCGCCTGGCCGGGGGGAGGACGTCGGGATAGCGGCGCAGGTCGATGATGGCGTGGTACTGCGTGGTCTTCGCCTTGCCGACCCGGGCTGTCCCCACGCGCTTGGTGTCGGTACTGACGGCCCGCAGATAATCGACGAACTGGCTGGGGTCAGAGCCCGTCGTGGGCAGCGAGCCGACGCCGATCGCCCCGAGCAGCCGGTTGACGTCGAATCGCAACCACGGCTTGCCGCCCGTCAGGCGCCTGAGGGCGGGCACGCCGGAGGCCTGCATGTAGAAGGTCAGGCCGGAGAACTTCTCGGTGAAGGTCGGCAGCGAATGGCCCAGGGCCGACTCGTGCGCGGACAGGACGCCAGTTCGGTGGGCACGATCGACCACCCCCGACATCGTCGTCTTGATCAACCCGGCTCCGGTACTGACCGTGGTCGTCGCCCGAAGCCTGTAGCCCGGCACCTGCGCGGTCACGTCAGCGGCGCGGGCCACGGGGTCAGCCGTCTGGCTGGCGCCGCAGCCGGCGAGCACGGTGGCGCACCCGAGCCAAAGCGCCGCGACCACGGCGGCAAGCCGCTTCCTACCCACCGGCAGATCGTAGCGCTGGGTGCAGCGGCTTGACGGCGGCGGGCCGCTGCTGACAGAGTGATAAGTAGAACGTCTCACTCCTCGCTTTGTCGACCGACACCCCCACCGCCAGCATTCTGCGCCCGCTCGCCGAGGACCTTCGCGCCCGGCGCGAGCAGATCAAGCTCGGCGGGGGAGAGGAGAAGATCGCCGCCCAGCACGCCCGGGAGAAGTTGACCGCGCGCGAGCGGATGGCACTGCTGATCGACGACGGCACGTTCGTGGAGCTCGGCCTCCACGGGCGACCGCACTTCTCCCAACGGGCGATGGAGGGCCGGGACGCTCCGGCCGACGGCGTGATCACCGGCTACGGGAAGGTCAACGGGCGGCTCACCGCCGTCGCCGCCTACGACTTCACGGTGATGGCGGGCTCGATGGGAATGACCGGCGAGCTCAAGGTGGGGCGGCTGCGCGAGTTGGCACAGACCAAGCGGATCCCCCTGGTGTGGCTGCTCGACTCGGCCGGGGCGCGGATCCAGGAGGCGGTGGGCTCGCTGTTCGCCGGCTCGGGCCACCTGTTCCGCGAAGAGGTCGTGATGAGCGGGGTGATCCCCCAGGTGGCGGCGCTGATGGGGCCCTGCGCGGCGGGAACCGCCTACATCCCCGGCCTGGCCGATTTCGTCCCGATGGTCAAGGGCCGCGGGTCGATGGCGCTGGCCGGTCCGCACCTGGTGCGAGCCGCGGTGGGGGAGGACGTGACCCAGGAGGAGCTCGGCGGCTCCCGGGTGCACTGCCGCAAGTCGGGAGTGGGAGACCTCGAGGTGGCCGACGATGCCGAGTGCATCGAGCGGATCAAGCAGTACCTCAGCTTCTTTCCCCAGAACTGCGAGGAGCCGCCGCCGGTGGTGGCGTGCAGCGATCCGATCGACCGGGGCGACGACGAGCTCCTCGATGTGCTCCCGGAGTCAAACCGCAAGCCCTATGACATGTACGAGGTGATCAGGCGGATCGTCGACGATGGGATCTACTTCGACCTCAAGCCCCAGTTCGCCAAGACGATCATCACCTGTCTGGCCCGGTTCGGCGGCCGGCCGGCGGCGATCGTCGCCAATCAGCCGCGCCACCTCGGCGGGATCCTCGACAACGACTCGGCCGACAAGGCGGCGCGGTTCATCAATCTGGCCAACGCCTACGGCCTGCCTCTGATCTACCTGATGGACGTCCCCGGTTTCATGGTCGGAACCCGAGTCGAGGAGGCCGGGATCATCCGCCACGGCGCCAAGATGCTCTACGCCACCGCCAACGCCACGGTGCCGAAGATCACCGTGGTGCTTCGCAAGGCCTACGGCGCCGGCTACTACGTGATGTGCGGCCGAGCCTACGAGCCCGACCTGCTCGTGGCGTGGCCGAGCGCCGAGATCAGCGTGATGGGAGCTGAGGGGGCGGTGGAGATCATCTTCCGCAAGCAGGTGGAGGCGGCCGAGGACCCGGCCGCCAAGCGCCGGGAGCTGATCGAGAACTTCCGCAAGATCATCGACGTCTACGTGGCGGCCGGCAACGACATGATCGACGACGTGATCGACCCGCGGGAGACGCGGGCGACGATCTGCCGCGGGTTGGAGATGGCGGCCGGCAAGCGCGTGGAGCGGCCCTGGAAGCGCTCCGGCATCGTCCCCGTATGAGCCGCCGATGAGCCTCGACGATCCGGCGATCATCACCTGTGCGATCTCCGGCGCGATCGCCAACCGCGATCAATGCCCGGCGATCCCGTACACCCCGGCCGAGTATGCCGCCGAGGCGCGGCGAATCGTCGACGAGGGGGGCGTTCACATCCACATCCACGCTCGCCGCCCCGACGGCTCGCCCAGCTACGAGGTCGAGGACTTCCGAGCCATCCGCGACGCCATCCGTGACGAGGTCGGCGACGCCGCGATCATCAACTTCTCCACCGGCACGATCGGGGTCGCGGTGGCGAAGCGGATCGCCTACTTGGAGGCCTGCCGGCCCGAGGTCGCGGCGCTGAACATGGGCTCGCTCAACTACGCCAAGTACTCGCGCTCGCGCAAGGACTTCGTATTCAAGTTCGTCTTCGCCAACCCGTTCGAAGAGATCATCGAACTGCTTCGGGCGATGCGCGGTCTGGGCATCAAGCCCGAGCACGAGTGCTTCGACGTCGGCCACGTCGGCAGCCTGGCCCCGCTGGTCGACATGGGCCTGCTCGACGCGCCGTTGCACGCCGACTTCGTCATGGGAGTGGTGGGCGGGGTCCCGGCCCGCGCGCTCAACCTGGCCGCGATGGCCGACAACCTGGCCTGGGTGGCAGGCGGTGCCAAGCACCACTGGGGGGTGATCGGGATCGGACGCGAGCAGTGGATGCTGGTCGCCGCGGCGCTGACGCTGGGTGGGTCGGTGCGGGTCGGGCTGGAGGACAACTTCTACCTGCCCGGCGGGACCATGGCCCGCTCCAACGGCGACCTGATCGCCAAGGCGCGGCAGCTGACCGAGGACTGCGGACGGCGCCCGGCCACAGTCGCGCAGGCCCGCGAGCTGCTCGGGATCGCGGCTCGACCCGAGGAGGCGCAGGCGGCGTGAACGAAGGGCTCGCGCTGGCCGGCCTCACGGTCCTGGATCTGTCTCGGCTGCTTCCCGGCGGCTTCTGCTCGCTGTTGCTGGCCGACTTCGGGGCCGACGTGATCAAGGTGGAGGACACCGGCCTTGGCGACTACGTCCGGTGGTCGCCCCCGTACTACGAGGGCGCCGAGCCGACGTCCAAGAGCGCGCTGTTTCTGTCGTTGAACCGCGGCAAGCGATCGATCCGCCTCAACCTGAAGGCCGAGGCCGGCCAGCAGGTGCTGCTGGCGCTGGTGCGCGACGCCGACGTGGTGCTGGAGTCGTTTCGGCCCGGCGTGATGGACCGGCTCGGCGTCGGCTACGAGCGCCTGCGCCAGGAGAACCGCAGATTGGTGTACTGCGCGATCACCGGCTACGGCCAGGACGGACCCAACCGGGCCCGCTCCGGGCACGACATGAACTACCTGGGCCTCAACGGCCTGCTGGGGCTGACCGGTCAAGCCGACGGACCGCCGGTCCAGGCGGCGGGGCAGATCGCCGATCTGGGTGGCGGCGCGCTGATGGCGGCGGTCGGGATCCTGATGGCGCTGCGAGAGCGCGAGCGCTCCGGCGAGGGCCAGCTTGTCGACTGCTCGATGTTCGACGGTGCCCTGTCGTGGCTGGCGATGCTGGCGGCCGAGACATTCGCCGCCGGACGAGCGCCGCGGCGCGGTGAGCTCGGCCTGGCCGGGCGCTACAACTGCTACCGGCCCTACGAGTGCGCCGACGGCTACGTGACCCTCGGCGCGCTGGAGCCGAAGTTCTGGAAGGCGTGGTGCGACGGGGTGGGTCGTCCCGACCTCGTCGAGCACGCCTACGACGGCCCCGGCTCGGAGTCCCACGCCGCGGTGACCGCTGTCTTCCTGCAGCGCACGCGCGAGCAGTG
>DASXJY010000136.1:0-35821 GCA_036497115.1 Solirubrobacteraceae bacterium
CCTGGACCAGATCGACAGAACCGATCGTGGCGCCAGCGGCGCCGATCGCCGAGGCCACCTTGCCGAGCATCCCGGGGAGGTGATCGATCTCCACCCGCAGGGTGAGGCTGTACTGCGCGCTCGGGGTCGGGGCCATCGCGCCCGCCATCTTATGCCCCGCGCCCGAGCCCGCAAGCAGCAGGGAAAAGACACCGCCAGACGGCGAACCCACCGGACCGCGAGATAGCCTCAAAGCTGATGGCCGAACAGCTCTTTTTGATCGACGGCAACAGCCTGGCCTACCGGGCCTTCTTCGCCCTGCCGGAGTCGATCGCCACCTCGACCGGCGTTCCCACCAACGCCATCTTCGGCTTCGCCTCGATGCTGGTCAAGATCCTCACCGACTACGGACCCAACGCCACGGTTGTCGTGTGGGACGCCGGCTCCTCGGGTCGCAAGGAGGTCTACTCCGACTACAAGGCGCAGCGTTCCAGCCGGCCCGATCTGCTCAAGGAGCAGTGGCCGGCGCTCGAGCCGCTGGTCGACGCGTTCGGTTATCGCAATCTGCGCGTGGAGGGCTACGAGGCCGACGACGTGATCGCGTCGATCGCCGAGCAGGCCAAGGCAGCCGACCCTCCGGTCTCGGTGATGGTGGTGACCGGAGACCGCGACGCCTATCAGCTGGTCGACGACAACGTCAAGATCATGACCACCTCACGAGGGATCACCGATACGCGCGTCTACGACCGCGAAGGCGTGATCGACCGCTACGGGATCCCCCCGGAGCTGGTCCCGGACTTCATCGGGCTCAAGGGCGACACCAGCGACAACATTCCCGGGGTCCCCGGGATCGGCGACAAGACGGCCGCCGATCTGCTGCAGCGGTTCGGCTCCCTCGAGCAGGTGCTCGAGAACGTCGAGCAGATCAGCGGCGCCAAGCGCAAGGAGAACCTGACCAACCACGCCGAGGACGCGCGACTCTCCAAGCGGCTGGCCACGGCCAAGCGCGACCTGCCGCTGGCCCTGGACATCACCGAGTTCGTCTCCGAGGCGCCGGACCGCTCCCGGCTGCGGGAGGTGTTCCGCGAATACGAGCTGCGCGATCCGCTGAGACGGCTCGAGGAGGCGCTGGGATCGGCCGACGCCGCCGCCCCCGCGCCGGTGGCCGAGCAGGCGCTACCGACGCGGCTGCGCCAGGGCACGCTGAAGGACCTCGACCGGATCGCCGCCGATGCCGAGGTGGCGATCGCCGTCCGGGTGCCCGATACACCCGAGGGGGCGCTGTTCGGCGATGACCAGCAGTGGCATTTCGGGGCCTACGCGGAGGCCACCCAGGAGGTCGTGACCGGGCCATGCGCCCGCCCTGAGGACCTGGTGGCGGCGGTCGCGCGGCGACCGGCGGTCGCTCATGACGCAAAATCGCTGGGCGAGGTCCCGGCCGCCCTGGCCCACGACACCGAAGTGGCCGCCTACCTGCTGGAGCCGGCCCGGCGCGCTTATCCATTTCGCGAACTGTGCGAGGAGCGGGGCCTGGCCACCGACATAAACGACGGCGCCGGCTCCGACGCGCGGCTGGTGCAGGCCCTGGCCGCCTGGCAGCGGGAGGAGATCCGCGGGCGGGGACTCACCGACCTGCTGCAGACGGTTGAGCTGCCGATCGTCCGGATCCTGCGTGAGATGGAGCAGATCGGCGTCAAGCTCGACACCGAGCGGCTGGCCGAGATCTCGACCCGGGTCAAGGCGGAGGCCGACCAGCTGGAACGCGAGATCTACGAGCTCGCGGGGACCGAGTTCACGCTGGGTTCGCCGCGGCAGCTCGAGGAGGTCCTGTTCGGCAAGCTCGGCCTGTCGCGCAAGCGCCGCGGCAAGACCGGCTATTCCACCGACGCCCGCGTGCTGCAGGCGATCCGCGACGAGCACGAGATCATCCCCAGGATCGAGCGCTGGCGCGAGCTGACCAAGCTCGCTCAGACCTACCTCGACGCGCTGCCGCTGCTGATCGCCGGTGACGGCCGGTTGCACACCACCTTCAACCAGACGGCGGCGACCACGGGTCGCCTGTCGTCGAACAACCCCAACCTGCAGAACATCCCGATCCGGACCGCGCTGGGCCGGGAGATCCGCGCCTGCTTCATCGCCGAGCCGGGCCACCTGCTGGTGTCGGCCGACTACTCGCAGGTGGAGCTGAGGCTGCTGGCCCACATCGCCGGCGAGGACGTGCTCAAGGAGATCTTCCGCCGGGGCGAGGACGTGCACACGGCCACCGCTTGCCGCGTGTTCGCCGTCACCCCGGACCAGATCGATCCCGGCATGCGATCGAAGGCGAAGATGATCAACTACGGGATCGTCTACGGCCTGTCGGCGTACGGAATGGCCGACCGGCTCGACATCCCGCAGTCCGAAGCCGACGACTTCATCCAGCGATACCTGTCGGGCTTCCCGGCCGTCAAGCGATTCATCGAAGCGACGATCGCCCAGGGCACCGAGCACGGCTACGTCTCGACCCTGTTCGGCCGCCGGCGCCAGGTCCCCGAGCTGCGAGCGCGCCGCTGGGAGATGCGCCGCCAGGGCGAGCGATTCGCGGTCAACATGGTGATCCAGGGCACCGCGGCCGACATCATGAAGATGGCCATGGTGCGCTGTGACCGCGCGCTGACCGAGGCCGGCCTGAGCTCGAGGCTGGTCCTGCAGATCCACGACGAGCTGCTGTTCGAAGGACCGGCGCAGGAGGCCGAGCAGGTCAAGGCGATCGCCGTCGCCGAGATGGCGGCCGCCTACGAGCTCGATCCGCCGCTGGCCGTTGAGGCGGGGATCGGCACCGACTGGCTATCGGCCAAGTGAGGCCCCCGCGCCCGGTGGCAAGGGGCGCGGAGGCAGCACCGATCAGCGGATGTGGAAGATGAAGTCGTACTGCTTGCCGCCGTTTCGCGACCGCAGCCTCATCTGCCCCCGGGCGCGGCGATAGGCACCGGTACCACCGGTGATCGACAGGACGCTGTTGCGGGTGTCGTAGAACGGCCCCTGCACGGTGATCTGACCGCCGCGCAGGAACGTCGTCCACAGGCACTCCCAGATGCCCTGGCTGACCGCTATCCGAGTGCAGAAGCCCTCGTCGTGGCCGACGCGCCTGGCGTTGGCGGCGTTGAAGACCGGGTTGTTGAAGGTCAGGATGTTGCCCTTGACATCCTTGCCGCCGCCGGTGGGGATCTCGGTGTCGGTGTTCGCGTGCTCGACGACGTGCACGGTGGCGGCCGCGGCGTGGGCCGGCTTGGCGTAACTGGGGGCCGCCGCGGTGGCCGCCGTGGCCAGGACCGCTGCACAGGCGGCTGCGAACAGCCGCCGCTTCCCTCGTGGCTGGCTCGGGCGCAAGGCACTCCTCCTCGTTGGTGGGAAAGAACGGCCGTGGATCGTATGCCGCCCGCAGACCGCCGTCCAGGCCCCAAGTGCCGCAGGACCCGGCGAGAAAGCGCTAGGCCGCCGCCAGCGCCGCCCGCGCCGGGGAGCCGCCGGCGGCAGCGAAGTCCGGGTGCGCGACGTTCAGATAGTGGCCAAAGGACCAGTCAACGAAGCGCTTGTGGCTCATCGCGCGCAGCGCCGGGGCCAGGGTCCGGGGTGCGATCCTCGGCACGAGCCGCTGGACTCGGAGCATCCACCGAAACGGGGCCGCGTGGCCGGCCGAGAACTGGTGGTAGCGCGCCAGCGCCTCGGCGCGCGTCTGCTCACCGGCGATCACCCGGCGCAGCTCTCGCCCACAGGCCAGCCCGAAGTACAGCGCGGTCCGGATCCCCTCGGCGGTCAGCGGCAGGCAGTGACCGGCCGAGTCGCCGGCGAAGAAGACGCCGTCCTCGGTGGCCGGCCGCAGCGCGTGCGGGATCCAGTTGCCCTGGTAGCGCACCCGCTCGGCGTGCAGGTCGGTGGCCAGCCGCTCGGTGGGTTCGCGCACGTGAAACCGGGGGTCAAAGGAGCCGACGCCGATCCGCAGCTCGTCCCCCGCCGGGAAGCTCCACCCGTAGCCGGCCGGCACGTAGCTGCGGTCGATCCAGACTTCGAGATCGCGGCCGCCCCCGAATGGGTGAACCTCAAGCCCGCGCGATAGCAGGGCGTCGGGGGGCTGGATGTTCTTGCCCGGGCCCAGCACGCGGCGCCAGCCCAGCGCGTCCACGATCAGCTGCGCTCGGATCTCGCCTCGGTCGGTGGCAACCGCGGTTCCGGTGCGTCCCTGCACCTTGGCGGTTTCGAAGCTGAACCTCCCCTGGTCGGCCAGCAGGCCGCACAGGGTGCGGTAGTCAAACGTCGAGAAGGTCCACGGGAGGTCGTAGCGCACGGTCGTGTGGGGCGTATGCACGACCAGCTCGCCGAAGCTCTGCTGAATGGCCTCCTGCAGCCCCAGCGCGGTGAGCCACGCGGTCGGGATCCCGCACGCCGATGTCTGGCGCTCGCCGACCTCGTAGCGATCGACGACCAGGACGTCGGCGCCGCTGGAGGCCAGCTCGCGGGCCACGGCAAGGCCGGCGAAGCTGGCGCCGCAGATCAGGACGTCGCAGTCGCGATCGAGCGGTGTACGCTCGTCGCCGCGCTTAGTGGCTCGGCGGGGCATGGGCCGCCCTGATGATACGTACGGTCGGGCGCCGCGGGTCCCGGACGGGGACACGGGGGGCACGGTGCGGCTATCCTCCGATGACCCATGTCTCCAACCACAACGTTGATGCCCGCCACCGATAACTCGAATGCGAAGGTCGTCGAAGGCTCGAACGGCCTCCTGCTCGAGATCGACGGTCGGATCGTCCCCAACTACGACGCCACGATTCACCCCTTCCAGGAGGGTGATGTCGTCACCGGCCACGTCGTCCGGATCGACAACGACGAAGTCCTGGTCGACATCGGCTACAAGTCCGAGGGCGTCATCCCCGTCGGCGAGCTATCGATCCGCAAGGCGGTGGATCCCGGCGACGAGGTCGAGCTGGGAGAGGAGGTCGACGCGCTGGTCCTCACCAAGGAGGACCAGGACGGCCGGCTGATCCTGTCCAAGAAGCGCGCTCGCTTCGAGAAGGCCTGGCGGCGCATCGAAGCCGCCGCCGAATCGGGAGAGCCGGTGCAGGGCGCGGTCATCGAGGTCGTCAAGGGGGGCTTGATCATCGACCTGGGCGTGCGGGGCTTCCTGCCCGCCTCACTGGTGGACATCCGCCGTGTCCCGAACCTCGACGAGTACATGAGCCAGACGATCGAATGCAAGGTGATCGAGCTCAACCGCTCGCGCAACAACGTCGTCCTGTCTCGTCGCGCGGTGCTCGAGGAGCAGCGCAAGGAGGACCGGGAGCGGATCCTGGATCGGCTCCAGCCCGGCCAGGTGGTCGAGGGCACGATCTCCAACATCGTCGACTTCGGAGCCTTCGTCGATCTCGACGGCATCGACGGCCTGATCCACATCTCCGAGCTCTCGTGGTCGCACGTGAACCATCCGTCCGAAATCCTCAACATCGGCGATGAGGTGAGCGTCAAGGTGCTCGACATCGATCGCCAGCGCCAGCGGATCTCGCTGGGTCTCAAGCAGACCCAGGAGGATCCGTGGCAGCGCGTCGTCGACACCTACAACATCGGCGACGAGCTCGAAGGCAATGTCACGAAGGTGGTCACGTTCGGGGCCTTCGTGGAGATCCTCGACGGGGTCGAGGGCCTGGTTCACATCTCCGAGCTGGCCCAGCACCACGTCGATAACCCCCGGGAGATCATCCAGCCGGGCGATCCGGTGCGGGTGAAGATCCTCGAGATCGACTCCGAGCGCCGGCGCCTGTCGCTGTCGATCAAGCGCGTCGAGGGGCAAGTCCTCCCGGTTCGCCCGATCCAGCCTCCCGCGGAGGGCGATGTCTCAGACCTTGACGACGTCCCGGAGCTCGGCTTGTCAGAGGATGTTTTCGCCAGCGCCGAGGAAGATCCCGTCGCCGAAGCGGATGCGGGTTCGACGGCCAACGGCGCCGGTGCCGACGCCGAGACTCCGGCCGACGTCGAACAGCCGGACGCGCCTTCCGCCTGAGCACCGCCGCACGTGATCCCCTTCATCGGGCTCACGGGCGGGATCGGCGCCGGAAAGTCAACCGCGCTCGACGCGCTGGAGCGCCTGGGCGCGGCGACCCTGTCGACCGACCGCGTGGTCCACGAGCTCTACGAGACCGATGAGGTTCGCGACGCCGTGGTGCACCGGTTCGGGCGCGGCGTCCTCAGCGACGGCGTGATCGACCGCGGCGCGCTGGCCCAGGCCGCCTTCGCCACCGCCGAGGACCGGGCCTGGCTCGAGCAGCTGCTATGGCCGCGCGTCGGCGAGCGGATGGCCGCCTGGCGCCGGAATCTGGACCGTGACGGGAGCCCCCCCCGGGCGGCCGTGGTCGAGGTTCCGCTGCTGTTCGAATCGGGGATGGAGGGCGGGTTTGACGCCACCCTGGCGGTGATCGCCGACGAGCAGCGCCGCCACGAGCGCGCCTCGGGCCGCGGCCACCGGGCCCTCGACGAGCGCTCCGCCCGGCAGCTCTCGCAGCAGGAAAAAGCGCAACGTGCGACGTACGTCGTGGTTAACGACGGGAGTCGGGAAGAACTGGAGTCAGAGTTGTCGGCCATCCTTGACATGCTGCAAAAGTGAGCCCCTCGACCGCCACCGCGGCTCGCCAGACAGCTCGGCGCGCGGCCGGTGAGCGGCGCCGGGCGGTGGTGCGCCGTCGCCGCCGGGCGGCGTTGGCGATCCTCGCTGTGGCAGTCGTGGTCGCGGCCGTCGTGCTCGGGTTGCCGGTCGCGCGCAAGGCGGTCAATGAGCTCGGGCTGCCGCTGCACTACCAGGACGTGATCCGCCAGCAGGCGGCCGAGAAGCACCTCGATCCGGCGCTGATCGCCGCAGTCATCTACGCCGAGACGAAATTCGACGCGCGGACCTCGTCGGCGGGCGCGGAGGGCCTGATGCAGATCCTGCCCGGGACGGCCCGCTTCTTGGCTCATCGCTCGGGAGCGACGACGTTCTCGACCCGCGACCTGGCCACCCCGCAGGTCAACATCGCCTACGGCAGCTACTACCTGCGCTACCTGCTCAACGAGTACCACGGCAGCATGGTCCTGGCGCTGGCCGCCTACAACGGCGGCGAGGCGAACGTAAGCCACTGGATCGCCGCCCACGGGGGGCGGGCGCAGGACTTCAAGATCGACGAGATCCCGTTCCCGGAGACGCGCGCCTACGTGGAGCGGGTGCTGTCGGCGCAGCGGGATTACCGGCGCGCCTACGCCAGCCAGCTCGGTTACGACTAGCCCGTCAGGCGGTCCCGTTGGGGCCGGAAGGCCCGCTATGTTGATGGTTCGAGATGCCCAAGCTCGAGCTCGACAGCGCCTTTCGTCCCACCGCCGATCAGCCGGCGGCGGTGGCCTCGCTGGCCCGGGGGATCGGGGAGGGAGAGCGATTTCAGACGCTGCTCGGCGCCACCGGGACCGGCAAGACGATGACGATGGCGGCGACGATGGAGGCGATCCAGAAGCCATCGCTGGTGATCGCCCACAACAAAACGCTGGCGGCTCAGCTCTGTAACGAGTTTCGGACCTATTTCCCCAACAACGCGGTCGAGTACTTCGTCTCCTACTACGACTACTACCAGCCCGAGGCCTACGTCCCCAGCAAGGACCTCTACATCGAGAAGGACTCGGCGATCAACCAGGAGATCGACCGCTTGCGCCACTCGGCCACGGCCGCCCTGTTCGCCCGCCGCGACGTTGTCATCGTGGCCAGCGTCTCGTGCATCTTCGGCCTGGGCTCGCCCGCGACCTACGACGAGAACCTGCAGACGCTCAGCAAGGGGGAGATGATCGACCGCGACGCACTGCTGCGCAAGCTCGTCTCGATCCAGTACACGCGCAACGACACGGCGCTGTCGCGCGGGACGTTCCGGGTTCGCGGGGAGACGCTCGAGATCTTCCCCGCCTACGCCGAGACGGCGTATCGGATCGTGCTGTTCGGCGACGAGGTCGAGCACCTCCAGCACTTCGACCCGATCACCGGTGAGCTGATCGAGGACGATCTCGAGCACGTGGGCATCTGGCCGGCCTCGCACTACAACGTCCGCGAGGGGATGATCGAGGACGCGGTGGCCGAGATCGGCCGCGAGCTCAACGCCCGCTGCGCCGAGCTCGAACAGGAGGGCAAGCTGCTGGAGTCCCACCGACTGCGCCAACGGACCCAGTACGACATGGAGATGCTGCGAGAGCTCGGATTCTGCTCGGGGATCGAGAACTACTCGCGGATCCTCGACGGGCGCAACCCGGGCGATCGTCCCTACTGCCTGCTCGACTACTTCCCTGAGGACTTCGTCTGCTTCATCGACGAGTCGCACCAGACCGTGCCCCAGATCGGCGGCATGTACGAGGGCGACCGGTCGCGCAAGCAGACGCTCGTCGACTACGGCTTTCGCCTCCCCAGCGCGCTCGACAACCGCCCCCAGACATTTCAGGAGTTTCTGTCGATCACACCGCAGATGGTGTTCGTATCGGCCACGCCGGGCGAATACGAGCGCACCCACTCGCCGTCGATCGTGGAGCAGATCGTCCGCCCCACCGGGATCGTCGACCCGGAGGTGGAGGTGCGCGAGACGCGCAACCAGATCGACGATCTGATGAACGAGATCCGGGCGCGCGTCGACCGCGACGAGCGCACGCTGGTCACCACCTTGACCAAGAAGATGTCCGAGGACCTGACCGACTACCTGCTCGAGATGGGCTTCCGGGTGCGCTACCTGCACTCGGAGATCGACACTCTGGAGCGCATCCAGATCATCCGCGAGCTGCGTCTGGGCGAGTACGACGTGCTGGTCGGAGTCAACCTGCTGCGGGAGGGCCTCGACCTCCCCGAGGTGTCGCTGGTAGCCATCCTCGACGCCGACAAGGAGGGGTTCCTGCGCGGGGAGACGTCGCTGATCCAGACGATCGGGAGGGCGGCCCGTAACGTAGGTGGGAAGGTCCTGATGTACGCCGACAAGGAGACGGCAGCGATGCGGGCGGCGATCGGGGAGACCGATCGTCGCCGGGCGATCCAGGTCATCTACAACGAGGAGCACGGGATCACGCCGGAGACGATCGTCAAGGGGATCTCCGACATTGCCGAGTTCCTGCAGTCCGACTCCAAGGTGCCGCGCTCGCGCCGGCGCCGCCGCCGTGACCCGGGGGCGATGCCGCCGGCCGAGATCGAGCGTACGATCGTCGAGCTCGAGGAGGAGATGCTCGCCGCCGCCGAGGACCTGCGATTTGAGTACGCGGCCAAGCTGCGCGACGAGATCCGCGACCTCAAGCGAGAGCTCGATCAGGCCGTTGCCGCCGGCGACGCTCCGGTTTCCTGATTGGGGTCGATAACGATGACGTTTCGCTAGTCTGCGCCCTCTTCAGGCAGACTGGGAAACCGGAGGTGCGGGTGTGGGTTTGGACAGGCAGAGCATCGAGAAGAAGGACTTTCCGGTTGGTCGCCGCGGCTACGAGCCCGAGGCCGTCGATTCCCATCTGTCCGCGCTGGCCGACGAGATCGCCGAGTTCAAGCGCTCGGCGCGGCGCCGCAGCGACACCCTGGCCTCGTCGGCCAGCGAGCAGGTGCGGGCGATCATCGAGGCGGCCGAGTCCAGTGCTGCCGACATCCTGCGCGCGGCCGAGAACGAGGCGCGCGAGGTCCGCGACGAGGCCAACAGCGAGGTCGGGGCCACCCGCGAGCAGGCCGCCGACCAGGCGCGCGAGTACGTTGGCAAGGTCTCACAATCGACCAGCTCGATGCTCGAGCGGCTCGACGCGATGGAGAGCGAGCTCGGCACCCTGCTCGAGTCGCTGCGCACGGGAGCAAACCGTTTGGCCGCCGACCTGCAGCTGCTCGAGGGCAACCTGGCCGAAGTCGGTGAGCTGACCACTTCCCGCTCTGAGTTCGAGCTCGAGCCCGTTCTGGAGCCCGAGCTCGAGGATGCATCCGAGGACGACACCGTGCGGCTCGCCCTGGGTGGCGATGGCGAGGCCTTGGAGGGCGATGGCGAGGCCGCCCTGCTGGACGGCATCGCCGGGAGCGATGACGCCGAGGGGGCTCGTCTGATCGCGCTGAACATGGCGCTCAACGGGACCCCTCGGGAGGAGACCGATCGCTACCTGTCCGAGAACTTCCAGCTCTCGGATCGGGTCGGACTGCTCGACGAGGTCTACGCCAGCGTCGACGCCTAACCCGCCGGCGGTCGCCCCGCCGCGGCGCCAGTTCCCGTCAACTGCCGGTGCGCCGCTGATTACGGCGCTCGCGCTTCTGTCTGCGCATCTGCCGGCGCGCGTCGAGCTGCTGCTCCAGCGCCTCGAGGTCAGCTCCCGGACCGAACAGCGCCCAGCCGTTGCGGACCAGGCTGATCACGAACAGGAGCAGGATCCACACGGGCCAGAACTGTCCCGTTGCGCCTGCCGCCAGCCAGATCGCGCTACAGCCGACGAACAGCGCGAATGACCCCCCGGTCTCCTGGATCACCCGCCGGGTCAACTGGGAGCGACGGGCGGCATGCGCCTGGGCCAGCTCGCGCGGGCTGACCGGCAGATCGCGCCGGACGGCATTCAGCTCGGCTGTGGTCTGGGCGGCGTAGGCGGTCTGGAGCCGCTCCTCGAGCTCCTCGGTGCTGATCCGGCCGGCCACGGCGTGCTCGCGAAGCGCGGTGGCGACCCGCTCGCGGTCCTCGTCGGAGGCCCGGAGATCGGCGCGCTGAACGTCTGGGTCGCTCATTGCGAGAAACTGTAGGCGCTCTGGCCCCGGGACGTATGGGAACGTCTGTTCGGTGCACTAGACTCGATTTCGAATGGATCAGATCGTCGTCTCGGGCGCCCGGGAGCACAATCTCAAGGATGTGACCGTCGCGATCCCGAGGAACTCGCTGACCGTCATCACCGGACTGTCGGGCTCGGGAAAGTCGTCGCTGGCCTTCGACACGATCTACGCCGAGGGACAGCGACGGTATGTCGAATCTCTGTCGGCCTACGCCCGTCAATTCCTGGGCCAGATGGACAAGCCGGACGTCGATTCGATCGAGGGGCTGTCGCCGGCGATCTCGATCGACCAGAAGACGACCTCGCGCAATCCCCGCTCCACCGTCGGGACGGTCACCGAGATCTACGACTACCTGCGCCTACTGTGGTCGCGGATCGGCCACCCCCACTGCCATATCTGCGGCCGCCCGATCAGCGGGCAATCGGCCGAGCAGATCATCGACCAGGTGATGGAGCTCGCCGAGGGCACCCGTTTCATGGTCCTGGCGCCGATCGTCCGGGGCCGCAAGGGCGAGTACGGCAAGCAGTTCGAGGAGCTGCGCGCGGAGGGATTTGGCCGGGTCAAGGTCGACGGCGAGCTGCGCCGGCTCGACGAGGAGATCGCGCTCGACAAGAAGTACAAGCACGACATCGCGGTGGTCGTCGACCGCCTGGTGATGAAGTCAGAGCTGCGCAAGCGGCTGGCAGACTCGATCGAGACTGCGGTAGCGCTGGCCGACGGGCTGGTCGAGATCGAGCTGGTGGACGCTCCGGGCGGCTCGTCGTCGGGCGCGCGCAAGCCTCGCGCCGCCGACCGGGTCCTGACCTTCTCGGAGCGCTTCGCCTGCCCTGTCCACGGCCCCAGCCTGGTCGAGCTCGAGCCGCGGATCTTCTCGTTCAACTCCCCTCACGGTGCCTGTCCGCGATGCACCGGACTGGGCTCGCAGATGGAGATCGATCCCGAGCTGGTGGTTCCGGACCCGACCCTGTCGATCGGCGAGGGGGCCATCGCACCCTGGGCGGTCAGCGCCTCGGGCTACTACGACCAGCTGACTCAGGCGATCGCCGAACGCTACGAGGTCGATCTCGACACCGCCTGGCAGGACCTCCCCGAGGAGTCGCAGTACTTCTTCCTCTACGGGACCGGCGGGGACCGCGTCCAGGTCTCATACCGCAACCGGTTCGGGCGCCGGCGGTCCTATGCCACGAGGTTCGAGGGAATCGTGCCCAACCTCGAGCGCCGCTACCGGGAGACCGACTCCGATTTCTCGCGGGAGAAGATCGAGGAGTACATGACCCTGCGGCCGTGTCCGGACTGCAAGGGCGCGAGGCTGCGCCCGGAGTCGCGGGCGGTGCTGGTGGCCGGCACCGCTGTGCACGAGTTCGCGGCACTGTCGGCGCGGCGCGCGCTGGAATGGGTACGGGAACTGAAGCTCGGCGAGCACGACCGCCGGATCGCCCGGCTCGTGTTGCGGGAGATCGAGGAGCGCCTGCAGTTCCTGGACAACGTCGGCGTCGGCTACCTGTCGATGGAGCGAGCCGCCGCCACCCTGTCAGGCGGCGAGGCGCAGCGGATCCGGCTGGCCACGCAGATCGGGTCCTCGCTGGTCGGGGTGCTCTACATCCTCGACGAGCCGTCGATCGGCCTGCACCAGAGAGATAACGAGCGGCTGATCGCCACGCTCGAGCGCCTCCGCGACCTCGGCAACACGGTCCTGGTCGTCGAGCACGACGAGGGAACGATGCGGGCCGCCGATCACCTGGTCGACATGGGCCCGGGCGCCGGGGAGCACGGCGGACACGTCGTCGCCCAGGGGACCGCCGCTGAGGTCGAGCAGGTGAGCGATTCCCTGACCGGGCAGTTCCTGGCCGGGACGCGCGTGATCGAGACCCCGGGCCGCCGCCGCCGGCCATCGGGCTACATCGCCATTCAGGGGGCGGCGGAGCACAACCTGCGGGGGATCGACGTCAAGGTCCCGCTCGGAGTGCTGTCCTGCGTCACCGGAGTGTCCGGATCGGGGAAGTCCACGCTCGTCAACGAGGTGCTCCTCAAGGCGGTCTCCAACCACCTTCACCGCGGCCGCCACCGGGCCGGCGCGCACCGCCGCATCAGCGGGCTCGAGCAGCTGGACAAGATCATCTCGGTCGACCAGTCGCCGATCGGCCGCACCCCGCGCTCCAACCCCGCCACCTACATCGGGCTGTTCGACCAGATCCGGGAGCTGTTCTCCAAGACCCAGGAGGCTCGGGCGCGGGGCTACAAGCCGGGACGGTTCTCGTTCAACGTCAAGGGGGGCCGGTGCGAGGTCTGCCGGGGCGACGGCCAGATCAAGATCGAGATGCACTTCCTGCCCGACGTCTACGTCCCCTGCGAGCAGTGCCACGGCAAGCGCTACAACCGTGAGACGCTCGAGGTTCGTTTCAAGGGCAAGACGATCGCCGACGTGCTGGAGATGCCGATCGAGGAGGCGCTGGAGTTCTTCGCCCATATCCCCAAGATCCGGCGCCGGGTTCAGGCCCTGACCGATGTGGGGCTCGGCTACATGCGGCTGGGTCAGCCAGCGACAACCCTGTCAGGTGGTGAGGCACAGCGGGTCAAGCTGGCCGCCGAGCTGTCCAAGGTTGCCACGGGCCGGACCATGTACATCCTCGACGAGCCGACCACCGGCCTTCACTTCGCCGACATCCAGCGTCTGCTCGAGGTCCTCCAGCGCCTGGTCGACGCCGGCAATTCGGTGGTCGTGATCGAGCACAACCTCGACGTGATCAAGGTCGCCGACCGGCTGATCGACCTCGGCCCAGAGGGCGGCGACGAAGGCGGCCAGGTCATCGCGCAGGGCACGCCCGAGCAGGTGACCAACGAGTCGGCCTCCTACACCGGCCGCTTCCTGGCCCAGGTGCTGCCCGTGAAGGCGGCGCGCACCCGGCGGGCGACCGCAAAACCAGCCAATGGTTCCCAGGGCGCCCCCGATGGCGCCGAGCGCGCCGCGAACGGGAGCAACCGCGCCGCGACCCCGAGCAACCGGACCGCGAGCGGGAGCAAGCGCGCCGCCAATGGCAGCAGTCGCGCCGCGAATGGGAGCAAGCGCGCCGCGAACGGGAGCAAACGGGCCGCAAACGGAAGCAATCGGGCGCCGCGGGCCCCGGCCAAGCGAGCCTAGGCTCGCTGCACCGGTGTTTGGGCGGGGGGGACCGTGACTGCTTCCGGCGGCGTATCCGCTGCTGAGCTGAGGCTTTGGGCGCAGAAGTGGCGCTGGTACGAGGGCAACTCGCTGCCGTGGAACCGAGCCCGGATCCACTGGGAGATGGCGCGGCGCGGGGCCTTCGCGCGCTGGCCGATAAACGGCAACGTGCTCGAGGCGATGCGCGAGGGCCGGCTCCAGGTCGGCCGCCATACCCTGTTTGAGCCGGGGGTGTGGATCACCGCGCCGGGGAGCGCGAGGGTGCGGATCGGGTCCGGGACGTTTCTCAACCGCGAGGTGATGATCGCCGCGCTGAGCCTGGTCGAGATCGGCGATCACTGCATGTTCGCCAACGGGTGCTTTCTCACCGACGCCAACCACCGCTTCGACGATCCCACCACGCCCGTTCCGTGGCAGGGCTTCACCAGCAAGGGCCCGACCCGGGTCGGCGACAACGTGTGGTGCGGCGCCAATGTCGTCATCACCAGCGGTGTGACGATCGGTGAGCGATCGGTCATCGGCGCCAACTCAGTGGTCACGCAGGATGTTCCGCCCCACTCGATCGCGGCCGGCGTTCCTGCCCACGTGCTCAGGCCGATCCGGTACGACTGAGCCCGGCCACGGCAGAGCCCGGGCCACGGCTCAGCCCGGGCCACGGCTCAGCCCTGGCCACGGCTGCGCCCGGGCCACGGCTGCGCCCGGGCCACGGCTGCGCCCCGGCGCCCCGGCCGCCCGCGGCAGCCGGGCGGATTGCGCCACCCTGGCCGGCTAGCGCCCCAGGTGCAGGTTCTTGATCGCCAGCGTCAGGGCGAAGGTCTGCCGGTCGGCATTCTGCACGCCCACCACCAGCCTCAGGCTCCTGAGGCGATGGCGCTTGGCCCGGGCCCGGGACTCAACTGCCGCGCTCTCCTTAACCGACCGCGGGCCGATCGTCACCCCGAGGCTCGAGACGTCACGGCGGAGCCTTACCAGCAGGGCGCCACGCTGCAGCGAGACCGACCTGACCGGTGCGGTTCGCAACGCCAGCCCCTTACGCAGGCGCCGCCTGGCAAAGCTGATGCCTCGCGGGAGCCGGACCGTGAACGCGGCCAGCTTGGGGGCGCCGCGGCCGGCCGACAGCTTGAACTTCAACGTGGGCCGGCCCGTCTTGAGGCCGGTCCAGGAGCCGGCGGTCAGCTTGGGCCGGATGCGCGGTTTGGATCCGGAAGGGGTCGTCGCGCCGCCGGGCGGGCCCGTCCCGCCCGGGTGAGTGGTCGTCCCGGGCGGGGAGCCTCCGGGCGGTGTCGGGCCGCCGCCAGTTCCCGAACCGGTGCAGTTCGCCACGGTGAAGCTCGCCGACGGTGAGGCTGTCTTGTCGCCGTTCTGCGAAGTCAGCACGCTGCCCGCCGTTCCCGACGCGGGAGAGCAGGCGGACGAGAACACGGCGCTGGGGCCACCGGCGAGGTTGACCCGGAGGTCGGTCAGCGGGATGTCCGGGACGTGTTCGAAGGTCGTCGAGTTGGCGGGCAGGTCGACCTTGCCGACCAGCGTCAGCGCGAACGGCGGCGGGAACACGAGCGCGATCGAGAGGCTCGTCAGCGGGCCGTCGAGGTAGGCCTTGCCGACCAGTGGGGTCGGGTACAGCGGTGAGGCGGCGGTGGCCGAGCCCACCGTCTTGCAGGTGGCAAACGTGGGGTCGCCGCACAGGATGCCGCCGCTCAGCACGCCCGTGGCGTTGGGCATCAGCACCGTGGCGGGCAGGTTGAGGACCACCTTCTGGCTCGTCGCCTCGTCCGGCTTCTGAGTGATGTCGGTCTGGATCGCCACGCCGTTGTCGGAAGCGTCCTTGGCGGCGGTGATTCCGAACCGAGGATCGAAGGGCAGCGAGCGGCAGCCGGTGACTTTGAGGGGAGCACTGGTGGTCTTTGTCGCCGGGACGGAGTAGGAGTCGGCGACCGCGGAGAGGCGGGCTGGAGCCTGGGGGCAGGCGGTGGGGAAGCGCAGGCCGTTGAACGTGCTGTTGATCTCATCCACCGCGATCGTCGTCGGCAGCCCGGCCAGCGATGCGGTGGTGGGGATATTGGCAAACGCGATGTTCAGCCCCACGCCGCGGGGGTCAGAGCCGGAACGCACCGTTATGGCCCCCGGGGTGCCGATCTCGCCACCGCCGTCGATCAGCGGATTGGTCGACACGATCGCCAGCCCAGCCAGATCCCCCGGGGCCGGCGGCTGTACGAGATCGAAGGCGACGGGGACCGATGTCGACACCGTCGGCAGGCCGAGCAGGATCTCCGTCGCGGTGACAGTTCCGGTGCCCACCTGACAGGACGCGGTCGGCGCGGTTGCGCTCAGGCAGCGGCCACTGTCGATCGTGGCATCGGCCAGCAGCCCCGGTGGCAGGACCAGGGTCAGGTCCTTGGGCGAATCGGTTGCCGTCGGTGAGAACTTCAGGTCCATGCCCAGATTGGCGGTCGACCCTGCGGAACCGCTGCTGGGCGTGAGCTTCAGGGTGGGGGAAATCGAAGCCGACGCGGCCGGAGCCATGACGGCCGCCAGTCCGGTGACGGCCAGCCAAAGGGTGAGTCGTCGCATCTGCCTGCCTTACGAGTTCTTGATCACGATGCCTTCGATGATGTTCGCCACGCGTTCGCTGGCGTCGATCGCCGCCTCCAGGCGCTCGAACAGGTCCTTCCAGCGGATCACCACCATCGGGTCGATCCCGCCGTCAAACAGAGACGCGACCGCCTCCCGGGTGATCCGGTCGCCCTCGTTCTCGAGCCGGTTGACCTCGACGGTGTAGCGCGAGATGTCCCGGAAGCCGTGCAACAGCGGAATCGCCTCGGCGATCTGCGCGGAGGCCTCGCGGAGCACCCGGGCGAGCCGGATCGCCTGATCCATCGGCGCCTCGATCTTGTACAGCCCGAGATAGTCGGCGACCTCCTCGGTGTAGTCGACGATGTCGTCCAGCGCCGACGCCAGCGCGAGGATGTCCTCCCGGTCGATCGGCGTGACGAAGGTGTGATTTAGCCGATTGATGATGTCGTGGGTGATCCGATCGCCCTCGTGCTCGCAGTCGAGAATCTCACCGGCCAGGTGCTTCTCGTCCGGGTAGCCGGCGAGCATCCGGTCCAGAAGCGTCGCCGCCTGGAGGATGTTCTGGCCCGCCTCCTCGAACAGGTCGAAGTAGATCCGGTCTCGGGGAGCGAATACGTGGGCAAACCGGACCATGTCGCCGGGATCCTAGTAACCCCGGCGACCGGTCCGCGCAGCCCTAAGGAAGTTCCGCGGTGAACCGCTCGAGCTCACCGTCGTCGATCGAGTAGGCGTGTTCGGGGGCCGGAAAGGCCCGGTTGCGGACATCGGCGGCGTACTGGGCGACCCCCGCCACCATCTGGGCCTTGATCTCCCCGTAGCGCTTGGCGAAACGCGGGGCGTGACCGTCGTAGATCCCCAGCAGATCGTGGAACACGAGCACCTGGCCGTCGGTGGCGGCCCCGGCGCCGATGCCGATCACCGGGATCTCCAACCGCGGCATCAGTGCGTGAGCCACGGCCGCGGGGATCGCTTCGAAGACGATCGCGAAGCAGCCGGCCTCCTGGAGGGCCAGGGCATCGCGGGCCACCTGCTGGGCGCGATCGGCGGTCCGGCCCTGGGCTCGGTAGCCGCCCAGCGCGGTGGCGGTCTGCGGGGTCAAGCCGACGTGGCCCATGACCGGGATCCCGGCTTCCACGATCGCCCGCGCGCGCTGAACCGTGGTCCCGCCCCGCTCGACCTTGACGGCATCGCAACCGGCCTCCTTGACGAACCGCTGCGCGGTGGCGATCGCCTGCTCGTCGGAGCCCTCGTAGGAGCCAAACGGCAGGTCGCCGACCAGCAGCGGCGTTTTCAGGCCCCGCCGCACCGCGCCGGCCAGCATCAGCATCTCGTCGGTCGACACCGGGACGGTGGACGGATAGCCGAGGACCGTCATGGCGCCGGAATCGCCGACCAGCACCACATCCACGGCGGCCTCCTGAGCCACCTGGGCCGACGGATAGTCGTAGGCGGTCACCATCACGATCGGCTCTCCGAGGCGCTTCTTCTCGGCCAGGCGCGGGAGCGTCATCGGCACCGGCTGATCGAGATCCTCGGGGACGGTGATTTGGGGGGTTGCAGACATCAGATCCGCTCCTTCTCAGCGACGGTTGTCCCCCGGAGACGGGTGGCCACCTCGCTGTCGATGTTGATGGTGGTGTTGCGGGCCTCCATGTGCGGCTACGCTCGCCCGCTGGTTACGCTTCCCGCCGCCGGAGCGGTCGAGAGCACATGGATCGTCGTGTTGTCGATAAGTCGTATCTCCCCGAGGCGGGCGGCGACGACGGCGAGCACGTCGCCGTCGAGAGAGGCCACCGGCGCCATCGTCTCGGGGGCAACCAGCTCCAGGTAGTCGGGCTCGATGCCCTCGGCGGTCAACTCGCCGAGGCCGGCGTCGATCGCCGTGGCGGGATCGCGCTGGCCGGCCTCGACGGCGCTCTTGACTGCCTCCAGAGCCCGGTACAGAGCGGTCGCCCGCCGGCGGTCATGGCCAGACAGCAGCGCGTTGCGGCTCGACAGGGCCAGCCCGTCGGCGGCTCGGACCGTTGGACAGAGCTCGATTCGCACCGGCATGTCCAGGTCACGGACCATGCGACTGACCACCGCCGCCTGCTGCGCGTCCTTCTGGCCGAAGTACGCGACATCCGGCCCCACCATGTTGAACATCTTGGCCACCACCGTGGTGACGCCGGCGAAGTGGCTGACGCCGCGATGCTCCCCCTCCAGCCGCTCGGTCAGGCCGGAGACCGAGATCGTGCTGGCAAAGCCCGCCGGGTAGACCTCGGCCACCGACGGGGCGAACAGATAGTCGACGCCGAGCTCCCGTGCCAGTGCCGCGTCGCGCTCCTCGTCACGGGGATAGATCTCCAGATCGCCTGAGTCGTTGAACTGCGCCGGGTTGACGAACAGCCAGACGACGACGACGTCGCACTGCTCGCGCGCGCGGCGGATCAGCGACAGATGGCCGTCGTGGAAGGCGCCCATCGTCGGAACCAGTCCGATCGAGTCGGCGGCGCGACGTGGCTGGGCGAGCGCCGCGCGCACCTCCCCGACCGTGCGCAGGATCTTCACGCCGGCACCGCCTCGGCGCCGGCCACCGCTCGCGTGGCCGCGACGAGCTCGTCAAACAGCGCCAGCAGATCGGGTGTCCGCTCGGACACAGCGGCGCGCTGCCGGGCGATCGTCGCCTCGTCGCCACGGGCAACCGGTCCGGTCAGCGCCCCGGCGGGACCGAGCTTGGCCCAGTTCTCGACCGTGGCTCGCACCAGCCCGACCAGCAGCTCCCGATCGGCCCCGGTGGTGGCCAGCAACTGCTCGGCGGCGGCTTGCAGCGTGACCAGGAAGTTGGAGGCGATCGACGCGGCGGCGTGATAGGCGGGACGGTCGCTCTCGGCGATCTGCACCGGCCGCAGTCCCAGGGCCAAGGCCAGACCCTCGGCGGCGGTCAGCGCCCGGGCCGTGGAGCCGGCGATCGCCGCCCCCGCACCCCGCAGGCGAGACGGGCCGTCGCTCGCGGTCACCGTCATCAGCGGGTGCAGCGAGAACGCCTCATGGGGCTCGAGCACGTCGAGCGCCGTGGCGCCAGAGCAGTGGCCGACCAGTGGCCCAACCGGAACCAGGCAGGCGGCGCTGGCGATCTGGCTGTCCGGCACGCAGAGCAGGACCGCGTCAACTCCGGTGGGAGCGGCGCCACGGCCCAGCGGGCCGATGACCTCGAGCCCGGCGGCCCGCATCCCCCGCGCCAGCAGCATTCCCAGGCGGCCCGGGCCGACCACGGCCACCCGGGCCGGGGGCTGAGAGGGCTTGGTGGGAGGGCCTTGGAGTGGTGTCCGGTCCAGTTCCCGCATCGGAGATACCGGTCGGCAGAGAAAAATCGACGAAATTGCTTGGAAGTCCGCGCCGCATTCGGTGGCGGCCTCCAAAAACCAGGATACCCCGTCTGCATCCGCGTCTAGCATTCCCTCGGTGACAAGCGCCACAGAACGGCGGGAGTTGCTCAAGGCGGTCTACGAGGAGGCGCGGGGCTGCGTCCGGTGTCCGCTGCACCAGACTCGGACCCAGGTGGTCTTCGGATCCGGCCACGCCGATGCCGGGCTGATGTTCGTCGGAGAGGCTCCGGGCGCCAACGAGGACCGGCTCGGGGTGCCGTTCGTGGGGCAGGCGGGCAAGCTGCTGGACAAGCTGCTCGACGAAATCGGCCTCAGCCGCGGGGACGTGTTCGTGGCCAACGTGCTGAAGTGCCGCCCGCCGAGCAACCGCGACCCGCAGCCCAACGAGATCGGCTCCTGTCAGGGATACCTGCGCAGCCAGGTCGAGCTGATCGAGCCGACCATGATCTGCACGCTGGGCAACTTCTCCACCAAGCTGCTGCGCAGCGACAACACCGGTATCTCGCGACTGCACGGGCGCGAGGAGGTGCTGACGATTGGCACCCGGGCGGTCCGGCTGTATCCGCTCTACCATCCCGCCGCCGCGCTCTACACGCCATCGACGCTCGAGGCTCTGCGGGCCGACTTTCACCGGATCCCCGAGCTGCTTGCCCTCGGGGCCCCGCCGCAGCCCGAACCGGTTGAGCCGATCCCGGAGCTGCCCGAGCCCGATGAGCCCGACCCCCCCGAGACGGCCGCTCAGCTTGCCGCGGCGGCGGCGAGCGACCTGCAGGCCGACCAGCTGGGGCTGTTCTGAGGCCGCGGCTCAGCGGTGGGCGCCCGCGCCGGCGCCGGCCGGCTCGCCGCTCGCCGGCTCGCGGCTGACCGCCCGCTTGGGCCGCCGTGGTGGCTCCCCGCGCTTGGGCGGGGCGTTGCCGCGGCTCAGAGCCAACCCGAAGGCGAGCAGCGCTCCCACCGCTTGGACGCCGAGGACCACAGCGGCGAACTGGGCCGGCTGGCGCGAGGCGTTGAGCAGCAGGATCGGCTCGGCGATCGCCACCGCACCAACCACGACCAAAAACCAGGTTCGCTTCAGCGCGAGCATGTACTGGATCGCCAGGTAGGTGGCGGCGAGGACCGTGAACGCGGCGCCGAGAACGAACAGCGAATTGGCGGCCTTGGTCCGCTTCGGTCCGAAGGCCAGCTTGAGCAGCAGGTGTGGCTCGACGGCGAAGATGAGCAGCACGGGAATCGCGCAGACGGCGACAATACCCAGCGCGCTGAGCAGGATCGGCCGGGTGTCCTCGCCGTTGGCGCGGCGGCGCGACACCTCGGGCACCAGGTAGAAGCCGGCGCCCATCGCCACCCAGATCAGAACCTTGGCGGCCACCGCGGTGGCTCCGTAGGAGCTGGCCACGTCCTTACTGAACCGGTGCTTGGCGGCGATGATGTCGATGTTCTGGAGCACCGCGATGACGATCAGCCCGGCGATCGGCGCCCAGGCTCGCCTGACGTGTGTCCACAGGCCCAGAGCCGCCGGCGGCGCCTCGGTGACGGCGCCCATCGGCTCGGTGGTGACGCTCTCGACGTGGGCGCGCAGCCGTGAGACGCAGAAGAGCCCCATCACGATGAACGACAGCGGCGTGCCCAGATAGGCGCCGGTGACGCCGAGTCCGGCAGCGGCCAGGGCGGCGCCGAAGACCAGGCGCGCCCCCTGCTCGCCGATCAGGCTGAGGCCCACGCCCTTGTAGTCGCCGATGCCCTGGAGCACTCCTCGCAGCATCGAGAGCTCCAGCCACAGCCCGGCCGCGGGCAGGCCGATCGCCGCCGCCCACTGGTCGTGCTTGACGCCGACGGCCTGGGCGATCGGGTTTCGCAGGATGACCGAGACCACGGTGATGGCGAGCGTGAACAGCAGCAGGTTGATGGTCCACTTCCGGACCGTCGCGGTCAGCGCGGCGCCGACGCCGAGGTGCCCGAGCACGCCCTCTCTGGCCGTGGCGACCTGGATCGCCTGGCCCACCACCGACAGGATCAGGAAGTAGCTGATCAGGGCGGCCAGGGAGCCGTAGTCAGTCAGCAGCCGCGCGAACACCACCGTGGAGCCCAGCGCGATCACGTTGTTGACGATCATCGCGGCGGCGAGCCCGACGGCTTTGGCCGTCTCAGACCCGCGCAGCGCGCTCAGCGACGAGGCCGCGTCGAGACGGCCACCGGAAAGGCGGCTGAGCAGAACCGCGCCGCGCCCGGGAGCCTTGTCGGTCTCGGGTTCAGGCATAACACCCGTGACGGTAGCGAAATACGAGGTCGTCGCCGCTCTACAGTCCCGCCTGTGCAGCGTCGCTTTCAATCCACCAGTGCCCTGCAGACCGAGGAGATCGGCGCCAGTCTGGCGGCCACGCTGGCCCCCGGCGACGTGGTCCTGGTCGAGGGGGAGCTCGGCGCCGGGAAGACCACGCTGGTCCGCGGGGCGGCCCGGGCCCTCGGGGTACAGGGTCCGGTGACCAGCCCCACGTTCACGATCGGCCAGCGCTACCGGGCGCCGGTACCGGTGGCGCACATAGATCTCTTCCGCGTGGCGGACCTGGCCGGCGAGGAGCCCGATCTGCTGGCCGACTACCTGCGCCCGGACACGATCGCGTTCGTGGAATGGCCGCAGGGCGGGGAGCTGACCGTCGCCGCGTTCGCCCGGATCGCCGCCCGCGTGCGGCTCGAGCACCAGGGTGCAGACCGCCGCGTGGTGACGATCGAGTGAGGATCCTGGGCCTCGACACCGCCACCTCGGCGACGACCGCCGCCTTCCTTGACACCGAGGCCGGAATCGAGGTGGCGGCCCGCGACGATCCTCCGCCCGGAGTCCGGCCGCGCCACACCACCGAGCTGATCGCTCTTTTGGTTGATGTGCTCGGCCGGGCCGGCGCTGAGTGGTCCGACGTGGACCGGATCGCGATCGGCGTCGGACCGGGAACGTTCACCGGGCTGCGGATCGGCGTCGCGACCGGCCGCGCGCTGGCTCGCGCGCACGGGATTGCGGCAGTCGGGATCTCGACGCTGCAGTCGCTGGCGCTGGGGGCCTCGGCCGCCGCGCCGGCAGGTGTCGTCCTGCCGGTGCTCGACGCGCGTCGCGGCGAGGTGTTCGCGGCCGCCTGGTCGACACCGAGCTCAGCCGGCGGCCCGTGGCGGCCGCTCCTGGAGCCATTGGCGGTTGCGCCTGAGAGGCTGGCCGAGCTGGCGCCCGGGTTGGGGGAAAACCGCCTGGCCATCGGCGATGGATCGCTAGCATTCAGAGCGGTTCTCGAGCGCTCGGGGACCGTGATCCCCGAGGACGACTCAGAGCTACATCGAGTCAGCGCCATCAACCACTGCCGACTGGCGGGCGTCCTATCGCCACCGGATCGGGACGGCATTCGCCCCCACTATCTGCGCCTGCCCGACGCGGAGCTGGCCCGACGCGCGAGCCAACCCACATGACAACCGACAACTTCACCATCCGGCCGCTCGGCTACTCCGACCTTCCCCAGGTGATGGCCATCGAACGGCGCTCGTTTCCGACCCCCTGGTCGCTGGCGATGTTCGTGCTCGAGCTCTCCAAGCCGTCCGGCCTGTGCCTGGCCGCCACCGGCCCGGACGGGCGGCTCATCGGCTACCTGATCCTCTCGCGCTACGACACCGTCTGGCACCTGATGAACGTCGCCGTCGATCCCCGCCACCGCCGCCATGGAGTCGGGGAAGCGCTGCTTGAGCAGATGATCGAGCGTGGAGGTCCCGAGGAGCAGTACACATTGGAGGTCCGGACCTCCAACGCGCCGGCGATCGCCCTCTACGAGCGGTTCGGCTTCATCGCCTCTGGCATGCGGCCGCGCTACTACCGAGACACGGGCGAGGACGCCGTGATCATGTGGCGGACCGCTGAGACGACGTCGACATCTCGCGCCACCGGTTGATCCTCGCCATCGAGACCAGCTGCGACGACACGTGCGCGGCGGTCGTGGACGACGGCGGCGAGATCCGCGCCAATGTCATCTCCTCACAGGGGATCCACGACCGCTACGGCGGCGTTGTCCCCGAGATCGCCTCCCGCCACCACCTGGAGCTGATCGGCGATGCCGTCGACGACGCGCTGAACCAAGCGCAGCTCACGCTGCCGGAAGTGGGCCTGGTGGCGGTGACGCGCGGTCCCGGGCTGGTCGCCGCGCTGCTGGTCGGCGTGGCCACTGCCAAAGCCCTGGCCGCCGCCCATGAACTGCCGCTGGCTCCGGTCGACCATCTCCACGGCCACATCGCCGCGAGCTTTCTGGCCGGCTCAGATTTCCCGACGCCGTTCGTCAGCCTGGTCGCCAGCGGAGGCCACACGTTCCTGGCCGTAGTCCGCGACCGCGGGGAGGGCTACGAGGTGCTCGGGGAGACGCTCGACGACGCCGCCGGAGAGGCCTTTGACAAAGGAGCCCGCATGCTCGGGCTCGGCTATCCCGGCGGGGCTGCGCTCGAGCGCCTGGCGCGCGGCGGAGACCCCGAGGCATTCGAGTTTCCGACCGCTGCCCGCCTGCGGGGGCTCGATTTCTCCTTCGCCGGTCTCAAGACGGCGCTTCTGTATCGGGTGCGGGATCTGGGGGAGGCCGAGACCGAGCGCCGGCGTGCCGATCTGGCCGCGGCGTATCAGCGCGCGATCGTCGAGGCGCTGGCCGTCCGCGCCGAGCGGGCACTCTCGCAGACCGGACTGAACCGGCTCGCGGTGGGAGGTGGGGTGGCTGCCAACGGGGCCCTTCGCGACAGGCTGGCGCGGCTCGGCGTCGAGCTCGATGTCCCGCCTCGCGAGCTCTGCACCGACAACGCCGCGATGATCGCCAGTGCCGCCCGCTACGTCCCCGCGATTCCGTATCCGGACTACTTCAAGCTCGACGTCTACGCCACCGGCGAACGTCCGGTGCCGGCGTGAGCGACACGAGCCGCACGGTGGTGCTCTATGGACGCTCTGGCTGTTGCCTGTGCGACGAGGCGCGCGATGTTCTGCTGCGCGTCCGTGACTCACACCCGTTCAGCTTCGAGGAGCGAGACATCGAGCGCGACGATTCGCTGCTACGGACTTATCTGGAGCGAATCCCAGTCGTTACGATCGATGGCGTGGAGGTGTTCGAGTTCTTCGTCGATGAAGCCGAACTGACGCAGCGGCTCGGTTAGAGTGAAGCGCGGATGAGCTACACGGTCGGCCGCGGAACCGAACCGTCTTCGCAGGCCCTCGAGAAGCCGGGAGAGAAGCTTTCGCTCGGGGTCGCCGCGCGGCTCTCGCGCTACCTCCAGGTTCTCACCCAGGCGCGAAAGATCGGCAAGGAAACGATCTCCTCCCAGGAGCTCGCTGATTACACGCACGTGAACTCGACTCAGATCCGTCGCGACCTTTCCGGCTTTGGCAAGTTCGGCAAGCGCGGCGTGGGTTACAACGTCGAGTCGCTGGTCAGCCAGATCCGCAAGATCCTGCGGACCGCCGGCCAGCACAACATCGCGCTGTTCGGCGCCGGGCACCTTGGCACCGCGATCGCGACCTCGGATATCTTCGCCGATCACGGCTTCCGGGTAGTGGCGATCTTCGACGTCGATCGCGAACGAGTGGGGACCCGGATCGGGACGCTGGAGGTTCGTCACAACTCCGAGCTGCGCAGCGTCGTCGACGAGCAGGACATCGTCGTCGCGGTGCTGGCCGTGCCGTCCGCCGCCGCCCAGGCCCTCGCCGACGAGCTGGCCGATGCCGGGGTGAAGATCATCTTCAACTACTCCGACGCGCTGCTGCAGGTTCCGCCCGAGGTCACCGTGCACACGTCCAGCCCGGCCGTCGACCTGCTCTACGCGCTCTACTTCTATCTGACATAACGCCGTCCTCAGACGTGGAGATCGATCTCGACACCGCGCGCGTGGCCTTCGACGCCTCGACTGACTTCACGGTCGGGCTGGAGGAGGAGTTCGCCGTTCTGGACCCGGCCGACCTCGGCCTGGTGGCCAGGTTCGAGGAGCTGCGCGACGCCGCGGTGGCCGACCCGATACTGGCGTCCTCGATCTCAGGCGAGCTGATCTCGTCTGAGATCGAGATCCGATCCGGACGGGGGGAGGACCTGGCGGCCGCCCGGTCGGCGCAGCGCGACCTGCGGCGGCGGCTGTTTGCATTGGCCGCGCGCCAGGGTGCCGAGCTCGGGTCCACCGGCACCCACCCATGGTCTGACTACCGCGAGCAGCCGATCATCCAGACCGATCACTACCGCCGGGTGGAGGAGGGCCTCAAGTACGTGGCGTGGCGAAACAACACCTTCTCGCTGCACGTCCATGTGGGCGTCCAGGGCGCCGAGCGGGCGGTGCTGGTCTGCGATCGCCTGCGGCCCGTGCTGCCGGTTCTGCTCGCCATCTCGGCCGACTCACCGTTCCTCGACGGTCGCGACTCCGGACTTCACAGCGCCCGTACGCAGATCTTCACCAAGAGCTTTCCGCGCTGTGGCGTCCCCGACGCCTACGGAACCTGGGCGGCGTTCGCCGACTACATCGAGATGCTCGTCCGGACCCGCTCGATCGTTGAATACACGCAGGTCTGGTGGTCGATCCGGCCCCACCTGGCGTTCGGGACCGTGGAGGTGAGGATCTGCGATGCCCAGGCCACCGCCGCCGAGTCCGACGGCCTCGCCGCCCTGATCGTGGCCTGCGTCGCTCAGGCGGCGCGCGATGTCGACGAACAGGTTCCCGCCACCGTGCTTCCCAACCGGCTGATCGAGGAGAACGTGTGGCGGGCGCTGCGCCACGGATTGGACGGAGACCTCCTCGATCTGAACCGCCTTGAGCCCTATCCCGCGGCCGCCGCGCTCGACCGGCTGCTGGAGTGGACCGGGCCGATGCGGTCAGAGCTCGGGATCGAGGTGAACCTGCCGTCGCTGAACGGGGCCCAGCGCCAGCGCCGGATGCTCGACACCGGGATGAGCCTGGCCGAGATCTACGGCGCCGTGCAGGCCGAGACCCGGGAGACCTATTCTGGAGTTCTGGAAACTCCGCGGAGGTGACGGCAGATGAGCTCTGGACACGCAGCAGGCGACCCCGGTAGCGGCGGCAGGCAACCCACTGAAGAGGAGCTCCGCGCCGCCTACGAGGCCGAACTCAAGAAGATCAGAGTCGAGCAGATCGTGCTCGAGCAGGTTGTGTCGCTGATCAACCTGGGGATGCGGCGAACCGGTCTGGGCCCGGGGACCGAGGACGAGCGCGACATCGGCCAGGTCAAGGTCGCGATCGACGCCGTTCGAGCCCTGTTGCCGCTGATCGAGCAGACCGCCGCCCCCCAGGCGGCTGCGATCCGCGATGCCCTCTCTCAGCTTCAGCTGGCGTTCGTCAAGCTGGGGGGTGGGCCGGGCGCGGGCAGCCCCGAACCCGGCCCGGATGGGCCCGGAGCGGGCCCTGCCGAGGGCGCCGGTCAGCCTGGGCCGGATCGAGCTCCGGGCGGCCCGGCGGAACCGGGCCCGGGCGCCCCGGGGGATGCCGGCCCAGCGCAGCGCAGCGGGAGGCTCTGGATCCCGGGGCAGTGAGGCTCGCCGAGCGACGTATCCGGCGCGGGCACGCTAGACTCCGCGCGGCTTGCCCTCGGGGCCACCGCATGATTCTGCGCGGCGGCCCCTTTTGCAGTTGTTGATTGCGCCTGACCGCGCCTCAAACTTAGAGCTTTCTCCGGAGGACCTTCTTGTCTAGCTTTCTAACGGACCACGGCGTCCTGATCGCGCTTGTGTGCTCCGCCTGTGCCATCGTTTACGGCGCAGTCACCTCCCGCCAGCTGCTCGCGCTGTCGCCGGGCAACGAGCGTATGCGCTCGATCTCAGCCGCGGTTCAGGAAGGCGCGTCCGCGTACCTGAACCGCCAGTACACGACGATCGCCGTGGTCGGCGTGGTCCTGTTCATCGTCCTGATCCCGCTGCAGAACATCCGCGTCGCGATCGGCTTCGTGATCGGCGGCACCTTCTCGGCCGCCGCCGGCTACATCGGCATGAACGTGTCGGTGCGAGCCAACGCCCGCGTCGCCGAGGCCGCGCGCGGGGGAGTTTCGCGCGCCCTGGACGTCGCCTTCCGCGGCGGCGCTGTCACCGGCCTGCTCGTGGTCGGCCTGGCGCTGATCGGAGTCGCCGGCTACTACGGCGTGCTGACCAGGATCGCCGGCGAGTACACGCGCCAGGCCGTCGATGCGCTGATCGGGCTGGGCTTCGGCGGCTCGCTGATCTCCGTCTTCGCCCGGCTGGGGGGCGGAATCTTCACCAAGGGCGCCGACGTCGGGGCCGACCTGGTGGGCAAGATCGAAGCCGGGATCCCCGAGGACGACCCCCGCAACCCGGCCGTCATCGCCGACAACGTGGGCGACAACGTCGGCGACTGCGCCGGCATGGCCGCCGACCTGTTCGAGACCTACGCCGTCACGGCCGTGGCCGTGATGCTCCTCGGCGTGCTGACCTTCACCCAGCAGACCAGCGTCGCGCTGTACCCGCTGGTCCTCGGCGGCGTCTCGATCGTGGCCTCGATCATCGGGACCTTTGCCGTCAAGTCGCGCTCCGGCAACGTCGAGCGCGCGCTCTATCAGGGTCTGGCGGTTTCCGGCGGGCTGGCCGCGCTGGCCTTCCTCCCGATCACCAAGTGGCTGATGGAGGGCGTCACCTATCAGGGCGGAGCGCACGGTCCGCACTGGTGGAAGTTCTACTTCTGCGCGCTGATCGGACTGGTGGTGACGGCACTGCTGTTCGTGATCACCGACTACTACACCTCCACCCGCTTCTCGCCGGTCAAGTCGACCGCCCGCGCCTCACAGACCGGGCACGCCACGAACATCATCCAGGGCCTGGCCCAGGGCTACCAGGCCACCGCTCTGCCGGCGATCGTGATCGCGCTGGGCATCTTCGGGGCCTGGAAGCTGGGGAACGGCATCTACGGCATCGGAGTCGCGGTCATGGCCCAGCTTTCGCTGACCGGCCTGATCGTCGCGCTCGACGCCTTCGGCCCGATCACCGACAACGCCGGCGGGGTGGCCGAGATGGCTGACCTGCCCGAAGAGGTCCGCAACGTCACCGACAAGCTCGATGCGGTCGGAAACACGACCAAGGCGGTCACCAAGGGATATGCCATCGGCTCCGCCGCCCTGGCCGCCCTGGTGCTGTTCAACGCGTTCGAGCAGGAGCTCCTCGGCAAGGGCAAGTCGCCCAACTTCGCCATCGGTAACCCGCCGGTGCTGATCGGACTGCTGGTGGGGGGTCTGATGGTCTACCTGTTCGCGGCGCTCTCGATGGAGGCTGTCGGGCGGGCCGGCGGAGCGGTCGTCGAGGAGGTCCGCCGCCAGTTCCGGGAGAAGCCCGGGATCATGGAGGGCACCGAACTGCCCGAGTACGGCACCTGTGTGAGCCTGGTCACCAAGGCCGCTCAGCGCGAGATGATCGTGCCGGCGCTGATCCCGATCGTACTGACGGTGGTGGTGGGGTTGATCAGCGTCGAGGCGCTCGGGGGGCTGCTGATCGGGGTGATCGTGGTCGGTGTGTTCGTCGCGATCTCGATGACCGCGGGTGGCGGCGCCTGGGACAACGCCAAGAAGCTGATCGAGGACGGCGCCTACGGTGGCAAGGGGTCAGAGGCTCACGCCGCGGCGGTGACCGGCGACACCGTGGGCGACCCGTACAAGGACACCGCGGGACCGGCGATCAACCCGATGATCAAGGTGGCCAACATCGTCGCGCTGCTGATCATTCCGCTGATTACTTAGGTCTGGGCACGCCTCGGGGCGGTAGTCTGGCCGCGGGCGATGTCCTTCTCCGTCGAGCTCGGGTTGGTGTTGGCGCTGTTGACCGCGTTCGGCTCGGTGGCCGGGTTCCTGTACAAGTTCCGCGGAGCGCGGGAGGCTCCGGAGGTTGTGCTGACTCGGCCCTGGCACAGCACGGCTCAGCTGTTTCGCTCGCCGTTGTACGTGCTGGGGATCGGGATCGCGCTGACCTCGTGGGGGGTTCACGTGGCGGCGCTGTCGCTGGCGCCGATCTCTCTGGTGCAGTCGGTGATCGCGGGTGGGCTGGTGCTGCTGACCGTGGTCGCCGACCGTCTGTTCGGGATCACGGTGACGCGGCGGGAGTGGGTGGGGGTGGCGCTGACCGCCGCCGGGCTGGCCTTTCTGGCCGCCACGCTCGACGGCGACGCCAGCAGCGCCCACTCGCACTACGACCCTGGCACGCTGGCAGTCTTCCTGGCCGTGGTCGCCGGTTGCGGCCTGCTGCTGGCCCTGTGGCCCAAGCGCGCGGCGCTGCTGGCCGTGTCGGCGGGGCTGTTGTGGGCGGCCTCGGACACGTCGATCAAGGCGCTCAGCTCGCACCTCGGCGGACTCGGACTCGGCGTTCTCGTGCACCCGCTGGCCGTGGTGATCCTGGTCGCGTCGCTGGTCGGTCTGCTGATCTCGGCGCGCAGCCTTCAACTCGGCGACGCGGTCCCGATGATCGCGTTGACCAGCGCATTCGCCAACCTCACCACGATCGCCGCCGGCCCGATCGTGTTCGGTGAGCCGCTGCCGGCGGGACACCTGCAGCTGGTGGTCAGGCTGCTCGCCTTCGCCCTGGTGATCGTCGCCGCGGCGCTGACACCGCCGCCGGCGGCCGAGCGTCCCTCAAATCCGTAGCTCCTCCCGGTGCAATCGGGCCGGAGACCACTTAGAGTCTCCGGCATGTTCATAGTGATCGTCGGCGCCGGGCGGGTCGGTTCGGCCATCGCCAAGCGCGCCCTCGAGGACGGCCACGAGGTCTCGGTGCTCGACAGCGACCCGCTGTCACACGAGCGCCTCGACAAGGATCAGTCGGCCAGCTGGGAGGATGCCGGGGGACGGTTCACGGTGGGGGCGGCGCTGGAGCTCGACGGGCTGGTGGAGGCGGGCATCGAGGACGCCGACGTGTTTATGGCCGCGACCCGGGGGGATAACACCAATCTCGTGATCGCCCAGATCGCGCAGCGGCGGTTCAACGTCCCGCGGGTGGTGGTGCGGGTGGCCGACCCCGCCCGAGCCGCCTGGTACTCGGAGCAGGGACTGCTTACGATCTGCCCCACCCAGCACGCCATCGACGAGGCCGAACAGGTCGTCCTGGCGCCATGAACGGAGCAGCCTGCAGATGTATGTGATCATCGCCGGAGCCGGCAAGGTGGGGTGGAACCTGGCCCGCGAGCTGATCGCCAAAGACCGCGAGGTGACGCTGATCGAGTCCGATCACCGGCGCTTTCGGATCGTCGAGGAAGAGCTCGAGCACGCCGCGCAGTACGGCGACGCGACCGAGCTTTGGGTGCTGGAGCGGGCCGGGATCCAGCGCGCCGACCTGGTGATCGCGGTCACCGGCGACGACGAGGACAACATCCTCATCTGTCAGGTGGCCAAGGAGAAGTACGGCTGCGATCGGATCGTCGCCCGTGTCAACAACCCCCGCAACCTGGACCACTTCAAGCTGCTCAACATCCAACCGGCGGTCTCGGCGACCGATCTCATCCTGCGCCTGATCGAGCACGAGGTCCCGGAGTACGGACTGGTGCAGCTGCTGGCGCTCGAGGAGGAGCACTTGGAGATCATCGAGCTCGAGGTGGGGGAGGGTTCACCGGCGGCCGGACACCGGGTCCAGGACGTCACGCTCCCCGACGGCTCGCTGATCATCTCCGTCCTGCGCGACGGCACGGGGTTCGTTCCCAAGGCCGACTCGCTGATCCACGCCGGCGATCAGGTCCTGCTGATCCTCGATCCCGGGCTCGAGGGCGACATCACGCCGCGGTTCGCGCCCAACGGCAGCGAGCCCGCCTCCACCGGGTGATCCGGCTCAGTCCGCGGGGGAGCAGTCGAGATGGCCGTGCGCGACGTTGAGTACCTGCTGATCGGCGGCGGGCTGGCGTCCGGCAATTGCGCGCGCTGGCTCCGTGACTCCGGCGCCGACGGTTCGATTCTGCTCGTCGGGCGCGAGCCCGATCTCCCCTACGACCGGCCCCCGCTGTCGAAGGGCTACCTGCGGGCCAGCGAGAGCCGCGAGTCGGCTCTGCTGCGGAGCGCCGATTGGTACGCGGAGCAGCGAATCGAGGCGCTCACCCGGACGTCGGTGATGAAGCTCGATCTCGAGGGCCACACGGTGAAGCTCTCAAACAAGGAGGAGATCGGGTTCGGGCAGGCGCTGATCGCCACCGGCGCCAACGTCCGGCGGCTGAACGTGCCCGGAGCCGAGCTGGAGGGGATCCACTACCTGCGGACGTTCGGCAACGCCGACGCGATCCGCGAGGATGCCGCCGGCAAGCGGGTGGTGATGATCGGTGGTTCCTACATCGCCAGTGAGGTGGCGGCGTCGCTGACCGAGCTGGGATCCAGCTGCACGATGGTGATGATGGAGCCGGTCGTGCTGAGCCGGACCTTCGGCCGAGAGGCGGCCCAGTTCTTTCACGATCTGCTCTCGGACCATGGCATCGCGATCCACGCCGAGGACGAGCTCGACCACTTCGCAGGGGCCGACGGCAGGGTCACCAAGGTGGTGACCAAGAACGGTCACGAGTTTGCCGCCGATGCGGTTGTCATCGGGGTGGGGGTCAACCCGGATGTGATGCTCGCGCGCGGCGCCGGCCTCGAGCTGGGGGAGACCGGCGGCATTCGCGTCGATGCCCAGCTGCAGACGGCCGTGCCGGGGATATTCGCCGCGGGCGACGTGGCCGAGTACGAGAGCGTCATCCACGGCGGCCGCCGGATCCGGGTGGAGCACTGGGACGTCGCCTTCAACCAGGGCAAGACCGTCGCGCTGAACATGCTGGGCAAGGCGGCGCCCTACGACGTGGTGCCCTATTTCTTCGGCGACCTGTCGGACTGGGCGGCGATCGAGTACCTGGGCCCCGCCTTCGACTGGGATCGCGAGGTGGTCCGGGGCTCGCTCGAGGATGGGGCGTTCACCGTTTTCTACCTGCACGCGGGGCGGCTGGCTGGTGCGCTCACTGTGGGGCGGTCAGAGGATCTGCTTCCGGCCCGGCGGCTGATCGCCGACGGCGTGCAGATCGGCGATCGAGTGCAGCAGCTCGGCGACCTGTCGAGCGATCTCGAGCAGCTCTAGGCCGGTTAGCCGATCAGGTTGTAGGCGGTCAGCCGAAGCCGGTTGTAACCGGTCAGCCGAAGGCGCTGTTGGTCTTCAGCCGGTTGCAGGGGCCCCGATCGGCCGGGGCGATGTTGAACGGATGAACTCGCCATCCGTGGTCGTGCGGCTTGTACACAACGATCGCCCGGCCGCTGTCGATCCCGCGGCCGATCTTGTATCCGACCTCGCCGACGTTCATCCCCAGCGCCCAGGCCAGCATGCTCTGGTTGCCGACCAGCGTCGTCGGCTTGCCGCAGCGGCGAATCCTGCCGGCACCGCCGCCGCTGGCGATCACCGCTTGCAGGCGGTCGAGCTGCCGCCCGCTTGAGTGGGCCTGTGTGAACTCGGGCTGGGCGGCGTGCACGCGGTCGCGCACCAACGGGTACAGGGCGACGAGCAGCGTCACCACCGCCACCGGCCCCAGCCAGCCCAGCACCGTGGATCCCCGCGGCGCGAACCCCAGCAGCCGGCCGACGGCGGAGCCGGCTATCACCACCGCCACCGCCGCCGGCTCGAACAGGTACCGCGTGGCGCCCGACCACCCGTGCAGGGCCAGCCCGATCTCGACCGCCACCCACAGGCACACCGCCGCGGCCAGTCCCAGCGTCTGGCGATCCCGGCGCGCCGCTGCGATGCCCAGGCCACTCAGCGCGGCCAGCCACACCGGCAGCGCGTAGAGACTGAAGAAGCGATCGATGATGCCGCTGAACCGGCTGCCGTGGATGACATTGATCGGGTTGACCGAGCGCAGCGCCAGCTCGCCGGGCTCAAACCAGCTCTTGGCGGTGAGGCCGGGGATCACGAACCACAGCGCCGGAATGATCAGCGCACCAACCGCGGTGAACAGCCGCATCGACGGCACCGCCCGCCACGCCCAGAGGGCGTACAGGCCCAGGAACACCCACACCTCGGGCCGGCCCAGCGAGGCCAGGACGAGGGCGGCAAAGGCCAGCCGCGGGCGCCGGGAGAAATGTGCGTCGATCGCCGCCAGGCACAGCGTGACCACGAGTGGATCTGAGTTGGCGATCAGGATCTGCTGCCAGTAGCCGTCGAGCGCTATCACCCCGATCCCGGCGAACGCCGCGGCCACCCACGGCGCGTAGCGCCGCTCGGGACACGGACCGCTTAGCCGGTAGGCGATCCGCCCCGCGAACACGACGCCGGCGAACGCCCCGGCCACCGACACGACCATCCACAGCCAGATGTCGCCCCGCCCGGCCAGCGCGAACGGCAGCGTGAACAGAAACGTGAGCGGCTTCCAAGACGGGGCCCCGTCCGTGTTCAGGTTCCAGTGCAGCACCTGGTGGCCCCAAACCAGCCACCCGAACGCGTCGTACCCGGGACGCATGTTCGTCACCACCACGAACGCGGTCGCGGCGGCGAAGATCGACACCGTCAAAAGCGCCCACGGAAGCCAACGCGCAGGAGCCTTCGCCGGCGCCGGATTGGTCCGGCCGCTGCTCCTGGCAGGCTTTCTGATCGTTGGCGCGCTGATCGTCTGCTCAGCCACAGGCAGAGCACGACACTAGACGACGGCTCATCAGGTTAGGCTAAGCCACATCGGCCGTTCAGATGAGTCTGCGGCGGCCTCCGTTCCGACCGGCGTATGTGTCGGTCTGGCTGTGGCAGTTGGGGCAGAGCAGCTGGAGGTTCTCAAGGCGATTGTCGTTGCGCACCCCGTTGACGTGGTGCAGTGCCAGCGTGATCGGTTCTCCTCGCCAGCTCTCCAGCCCGCATCGCTCGCATCTGCTCTCCTTCAAGCCCGCTTTGACCAGGCGTGCCTTGAGATTGAAGCGTCCGCGGTAAGTGTCAGCCACGCAGAGTTCGTCGATAGGCGTTGAGGCCGGGCGCGCGACAACTGCCCCGCGGCCCACGGCCGAGAACCAGCTCGCGGACGAGAACCCGAACTTCGCGATGCACTCCCGCACGCTGTGGCCGGCGTCGTAGTGTCTTTGCACCGCCTGCCAGTCATATCGGCGCGCGCAACGCTCATCGATGGGGGCGCCGAGACGACGGGCGTGATAGCTGACCGTCGCCTTTGCGATCCCCAGCGTCCGAGCGATCTCGGTCCGCGGTACGCCGGCCTCAAGCATCTTGGCCACAGCGTGGCGAGTGGCCACGTTGATTCGGGCGCTGGTCTCATCCGCCCGAACGGGGGTCTCAGAGTCGGCGCCAGGGGGCGTGCCCGCTGTGCCGTCCGGCTCGGCGGCGGTTCGTTCCAGCCGGCCCAGGTGGTACCGGACGGTACTCGGGGCTACCTCCAACGCCGCCGCAACGGCGGGAGGCGTCAAACCCAACCGGGACAGGCTTTCTACAGCATCTCGCACCGTTGACACGAACATATGTTCGCACGGCCGCCGGACGGAACTAACCTATACTCAACGCCCCCCGCGTACACACGCGCTGCACTACCCTGGGGAATGGTGTAATGGCAGCACGCGACGCTCTGGACGTCGAAGTTGGGGTTCGAGTCCCTGTTCCCCAGTTCGAGGCCGAGGCCGGTCGGCGGCACGCGACAACGCGGCCAACCTCGCGCCAGGTATCGATGACCGAAGTGGCTGGTCAGGGATCGACGAACCGCGGCGGCTCGTTGGACAGCCCCGCGCTCACCGCCGCCAGCTGGTTGGGGCTGCCGACCAGCGTCAGCTGGAGCGCCGCCTCCAGCGCCAGCGTCTCCTCGGTGGTGGCGGTCCAGGATTCGTCGTACAGCCGCTTGGCCGCACGGACGGCGTGCGGCGACTTGGCGGCGATTTCGGTGGCGAGCTCGCGGGCGGCGGCCAGGGGGTCGTCGGCCAGACGGGTGACCAAGCCGAGCTGCGCCGCCTCGGTACCCGAGAGGACGCGGGCGGTGTAGGTGAGCTCC
>DASXJY010000137.1:0-1536 GCA_036497115.1 Solirubrobacteraceae bacterium
TGAAAGTCGGCCTTGGTCAGCGTTGCGCTCATTGGCGGTTGGCGATCTCCTCTTCCATCTCGGAGGCGAACAGGGGCTGCCCCTGGATCTTGGTGAAGGACTCGACGTCGACCAGGAACCGGCTGCGCAGCAGCATCGCCAACTGGCCGCTGTTGAGCTCGGGCACCAGCACGCGCTCGAAGGAGCGCAGCACGTCCCCGACGTTGGCGGGCAGCGGGTTGAGGTGGCGCAGCTGGGCGGTGGCCACCTTGTGGCCGGCCTCGCGAGCGCGGCGCGCGCCGGCCCGGATCGCGCCCTCGGTGGAGCCCCAGCCGAGCACGAGCAGCTCGGCCCCGGGCTCGGAGTCCACGACCAGCGACGGGACCTCCTCGGCGATCGCGGCCACCTTAGCCGCGCGCAACTCGGTCATGCGCTCGTGGTTGGCGCCGTCGTAGGAGATGTTCCCGCTGCCGTCGGCCTTCTCCAGGCCGCCGATCCGGTGCTGGAGGCCCGGGGTGCCGGGGATCGCCCACGGCCGCGCCAGATGGTCGTCGCGGCTGTAGGGCTCGAACGGATGACCGTTCGAAGGCGCGGTGGCGAAGCGCGGGTCGATCTCGGGCAGCGATTCCACGTCGGGCACCATCCACGGCTCTGACGAGGAGGCCAGGAAGCTGTCAGAGAGCAGGATCACCGGGGTCCGGTAACGGATGGCGATGCGCGCGGCCTCAAACCCGGCATCGAAGCACCCGCCCGCCGTAGTCGGGGCGATCACCGGCAGCGGCGACTCGCCGTGTCTGCCGTAGAGCGCCATGAGCAGGTCGGACTGCTCGGTCTTGGTCGGCATGCCGGTGGAGGGGCCGGCGCGCTGCACGTCGATGATGATCATCGGCAGCTCGAGCATCATTGCCAGGCCGATCGTCTCGGATTTGAGGTCCATGCCGGGCCCGCTTGTCGCCGTCACGCCCAGGCGGCCACCGAAGGATGCGCCCAGGGCCATGCCGGCGGCGGCGATCTCATCCTCGGCCTGGATCGTGGAGACCCCGATGTTGGCGTGGCGCGAGAGCTCGTGCAGTAGCTCGGAGGCGGGCGTGATCGGATAGCTGGCCAGCACCAACGGGAGCTTTGAGCGGACGCTGGCCGCGATCAGCCCCAGCGACAGAGCCGTCGTCCCGTTGACGTTGCGGTAGGTCCCGGGCGGGACGTCAGTCGCGGCGGGGACGCGGTACTGCACGTCGAGCAGCTCGGTGGTCTCCCCGAACGACCAGCCGGCATTGAAGGCGGCCAGGTTGGCCTGCGCGACGGCCGGGTTGCGGGCGAACTTCTTCTCCACCCACCGCTTGGTGACGTCGGTGGGGCGACCGTACAGCCACGAGACGAGACCGAGCGCGAACAGGTTCTTGGCCCGGCCGGCATCGCGGGTGGACACGCCCTCCATCCCCTCGACGGCGCGCGTGGTCAGCGTGCTCATCGGGATCCGGTGGACGCGAAACTCGCTCAGCGAGCCATCCTCCAGAGGATTCGCCTCCCCGTAGCCGGCCTTCTCCAGGTTGCGCTTGG
>DASXJY010000138.1:0-12853 GCA_036497115.1 Solirubrobacteraceae bacterium
CGCATTCGCCAGGCCGACATCGTCGCCAACCCGGGCTGCTATCCGACCGCGTCCGTGCTCGCCCTGGCCCCTCTGGCCCGGGCGGGGGTGATCGGCGACGTCGTGATCGACGCCAAGTCCGGGGTTTCCGGCGCCGGGCGGGCGGCGACCGACAAGACGCATTTCGTCACCGTCGATGAGAACGTCACCGCCTACGGGGTTCCGCACCACCGGCACACGCCGGAGATCGAACAGGAGCTGGGGGCCCTGGGCGCCGACGTGCGGATCACCTTCACCGCCCACCTGCTCCCGCTCGACCAAGGGGAGCTCGTGTCCTGCTACGTGACTCCTTTGGATGGGGGGCCCCGGGACGCTAGAGCGCTCTATCAAGAGTTCTACGCCGCCGAGCCGTTCGTCGAGCTGTCCGACACTCCGCCCGGGGTGCGCGACGTCCGCGAGACGAACATCTGCCGCATCTCCGCCCACCGCGACGAGCGCACCGGCCGGGTGATCGTGTTCGCGGCGATCGACAACCTGTGGAAGGGCGCCGCCTCGCAGGCGGTCCAGAACCTCAACCTGATGTTCGGCCTCCCCGAAGGGCAGGGCATCCAGTGAAGGGGTTCTTCTCCAGCCGCTGGATCGAGCCGCTGCCACAGATCACCGAGCTCGACGGAGGCGGCCTCCCGGCCGGCTTCCGCGCCGCCGGGGTGGCCGCCGGAATCAAGCCCAGCGGCGCGCCCGACGTCGGGCTGCTGATCGCCGATCCGCGCCAGACGACCAGCGCGGCGCGGTTCACGCGCTCGGGGGCGCTGGCCGCGCCGGTGCTGTTGTGCAGCGAGCGCTGCGACCTCGGCGCCCTGCGCGCGGTCGTGGTCAACTCGGGTAACGCCAACGCGGCCACCGGACGGCCCGGGGTCGAGGACGCGGCCAAGATGCAGGCAGCGTGCGCGCTGATCGCCGGGGCGCCCGAGAACCAGGTGGCGGTGGCCTCCACCGGGGTGATCGGCGTGCCGCTGCCGATGGACAAGATCACCAAGGGCATCGTCGCCGCCTCGCACACGCTGAGCGCTGACGGCGACGGCGCCTTCTCGGCAGCGATCCAGACCACCGACGCGTTCGAGAAGCGGGCCTGCCTGGAGGTGGCGCTGGCCAGCGGGACCGTGAAGCTGACCGCGCAGTGCAAGGGCGCGGGGATGATCTCCCCCGGTTTCGCCACGTTGCTGTGCTTTGTCCAGAGCGACGCCGAGCTGTCGGCCGAGACCTGCGACCTGCTGCTGGGGGTGTGCGTCAAGCGTTCGTTTGAGCGGGTCAGCGTCGATGGCCAGCTGTCGACCAGCGACACCGTGATCATGCAGTGCAGCGGTGCCTCCGGCGTGGCGGTCGAGCCCCAGACCGAGGATGAGCTTCGCTTCGGGGAGGCGCTCGACGCGGTGCTGCGCCAGCTGGCCCTGATGGTGGTGCGCGACGGCGAGGGGGCCCGGCGCTCGGGCCGGGTGGTGGTTCGCGGCGGCGACGATGACGCCGTCAACGCCGTGGCTCGCTCGGTCGCCAACTCCCCGCTGGTCAAGACCGCGCTGTACGGCGGCGACCCCAACTGGGGCCGGATCATCCAGGCCGTGGGGGCGGCGATGCCGGGCACCGGGCCGCTGGACGTCGACATCGCCATCGAGGGGGTTCAGGTGTGCCGCCACGGGGCCTACGCCCCCCACGACTCCGAGGGACTGGCGGTGATCGTGGCCCGCGACGAGGTCGAGTACGAGATCGGCCTGCCCGGCGAGGGGGCCACCGCCGAGCTGTACTTCTCCGACCTCGGCCACGAGTACGTGACGATCAACGCCGACTACACGACATGACCCGTCCCGTCCGCGACGTCGCCACGCTGCTCGAGGCGCTGCCCTACATCCGCGAGTTCCACGGCAAGACGGTGGTGATCAAGTACGGCGGCGCCGCGATGGTGGACCCCGCGCTGCGCGAGGAGTTCGCGCGCGACGTGGTGCTGCTCAAGTACGTCGGCATGAACCCGGTGGTGGTTCACGGCGGCGGCCCCGAGATCACCAGCTACATGCGGCGCCTGGATTTGCCGGTCGAGTTCGTCGACGGGCTCCGCGTCTCCGACGAGGCGACCGTCGAGGTCGCCAAGATGGTGCTGGTGGGCAAGGTCAACAAGGACATCGTGTTGCGCCTGGGGCGCCATGGCCAGCCCGCGGTGGGGCTGTGCGGCGATGACGGCCTGCTGTTCAGAGCCGCGCGCCAGGCGGCGCCGAGCGGACAGGACATCGGCTTCGTGGGCCGGATCGAGCGGGTCGACGTCGACGTGCTCAGCCACGTGGCCCAGGACTACATCCCGGTCGTGGCCAGCGTGGGGGCCGATCGGGAGGGACGCTCCTACAACATCAACGCCGACGAGGCCGCCGGCGCTGTGGCCCGCGCGCTCGGCGCCTACAAGATCATGTTCCTGACCGATGTCCCGGGCTGGCTGCGTGACCCCGGCGACCCCGCGAGCGTGGTGTCCGAGGCCAGCGCCGACGAGGTCCAGGCGGCGCTGGCGCTGGTCGCCGGGGGGATGCGGCCGAAGCTCGTGGCCTGCCTCGACGCGATTCACGGCGGCGTCTCCTTTGCCCACATCGTCGACGGTCGCGTCCCGCACTCGCTGCTGCTGGAGCTGTTCACCGACGCCGGGCAGGGGACCAAGATCGGTGGCGAGGGATGAGCACCGCATCGCTGGATGACCTCCAGGAGCTCGAGCGCCGCTACGCGATCGGCACCTACGCCCGCAACCCGGTCCAGTTCGTCCGCGGGTCCGGATGCCGGCTGTGGGACTCCGACGGCCACGAGTACCTGGACTTCCTGGCCGGGATCTCGGTTCTCAACGTCGGCCATTGCCACCCGCGGGTGGTCTCGGCGGTGCGCGAACAGGCCGGCCGGCTGACCCACGCCACCAACCTCTACTACACCGCGCCGGCGCTCGAGCTGTCGGCCCGGCTGGCCGAGAGCTCGCTGGGCGGCAAGGTGTTTCTCTGTAACTCGGGCGCCGAGGCCAACGAGGCGGCGATCAAGCTGGCCCGCAGGGCCCGCCCCCAGGGCAAGCTGATCGTCCTCGAGGAGGCGTTTCACGGGCGCACCTACGGCGCCCTGTCGGCGACCCCCCAGGAATCCAAGCAGGCCCCGTTCGCCCCACTGGTTCCCGGCTTTGAGGTGGTGCCCAAGCAAGCGACGGCGCTGGCCGCCGCGGTCGACGACCAGACTGCGGCGGTGCTGTTGGAGCCGATCCAGGGCGAGACCGGGATCCACGTCCTCTCCGACGAGCTGCTGCAGGCGGCCCGGGCGGCCTGCGACGCCCATGGAGCTGCCCTGATCTTCGACGAGATCCAGACCGGGATGGGGCGGACTGGGACGCTGTGGGCGTATGAGCAGTGCGGCGTGGTGCCCGACGCACTGACCAGCGCCAAGGCGCTGGGGGGCGGACTGCCCGCCGGCGCGCTGGTCACCGGACCGCGGCTGGCCGACGTGTTCCAGACCGGAGACCACGGCTCAACGTTCGCGGGGGGCCCGCTGGTCGCCTCGGCGGCCCTGGTGGCGGTCGAGATCTGCTCGGAGCCGGCGCTGCTCGAGCAGGTTCGAACCCTCGGGGAGCGGCTCGCCCTGGGGCTTGAGGCGCTGCCTGGAATCGCCGCGGTGCGCGGGCGTGGGCTGATGGTGGGAGCCGACCTGGGGGAGGGGATCTCGGCTCCGGAGCTGGCCCGGCGGGCGTTGCTGGAGCAGCGCCTGGTGATCAACGCCACCGGCCCGGCGACGGTCCGCTTCGAGCCTCCTCTTGTCGTCTCCGGGCCGGAAATCGACGAGGCCCTGAGCCGGATGGGCGAGCTTCTGCGGTGAGCGGGTCGGTGGTGAGCGGGGTTCGATCGGCGAAGGTGTCGGTCGCGCTCGCGCCCGAGCAGCGCGCCGATGCCGCGGCGGCCATCGTGCTGCGCGAGCTGCTGGGCACGATCCGGGCCAACTTCGACGGCGCCCTGAGCGGAGAGGATCCCGAATATCTGCATCAGCTGAGGATCTCGGTTCGCCGCTCGCGAACCGTGCAGCGCCAGCTGGCGCAGGTGTTCGAGCCGCTCGATCTGCCCGGCTTTCGCAGCGAGTTTCGCTGGCTTCAGCGCGTCACCGGCGAGGCCCGCGACCTCGACGTGTACGTGGACGAGTTCGAGGCGATGCGGGCCATGGTCGCCCCGTCGATCCGGGCCGATCTGGACCCGTTGCGCCAGGTGCTCGGCCACTGGCGGATGAGCGCCCGGTCGGAGACGGCGCGAGCCCTGTGCTCGCAGCGGACAGATGACCTGCTCGCGGACTGGGAGATGCTGCTGGAGGGCTTGGTGCACCGGCCCCTGGACGATCGGCCCGCGGCGGCGGAGCCGATCGCCAAGCTGGCCGGAAAGCGGATCCGCCGCGCCTACAAGCGAGTCCTGGCGTTGGGGCAGGCGATCGGCGAGGACAGCCACGCCGAGGCCTACCACGAGCTGCGCAAGAAGGGCAAGGAGCTTCGCTACCTGCTGGACCTGTTCGGTTCGCAGCTGTTCGCAGCCGAGGTCGTGGATCCGCTGGTCCGGTCGCTGAAGGCGCTTCAGGACGTGCTCGGTCGCCACCAGGATCGGGAGGTCCAGGTCGCCCTGCTGCGCTCGCTGGCCGCCGAGGTGGCGGGGCTCCCGCGCGGGCCGGCGGCGCTGATGGCGATGGGTGTGCTGGTCGACCGTCTGCTGGCCGACGAGGTCGCGGCCCGCCGAGAGTTCGCGGAGCGATTCGCGGTCCTGGGCGGCGACGAGCAACAGGCCCTGGTCAAGGCCACCTTCGTCTGGCCGCAGGACGCGAGCCGCAGCTAGCATGCCCGCCATGGACACCGTCGAGGGGACGATCCGTGCCGCCAGATAATTCGGTAACGCCCGCATCCGCCTCGGAGATGATCGACCGGCGCATCGGCGAGCTCGGCGATTGGCGGGGCTCGGTGCTGAAACGGATGCGCGAGCTAATCCACGAGGCCGACCCCGAGGTCGTCGAGGAGTGGAAATGGGTCAAGCAATCCTCCCCGGGGACTCCCGTCTGGTCTCACCACGGGGGCATCTGTACGGGAGAACCGTACAAACAGGTGGTGAAGCTGACCTTCTTTCACGGAGCCTCGCTGAGCGACCCCGCTCAACTGTTCAATTCGAGCCTGGGGGGGAACACCCGGCGAGCCATCGACATTCGCGAGGACGACGCGACTGACGAAGCCGCGTTCAAGGACCTGATCCGCGCCGCGGTGGCGTTCAACGTCGCGAAACTGAAGCAGTAAGGGCGACCGATCCTCGGCGGCGGCCCCCGGTCGGTACGACTGCATCTACGGAAACGGCAATAGATTGCCACGGCCATGACCGAGCGAATCTCGCACCCTCGTGCCCCCCTGGTCGTCGATCCCGGGTTTCAGGCCACGGCGACCTATCTCGCCGACCCCGATCAGGTCCGCCGCGTGCTCCTGCTCTACAGCGGCGGGCTCGATACCAGCGTGATGCTGAAGTGGATCCAGGATCGCTATCAGGCCGAGGTGGTGGCGCTGACGGTCAACCTCGGGCAGCCCGGCGAGGACTACGAGGTCGTCAAGGGCAAGGCGCTTCAGATCGGGGCGGTGGAGGCTCATGTGGTCGACGCGCGCGAGGAGTTCGCCCACGAGTACGTCCTGCCGGCGATCAAGGCCAACGCCGTCTACGGCCTCGGCTACCCGCTGTTCACGGCCCTGGGAAGGCCGTTGATTGCCAAGCTCGCCGTCGAGTACGCGCGGCAGAGCGGGTGCGACACGATCGCCCACGGTTGTACGGGCAAGGGCAACGACCAGGTGCGGATCGAGGCCACGATCGCCACCTTAGCCCCGGAGTTGCGCGTGATCGCGCCGGTGCGGACCTGGCGGATGGGCCGCGACGAGGAGGCCGCCTACGCCCGCGAGCACGGGATCCCGGTCAAGGGCGGCGCCGAGGTGGCCCCCTACTCGATCGACGACAACCTCTGGGGCCGCTCCAGCGAGGGGCGCTGGATCGAGGATCTGGAGCACGCCCCCGAGGACGACGTCTTTCAGCTCGTGACGCGTCCCGAGGAGGCCCCTGACGAGCCCGAGCATCTGACGGTGGAGTTCGAGCGCGGCGTGCCAGTGGCCCTGGATGGCGAGCGGCTCGGCCTGGTGGAGCTGCTGGACCGCGCGGCGTCGATCGGCGCCCGCCACGGCGTGGGGATCGTCGACCACATCGAGGATCGGATCGTGGGGCTGAAGGTGCGCGACATCTACGAGGTCCCGGCCGCGGCGATCCTGTTGCTGGCCCATCAGGAGCTCGAGAAGCTCGTGGGCACGATTCACCAGAACCAGCTCAAGCCCTGGTTGGACCAGCGCTGGGCGTACTTCGTCTACGCCGGCCTGTGGTGGGAGCCGGCTCGCTCCGACCTGGACGCGTACATGGAGGCGGTCAACACGCAGGTCACCGGGACGATCGGGATCAAGCTCTACAAGGGCTCGGCACGGGTGGTGACGCGCGCATCGCCCAACGCCGTCTACGACCCTCAGCTGGCGACCTTCTCGGAGTCCGGGGGCCTCTTCTCCCAGGCCGCTTCACCGGGATTCATCGAGCTGTGGTCGCTGCAGTCGCGGCTGGCGTGGCGGCTCAGGCATCCCTGAGCGGATTTTGTGGTCTGCAGCGCCAAGCTGGGTAGCATCGAAACCTATGGGTTACAAGCTTCTCGGCTTCGTTATCTGGCAGGGGTCCAAGTTCTACATCCGCCGCCGCGTGGATCCCACCAAGGCCAAGGTTGCTCTGGCCGGAGTGGGTGCCGCGGTTCTGGCCGGTGCTGCCTTGACCGTCCGCCAGCAGGCGACCAGCGACTCCTAGCCGCCACCGCCCGACGATGGCCGGCGGCCCGTGGTGCCACCGCCGGCCGGTTGGCGCGGGGCTTGCCGTTCTCCTCCTTACAGGTGGCGGTGAAGCGTGTCTGCACAGGATTCGCGGGCCTAACGCCGAAAATTCTCACTGACGCCGCCGCCGGCGACGGTACGCTGCGGGGCAACTCCTTGGCATGAAAGACAGCGCCACAGTCGGGACGCCGCTCCAGATCGCCCGGATCGAGAGTTCCCGGGCCGACGGCGGCACGGTCGCTCTGCGGCTCAGCGGTCGCTGGCTGGATCGCGACCGGGCCGGCGAGGAGGAGCTGCTCGTGGTGCAGGTGCAGGGGCGCCGCCACCGCTTCCCGGCCACCCGGGATCCCGAGTCCCCCGATTCCGAGGGCTGGAGCGCCAGCTTCACGCTGCCCGGCTGGGCCGAGCCCCGCCACGATGGCCAGGCCGCGCTGTGGCTGGGGAGCTCGGTTATCCCGGTGCCCCCGCCCGGCGAGCCGGCCGCGGCGCCCGAGGCCGTGCCCGCCGAGGCCATGCCGGCCGACGCCGTGGCGGAGAGCGCGGACCGGAATAGCCCCGAGGCGGAGAATGCCGAGGCGCCGGACACTGGGGAAGGCCCGGAACCGGTCATCGCGCCAGCGCCACCACCCCCGCCGACGCCGTCGGCGCTGCGCGAATCCGACCCCGAGCCACCGCGCTCTGGGCCCCTCGCCGACCTGCTGCTCAAGGAGACGGTGGCCGCGCTGCACGCCGAGCTCGAGCAGCGCACCGCCGAGGCCGTGCGGCTGCGGGGCAGCCTGGCCGATTCCCAGTCCGAGCTCGAGTCGCGCCGGGCCACCCAGGCGGCGCTGGAGGCGACCCAGGAAGCGCTGCGCAGCCAGCTGGAGAAGCTGACCATGGCGGTGGAGCGCCATCGCAAGGAGGTTGAGGCTCGCACGGCCGAGACCGAACAGGCCCGCGCAGATTCCGAGCGCCGGGCCTCCGAGCTCGCCGCCGCCCGCGACGAGCGCGCCAGCGAGGCGGCCGCCCTGCGCGAGCAGCTGGCCGGCGCCCAGGCCCGCGTGGACCGGCGCGTCGCCGAGGCGGCTCGGCTGCGCGAGGAGCTGGCTGGCGCCAAGGTGGCCCGCGACGCCGCCGTCTCGGAGGTGACCGGATTGCGGGCCGAGGTGCAGCGGCTGGGCACCGAGCTGGCGGCCACGCGGGAGCGCATCGTCGCCGAGAGCGGCGACCTCGGTGAGGCCCAGCGGTTGCTGGCCGACGCTCGGGCGCTGGCGGCCCAGCTGCGAGACGGTTAGCCGCGGTCGCGGGCGTCCGTCCGTCCGCCCGGGGACATACCTTCGGTGGCCATGAACGACCCGCCCGGAGTGTCATCGATGCTGGGCATCGAAACGGTGGAGTGGTTCGCCGAGGGAGGGGAGAATCTGACCGTCCGGGTCACCGGGCGCTGGCGGCGGCGGCGCCCCGCCTGGAGCGCGCAGCCGATCCTGGTCGTCGAGGCCGCCGGGCGCCGGTTTCGCTTCCCGGCGATGCCGGAACCGCCCAGCGTGACCGGAGCCGGGCCGGGGATGTGGCGAATCAGCTTCACGGTGCCCGCGGCGCTGGCGCCCGAGCTGGCGGGGCGGACCTGGCTTCAGCTGGGGGCCGTCGTCGTGCCGCTGCCGCCGGCCGTCGAGCCGCTCGGGCGGCGCTCGGGCGAAGCCCCGATTGAACCCGAGGGTTCGGCCGTCGGGGAGGGCGAGCGGCCCGCGTCGTCGGCGAGCCCTCCGAGCTCTGAGCTGGAGGCCGAGGACGCCCGCCGGCGCGCCCGGGAGACCGAGGACGCCCGCCGGCGCGCCCTGGAGGCCGAGGACGCCACCTTTGAGCTCAACGCCAGGGTGGACGCTCTGGAGGGGGAGCTGGCCAGCGCCCGCCTCGAGGTCGAGCGGCTGTCGGCGTCACTGTCAGAACGCGAGCGCAGCCGCCGCACCGCCGAACAGCGGGCTCACGCCGCCCAGGCCCAGCGCCACGAGCTGACCCGGCGGCTCGAGGCCGGGGCCGCCGACGCGGCCCGGGCCCGGGAGGCGCTGGGTGACCTGGCCGCCGCCGAGGAGCGGATTCGTGGGCTGGAGGAGGAGCTCGACGGCGCCCGGCGCCGCGCCGATGAGGCCGAGCAGGCCGCCGCGGCCGCCACCACCGCCCGTCGCCGGGCCGAGGAGGCGTGGGCCGAGTCGGCTCAGCGTGACAGGTTGCAACCGTCTCCCGGTCAAGCCGACAGGCTCCGTCTCGAACACCGGCTCGCCCAGCGGCGGGCCGGCGAGCAGGCGCGCGTGCCCTCCGAGCCGCCCCCGGTTTCCCCCCGGGGTTCACCGGAACCGTCTTCACCGGCCCCGGCGAGGACCCCGGGCGACGACGAGCTGCTCGCCGCCCTGCGCCGAGAGCTCGAGGCCCGGGCGGCCTCCGAGGTCGCGCTGCGGGCGCGGCTGCTCGATGCCGAGGGCGGCCTGGCCGCCCGGAGCCTGATCGAGCGGCGGACCGCGCAGACGCTGACTCAGCTGAGACGCGAGTTCGACGGATTACGAAGCGCCTTTGCCTGTGAGCGGGCCGCCCGGCTGGCCGCCGAGCAGCGAGCCGCCGAGCTGGCCGGACAGGCCCGGGCCGGCGCCGACCGATCCCGGGCCGCTCAGCTTGCCATCGGTGAGCTGCGCCAAGCGCTCGAGCAGCTGCGCGCCGCGCCCGCATCGGAGCTGCCGGGTGGGCCGGAGGCGGCCGGCGGCCCAGGGCTGGTCGAGCCTGAGCGCCTCAACGACGCCCGCCAGCGGCTGCGCGCCGCCATCAGCCCTCAGCCGGTGGTTCTCGGGGAGGGAATGCCGCCCGCCACCGCCACCGCCACCGCCACCACCGCCGCCGCGGCCGAGGTCCCTGAGGCCGAGCGCACGAGCCGCTCCTGGCTGGCGCCGATCTGGCACCGGCTCGCCGAGACCGAGTCGGACCTGGCCGGCCGGCTGCTGGTGGAGCTGCTTCCGGCTCAGCGCGAGGCCTACTCCGAGCCGGTGGCCTACGACCTGGTGTTCGGGGGCGGGCGCGGCTGCGCCCAGGTCACAGCCCGCGACGGTGCGGCGGTGATCCGCCACGCTCAATCACCACGGCCTCGCCAGGAGGTTGATTTCCAGCTGATCGGTGACCCGGGGGCGATTGCCCGGTGGCTGATCGCCGGTCCGCTGCGCCGGCGCCTGGGGCGGGGTGTGGCCCGGGTGCGGGGGCGGCGCGAGCGGCTGATCGCGCTGCGCTCGCTGATCGACGTGCGGCTTGACTTCCGCGGCCTGCACCGGATCGGCGTGCGGTTCGAGCCCGACCTGGCACTCCGGTTGATCGCGCTGATGATCGATCCCGCTTGGACCGGGCATGAGCGCTTTGCCGTCGCCTACCGGCCGAGCGAGGGCCCCACTCGCTATCTGCTGATTCGTGACGGCGCTCCGGCGCAGGTCAGCACCGAGGCCCCGGCCAGCGGAGTTGCCGCCACGATTTCGGGCCCCGGGGACCTCGCCGCGCTGGCGCTCGCCGGCGAGCGACCGGACTCGGTCACGGTCAGCGGGCAGGAATGGCCGCTGGCGCTGCTGCGCAAGTGGATCAAGCGCGCACAGAGCGACTGAAATCGTCTCGACGCCACCGGCCAGACCCCCACGGCGTCCGCCCCGATGCATATCCTCGAAGGCGTGGTTCACGTCGCCGCCGACGCGGGCCGCTGACCCCGTATGACCTCGACCTGCGCCCACCTCCACGTCCACTCGGAGTACTCCCTGCTCGACGGGGCCTGCAAGATCGAGGCGCTGGCCGCCCGGGCGGCGTCCTTCGAGCAGCCCGCCCTGGGCCTGACCGATCATGGCGTGATGAACGGTGCCGTCGAGCTGTTCACCGCCTGTCGCAAGCACGGCGTCAAGCCGATCATCGGCTGCGAGGTCTATGTCGTCGAGGACCACGCCCGCCGGGCGCCGGGGCGCCTCGAACGCTTCCACCTGACCCTGCTGGCGGCTGACGCGGTCGGGTACCGCAACCTGGTCAAGCTCTCATCGGCGGGCTTTCTGGACGGCTATCAGCGCGGCAAACCGTCGGTCGACATGGAACAGCTGGCCGCCCACGGCCAAGGGCTGATCGCGCTGACCGGCTGCCTGCAGTCACGCTTCTGCCAGCACCTGCTCGACGGGCGCCCGGCCGAGGCCAGGGCCCATGCCGGCGAGCTGATGGACGCGGTGGGAGCCGAGAATGTCTACTTCGAGGTCCAGAAGAACGGTCTCACCGATCAGGACAGGGCCAACGAGGGCATCGTGGCCATCGCCCGCGAGGTCGGGCGTCCCCTGGTGGGGACCGGAGACGTGCACTACCTGCGGCGTGAGGACTACCACCACCACGCGGCGCTGCTGTGCGTGCAGACCAAGTCGACGCTGAGCCAGCCCAAGATCAGCTTCGAGACCAATGAGTTCTACCTGCGCTCCAGCCAGGAGATGGCTCACGCGTTTGCCGAATGGCCCGAGGCCATGGCCTCGACGCTGGAGATCGCTGAGCGCTGCGACGTCGAGCTCGAGCTGGGCCGCCAGCTGATCCCGAGCTACCCGACGCCCGACGGCGCCTCGGAGGCCGAGTACCTGCGCGAGCTCGTCGACCGCGGGCTGCGCGAGCGCTACGGCGACCCGGTGCCCACCGCGGCGCGCGAACGGGCGGACGACGAGCTGGGTGTGATCGACCGGATGGGCTTCAACGCCTACTTCCTGATCGTGTGGGACTTCGTCAAGTTCGCCAAGGACGCCGGGATCGCCGTGGGGCCGGGCCGCGGCTCGGCGGCGGGCTCGATCGTCGCCTACTGCCTGAAGATCACCGACGTCGACCCGCTGCGCTACGACCTGCTGTTCGAGCGTTTCCTCAACCCCGAGCGCGTGTCGATGCCCGACATCGACATGGACTTCTCGGTGCGCGGCCGCGAGCGGGTGATCCGCTACGTGACCGAGAAGTACGGCAAGGAGGCGGTGGCCCAGATCGTCACCTTCGGCAAGATGTTCCCGCGGGCGGCGACACGTGACGCGGCCCGGGTGCTCGGCCACGACTACGGCGCCGGCGACCGGCTGGCCAAGCTGATCCCCGACCCGATCATGGGCCGTCCGCCGAGCTTTGAGGATTGCCTGCGCCCCGGCCAGCCGCTGCGGGCCGAGGTCGACCGCGACGGCACCGCCAAGCAGATCGTCGACGTGGCCCAGGGGCTCGAGGGGATCGTGCGCAACTCCTCGATCCACGCCGCCGCGGTGGTGATCTCCGACCGCAACCTGACCGACATCCTGCCGCTGCAGATCGCCGAGGCCGGCACCGACGACAACGGCGAGAAGGTCTACCGCACGGTGACGCAGTTCTCGATGAAGCCCGTCGAGGAGCTCGGCCTGCTGAAGATGGATTTCCTCGGGCTGCGCAACCTCGACGTGATCGAGGACGCGCTGGACATCATCGAGCGCTCCACGGGCGACCGGCCCGACATGACCACGCTGCCCCTCGACGACGCCAAGACCTACGAGATGATGGCGCGGGGCGACTCGGTGGGTGTGTTCCAGTTCGAGTCCGAGGGCATGCGCGAGACGCTCAAGAAGGTCCGCCCCAGCGAGCTCGAGCACCTGATCGCGCTCAACGCGCTGTACCGCCCGGGCCCGATGGAGCAGATCCCCACCTACACCCGGGGCAAGCACAACCCCGAGGCCGTGTCCTATCCGGACGAGCGCCTGCGGCCGATCCTGGAGTCGACCAACGGGGTTGTCGTCTACCAGGAGCAGGCGATGATCATCTCGCGTGAGATGGCCGGCTTCAGCGGCGCCAAGGCCGACGATCTGCGCAAGGCAATCGGCAAGAAGAACCGCGAGGCGATGGCCAAGCTCAAGCCCGAGTTCGTCGAGGGCTGCCGCGCCTCGGGGACCAGCGAGAGCGTGATCGACTTCCTCTGGAACACCAACGAGAAGTCGGCCGACT
>DASXJY010000139.1:0-23399 GCA_036497115.1 Solirubrobacteraceae bacterium
CCGTGCGCCTCGGGTTCGTCCGGCATCAGCTCGGTGAGCGCGCGCTCGATGCGGATCGCCTCCGAGGCCAGGTCGCCACGACCTCCGTAGCCCTCGTTGAAGATCAGATAGACGACGGCCAGAACGGCGGCCAGACGATCGGGCAAGAGGTGATCCGGGGGGACCCGGAAGGGGATGCCGGCGTCCTTGATCTTGCGCTTGGCCCGGACCAGCCGCTGGGCCATGGTCGCCTCGGGGACCAGGAAGGCCCGGGCGATCTCCACGGTCGTCAGCCCGCCCAGGGTCCGCAGGGTCAGCGCGACTTGGGCATCGGTGGCCAGAGCGGGGTGACAGCAGGTGAAGATCAGCTCCAGCCGCTCATCTCGAAAGGTTGTCTCGTCCACGGGATCCTCGACGGCTTCGGGTACCTCGAGCAGGCGGGTCTTGGCGGCCAGGGTTTGATTGCGGCGGATGCGGTCGATGGCGCGATTGCGCGCCGTCGCCACCAGCCAGGCGGCCGGGTTGGCCGGGGCTCCGTCGCGGGGCCACCGCTCGGCGGCGATCGCAAACGCCTCCTGCGCGGCCTCCTCGGCGAGGTCGAAGTCGCCGAGGAAGCCGATCAGGGCCGCGAGGACCCGCCCCCACTGCTCGCGGAAGATCTGCTCGAGGTTGGCTACCACTGCACGAGCGGGCGGATCTCAATCGCGCCGCCCATGCTGGCTGCCGGGATCCGCGCCGCCAGCTCGATGGCGGCGTCGAGGTCGTCGGCCTCGAAGAACAGGTAACCCCCGAGCGCCTCCTTGATCTCGACGAACGGGCCGTCGGTCGTCAGGGTCTCACCGTTCTGCACCCGGACGGTGGTCGCCGTCTCCGGGGGCTGCATATGGACGTCGGCCGGTGTGACCCCGGGCGTCTCGTTGAGGGCCTGGTAGGCGCTGTAGACGGCTTTCTGCTCGTCCTCTGAGAGGCGTGCCCACTCGTCGGGCTTATCGGGAGTCGGGGTGGTGCCTTGCTGGATCAGCAACATGTACTTCATGGCTTCCTCCTGTTTGGGATGGTCGCCTCTGAGACGAATGGCCGGCGACGAAATCGACACCCTCGCCCACCCCGCTTTATTCGGCCGTCACTCCGGGGGCGGCGGCAGGAACTCCACCTCGTGCTCGCGGGCCAGGGCCACGACGTCGTCTGGATTCTGCTCGGACATCGCGTCGATGGCGACAAAGAGGTCGTACAGCCGGGCCGTGGGTGTGACCCAGAACAGGCACACCGTGGTCGCTCCGGAGCGGTTGAACAGCCCGTGCGGTTGGCCCATCGGCAGCCGGACCAGGTCACCCGGGCCGGCCCGGTGATCGTCTCCGCTGCCGGTGACCAGGGTCAGCTCGCCCTCCAGCAGGTAGACGAACTCATCCTGGGTGGGATGGACGTGCGGGGGCACGAACGTGTCAGGCGGGAACGTCGCGTGCCAGGCGAATGAGCGCTCGCTGAGCTGCTTGGGTCGATAGATCTGGCCGAGGATGTTCCACTCGATCTCGTCGATCGAGTCGCTCGCGCCGAGCACGTCGGGTTCTGCGGTGGCCATGGCGGTCCTCCTTGTCTGGTCGGGACTGGGGGCGGCAAAGCCCGCCTGGCGAGCGTAACCGCGCACGATCGCCTCACGTTCGGAATGGGCCAGTACCGCTTCGATGTCGTCAAAACCATCGGGGGCCAGGGTTTCGACGGCGTCGATGACGCCCTCGGGCCCGCCGCTGCGGTTGGAGCGCACGATCTCAGACGTGAGCGCCAGGCGGGCCGCCTCATAGCGGCGCAGCGCATCGGCCACATCGTCGGTCTCAGCCAGCGCATCGGCCAGCGCGCGGGCGTCCAGGATCGCCTGGCTGGCGCCGTTTGAGCCGACCGGATACATGGGGTGCGCGGCGTCCCCGAGCAGCGTCACCCGCCCGTCTGTCCAGGCGTCGATCGGGTCACGGTCGCAGACCGGATATTCGAAGAACAGCCCGGTCGAGTTGATCAGCCCCACCACGTCGACCTCGTCGATCGAGAAGCGCTGCACGTGCGGGAGCACATCGTCCAGGCGTCCCGGACGCGACCAGTCCTCACGGCGCGGCGGCGGCGTCCCCTCACTGCCGGTCCGGGCCATTACCGCCCAATTGGTCAGCCGGCGCTCGCCGTCGCCGGGGGCGATCGGGTAGAGGACCACCTTGGCCTCCATGCCCCCGGCGATGATCATCGAGCGGCCGGTCAGAAACGACGGCCAATCGGTGGCCCCGCGCCAGAGCATGGTCCCGTTCCAGCGCGGCGGACCCTCCCCGGGCACCAGCGCGGCCCGGACCGTGGAGTGGATTCCGTCGGCGCCGACCAGAGCCTCTGCGCGGACCGTCTCGGCCTCCCCGCCGCCGGGGTCCAAAAAGCGGGCGGTGACCCCGCTCTCGTCCTGCTCAAAGCCGGCCAGGCGGCAGGCGGTGCAGATCGCATCGGGTCCCAGCCGCTCGATGACGGCGTCGCGAAGCACCCCCTGGAGCGCGCCGCGGTGGATGGAGAACTGGGGCACCGCGTGTCCGGCGTCGAGGCCGCGGAGCTCGCGCCAGAGCTCCTGGCCGAAGCGATTCATGTAGATCAGCTCGTAGGTGCGCAGCCCGACTTGGTCCAGGCGCTCGAGCAGACCCAGCTCGGCCAGCTCACCGATCGCGTGCGGCAGCGTGTTGATGCCAACACCCAGCTCTCTGATCTGCGGCGAGCGCTCAAAAACCCGGCAGTCCAGCCCGCGCTGGTGCAGGGTCAGCGCGGTGGCCAGCCCGCCGATCCCGCCGCCGACAACGAGCACTGTGGTCCGCACGGCGTCAGCTTACGTCGCCACCGATCCGGTTGCCTGCGCCCGCTGCCGCGGCCAGCGGATGAGGCGCGCGGCCACAGAACGCCTATTCGGGGTCGTGGCCGGACGGGATCCCGGTGGCCCGGAGGCGGATGATCGCGTCCAGCTGGGCGCCGAACAGGAACATGGTGGTGGAGATGTAGAGGTACGCCATCGCCACAATCACCACCGCCAGGTTGCCGAAGACCGAGTCATACGAGGCGATGTCAGTGAGATAGAAGCGAAACAACAGCGAGACGATCAGCCAGGAGACGATCACCAGGGTGGCCCCCAGGGTGACCCAGGGAACGGTCTGCGCCGTGGAGGGAGCGTGACGGACGAGCAGCGCGACGACCAGTCCCAGCAGAACGCTCACCAGTGTCCAGCGCACCAGGAAGGCCACCGCGTTCAAGGCGGCCCCGGCGTGCGCCATGGGGATGAAGGGCGCAAACAGCACACACAGCGCCACCAGGACAAAGCACGCCGCGACCTCGATCGAGAGCACGAATGAGATCGTGTAGCGCCTGATGAATGGCCGCTCTCTGGGAGCGCAGTAGATCCGGGCCAGGGCACCCATCACCGCCCGTACCGCTCCCGATATCTGCCACAGGGCCAGGAGGCCGCCGACCGTGGCCCACAGCGCGCGCCGCCCCGCGAACACGTTTGCCACCGCGCTCTTGATCACCGTGAACACCGCTGGCGAGACGTGCGACTGGATCTGCGGCTCGACGTGATCTCGCCACACATCGGTGAGGTGAAAGATGCTGGCCAGGGCCAGGATGAACAGCAGAAACGGGATCACCGCGGTCAGGATCTGAAACGAGATCGCGCTGGCGTACGTGAGCAGGTCGTGCTCCTTGAAGCCGTCCAGGAGGGCCCGGGCCCAGGCCCGCGCCCGCGAGTTCAGCCCCCCGGTCTCGCCCGCCGAGGCCTGCGGGTGTGATATCCCGATCATTCGTCGCTACCACGTCCTTACCCGAGTTCTCGGTGCTTAGTATCGAGCGAGTAGGCTGATCGCGTGTCGGAGTGGTTCGACGAACTCGCCGAGCTGTTGCGTATCCCCTCGGTGAGCGCCGATCCCGCCCGGGCCCCGGAGGTGAAGCTCGCCGCGCAGTGGGTCTGCGACTTCCTGGATCAGGCCGGCGGTGTCAGCGAGCTCGTTGACTGGGCCGGCCAGCCGCTGGCCATCGGAGAGCTGCCGGCGTCAAACAATCCCGGCCAGGCGCCCACCGTGCTCTGCTACGGCCACTTCGACGTGCAGCCGCCTGACCCGCTGGACCTCTGGGAGTCGCCGCCGTTTGAGCCCCAGATCCGGGGCGAGCACCTCTACGCCCGCGGCGTCGCCGACGACAAGGGACAGCTGTACGCGCTGCTCGCGGGTGCCCGTGAACTGGCCCGCGCCGGCGAGCTTGCCGTCAACGTGCGCTTTGCGTGCGATGGGGAGGAGGAGACCGGCGGCGAGTCGATCATCGAGTTCCTCGAGGCCGACACGCGAGGGGCTCAGGCCGCTGTCATCTTCGACAGCGAGATGATCCGCCGTGGTCTGCCGGCGTTCAACGTCGCCACGCGGGGGCTGGCCTACTTCCACGTCACGATGCGGACGGGCCAGCGTGACCTGCACTCCGGCATATTCGGAGGTGCCGCGCTCAATGCCGGCCACGCTCTGATCGAGACGCTGCACGCACTTATCGCAGTCGACGGCCGGCTGGCGGCGCCCCTGCGCGAGGGTCTGATCGAGCCGACTGCCGAGGAACTGGCCAGCTGGCGTGAGCTGCCGCAGGGCTCAGACGTCCTCGAGGAGCAGGGCGCGATCCCGGCCGACCCCCAGGCGGCGCACGAGTTCTATCTGCGCACGTTCGCCGAGCCGGCGATCGACGTCAACGGGATCGACAGCGGTTCACCGTATCTGCAGAAGACCGTGCTGCCGGTGGAGGCCTCCGCAAACGTGTCGATCCGCCTGGCGCCGGGGCAGGATGTGACCCAGATCGCGACTGCCTTTGAGCGGATGATGGGCGAGGCGGCCCCGGAGGGAGCCGAGCTCGAGGTCTCGCTGCTGTCGTCGGGGGCGCCGGGCGTGGTCTCCCCGCACGAGCGGGCGATCGGACTCGGTCAGAACGCCTTTGAGCGGGTGTTCGGCGTGCGACCGGCACTGATCCGCTCCGGCGGGACGCTTCCCATCGTCCCCGCCCTGGCCGAGCGCGGGATTCCCACCATCATCACCGGCATCTCGCTGCCGGATGCGAACATACACTCCCCCAACGAGCGGTTGTTGACCGAGTACGTGCCCCTCGGGACCGCCGCCGCTCGCGCCCTGTTTGAAGAGTTCGCCGCTTTGTGAGTAAGCCGATGTCCGGGGCCAAAATGTCTCCGATCGGGGCGATCGGGGCGATCGGGCGCGCCGTCTCGGTGCGCGCAGCCGGGTTGCTCGTGGTCTCGCTCCTCGTGGTCGGCTGTGGCGACCGGACGACCTCCCCGGCGGCCGGTCAGTTCACACCGCGCACGCGCGGGGTCCTGACCGTTACGACCAGCGTCATCCCCACTCCGGGGTTCTGGACCGGCACCCCCGAGCACGTGACCGGAGGGCTCGAGTACGAGCTGGCCCGGACCCTGGCCCAACGCTTCGGGTTGAGATCGGTGAGCGTCAGGATCGTTGATTTTCATCAGGTGGTCAGGGGCGATCTCGGCGGCGCCGACCTTGCCCTTGACCTGATCACCCCTACCAGTCAGCGCCAGCAGGCGCTCGATTTCTCAGATCCCTATCTGGATGCCGCCCCGACCGTCGTGGTGCGAGCCGGAACCTCGGTCACCGACCTGGCCACAGCGCGCACGCTGCGGTGGGGCGCGGTTCGCGCCACCACCTTCGTCTCGATCATCAACAATCTGGTGAGCCCAGACGCGCCGGTCCGGATCTACGACAACAGCTCCCAGATGTTGACCGCTCTGGAGGATCGCTCGGTCGATGCCGCCCTGTTGGACCTGCCGTTTGCCGTGGCCACGGCAAACGAGTCCGGAGGACGGCTGCAAGCTGTGGCGCAGCTCCCGGGTTCTGAAACCATCGCGGCGGCGCTGCCCAAGGGTTCGGGTAACGTGGATGCCGTCGATTCGGCGATGCGGGCGTTCACCGCCGACGGGACGATCGACCACCTGCTCAGGACGTGGATCGGGGCCAAGGCAGCTGACGCCGAGAAATCGATTCCCCTGATCCGGACGACTCGATGAGCATCGCGCACATGCTGCCGCTTGCCCCGGGGGCGATCGACATCTCCTCGCCCACGGGGCCCGCCTGGCAGTTCCTGGTCCTGTTTCTGGTCGTGATCGTCGGGCCGCCCTTGCTGGTGCATGCCAGGCTGCCCGGGATCATCGGACTGCTGGTCGGCGGTTACGCGATCGGACCCCACGGGCTAAATCTGATCGGAGCCGGCAACACGACCGTCCCCGAGCTGGGGCAGATCGGGCTTCTGTACCTGATGTTCGTGGCCGGCGTCGAGCTCGACCTGGCCCTGCTGCGGGTGCACCGGCGCGGTGTGATCTTCTTCGGGACGATCAGCTTCGCGCTGCCGTTGGTGTTCGGCACGGCGGTGGGGATCGCCCTGAACTGGTCGCTCCCGGCCGCCCTTCTGCTCGGCTCGCTGCTGGCGTCGCACACGCTGCTGGCCTATCCCGCCGTGAGGAGCGTCGGGCTGTCGACCCATCCCGCGGTGGCGACCGCGGTCGGCGCCACCGTGCTCACCGATACCGCCTCACTGATCGTCCTGGCTGCGGTCTCAGGGTCGCAGCTTGAGGGCGGCTCGCCGGTCTCGATCGGCCTGCAGATCGCCTTCGGCCTGGTCGTGCTGGTGGTCTTCTCGCTGGTGGTCCTGCCGCGCCTGGTTCGACTGGCCTTCCGCGTGCTCGGCACCGATCGCATCGTCCGCTACCTGCTGGCCATCGCTTCGTTCTTGGCCGCCGCCACGCTGGCCACGATGGTCGGTATCGAAGGCCTGGTGGGCGCGTTCTTCGCCGGGCTGGGCCTCAACCGCCTGGTCCCGAACGAAGGGCCCCTGATGGAGCGGATCGACTTCTTCGGCTCAGCGGTGTTCGTGCCTATCTTCCTGGTCTCGGTGGGAATGCTGTTGCAGCCGCGGGTGATGGTCGAGCCGCAGACGTTGAAGCTGGCCGGGCTGTTCATCCTCGCCTCAGTGGGAGGCAAGTCGCTGGCCGGCCTGGCCTCCCGGGCGCCGCTGCGGCTGTCGTTCGACGAGACGGCGTTGATGGTGGGACAGACCGTGCCGCAGGCGGCAGCCACCCTGGCGGCAACTGTGATCGGGTTCAACATCGGTCTGTTCGACCAGTCGGTGGTCAACGCCGTGCTGGTCCTGATCCTGGTCTCGATCGTCTTGGCGACACTGATCACCGAGCGTTTCAAGCGCCGCGTGGCCGTGCCGAAGATCGATCATCTGGCGTTGGGAAAGCGCGTCCTCGTCGCGCTGGAGGAGCCCGCACAGGCGCAGATCGGGTTCACCATCGGAGCCCGCGTGGCGGCTCCCGACAGCGGCGTGATCCGTGCCCTGCTGGGCTGCCGGCCAGGAGAGAAGCGAGCTCGGGAGGCGAGCCTGGTCGAGCTGCACCGGGTGGGCTTCGGCGTCGGGGTCGACGTCGATCCCAAGCTGTTGGTCGACGCCTCACTGGCCGAGGGGATCATCAACGTGGCTGCGGAGCAGGAGCCCTCGTTCGTCCTGGTCGGACAGCGCAGCGCCTCGGCTCATCCGGCTCTCGGTGGCTCAGGCGAGGCGGTGGCCGCCTCGATCACCTCACCGGTGGCGATCCTGATCGGCGAGTCGACCCGGATCGGCCAGGTGGTGTTGATCGATCGCGGTGAGGACCCCGAGCACAACGGGTCCCTGCCGCGTGGGCTGGCCGGCGAGCTGGCGGCCAGGATCGGGGGCAAGAACGTGATCGTCCGCAGGCCGGGTGAGGGGCCGAAGTTCGAGGATCTGGCTAAGGGCCAGCTCTGCATCGTGCGGGCTGACTCGGGAGAGGTGCTGGCCTCCCAGAACCCGCCCCCGGGGGCGGCTCTGATGTTGGTGCTGGCCCCGCCGCCGCGTGGGGCTCGATCCGATCTGGACCTGATCGGCCTGTAGGCAGCCGAGCGTCAAGGTAGTGTGACTGCAGCCATGTCCACCACGACCGATCGGGACCGCTCACTGTCGCTGCTGGTCCGCCTCGGGATATCGTGGCTGACCAACGCGCTGGTGCTGGGGGTGGTCACGGCGCTGCTCAGTGACGTCACCGTCGACAGCGCGGGCGCCCTGCTCGCGGCGGCGGCCGTCTTCGGAGTGCTCAACACGCTGCTCAAGCCGCTGCTGCGGCTGGTGTCGCTGCCGCTGGCGCTGCTCACCTTCGGGATCGCCTGGTTCTTCGTCTCGCTGTTGATGCTGGTCCTGACGAAGGACATCGTCAGCGGCTTTCACGTCCATGGCTTCTGGACGCTCGTCGAGGCCACGCTGATCGTCTGGATCGTGAACCTGGTGCTGGACCTGACCCCGGGGCCGTGGCAGGTCACCGGCCGCCGCCGGCGCACGCAGCGGCGCCGCGGCGACTGACCCGGGCCGGCCGCCAACCTCCGGCGGGGCGTCTGGCCCCCGGCCGGCCGCGCGCCGTCCGGGGCAGTCGCGACCATGCGGCGGTGATCCCGGAGGATCTTCACGACTTCTACGTCGCGAGCGCGAGCGTCGCCGGGGCTCTGATCGGACTGCTGTTCGTGGCCATCTCGGTGGCGCGGGAGTGGCTGACCGAGGAGGGCAGCGCGCACATCCATCGGCTCCGGGCCACGGCGGCGCTGACTGCCTTCACCAACGCGCTGTCGATCTCGCTGTTCGCGCTGGTGGCGGGGGATCTGCTCGGGGGAACCGCCGTCGCGGTCTCGGTGGTGGGACTGCTGTGGGTGACTGCGTCACTGCTGTCGGTGCGGCGCGTGCACGGTTATCACCTGTCGGCGTTGCGCGACGCCCTGTTTCTGATCGGTCTGGTGGTCGTGTTCGTGCTGCAGCTCCTCACCGGCCTGGATTTGATCTCCCATCCCCATCGGGCCAGTGCGCACCAGACGATCGCGATCCTGGTGATCGTCTGCTTTTTGATCGGCATCGGGCGGGCCTGGGAGCTGATCGGGGGCCCGTCGATCGGGCTGGGCAGCGAGGTCGGCGCGATCGTCCGCCGGCACGGCGAATCGCCGGAGTGACCGCCAGTGAGCCGGTGACCGCTGGTGAGGCGGGTTTCAGCTCACCAGCGCCGGACCGCCACCGACTTCAGATCCCCGACCTGAGCCTTGGTCAGAGCCAGCGTCACCTCGTCGTTGGTGATCGTGTCGACAGCGCTGACCGGGATCGTCACCTCGCGCTTTCCCCACAGGTGCCCGTGCTCGAGGACGAGGTGGGTGATCCCCTCTTCGCTGTCGACGACGAACCCGTCGACGTGGCCGAGCTCGTGCTCGTCGGAGGAGATCACCGCGCTGGCGCGGCGGATCTCGATCCGGTCCTTGGGGACCCGGTCGTAGATCTCGGTGACGTGATCGTCATAGGCCATCGGGGGCATCGTCGTGCCCAGCCCGCCGCCGGCGGTGAAGCTCTCGTAGTACGGCAGGGCGAGGATGTTCTCGATTCCGACCTCCCAGTCGGGATCCTCCACGGGGATCTCACCGACGCGCAGGTACGCGGACTTCTGGAGCGGGTCGAGCCGGTTGAGCTCCTCGACGGTGTAGTCGACCTTGATTCCGGGATCCCCCTCGGCCAGGCCGTGGGCCCGCTCGATCGCCACCAGCCGGGCGAGATCGTGTCGGTGCGCCGGCTGGACCACGACGTGGGTCACCCGGCGCGTGGTGGGGTCGATCACGACGTCGCACAGCTCGCCGTACTCGGCGTCGGAGCAGTGCACTGGGCTGCCCAGATCTAGCCGCATGCCGTGGACGGGTGGCGAAGTTGCCGCACCAGGTAACCATAGTTGCTGGCCCCGTCGCCCGCGCGGCGGCGATCAGGTGAGGGCGGCGACCGGGTGACGGCGGCGATCAGGTGAAGGCGGAGATCCCGGTCACGTCGCGGCCGACGATCAATGACTGGATCGTGTCTGTGCCCTCGTAGGTGTCGACGATCTCCAGATCGGTGAGGTGGCGCGCCACGTGGTATTCGAGCAGCAGCCCGTTGCCGCCGAGGATGTCGCGAGCCTCCGAGCAGACGAGCTTGGACTTTCTGACGTTGTGCAGCTTGGCCAGCGAGGCCATCGGACCGCTCATCGCGTCGTCCTGCTGTAACTCGGCGAGACGGAAACAGACCAGCTGCATCGCCGTGGTCTCGGCCACCATCGTCGCCAGCTTGCCCTGCACGAGCTGAAAGCCGGCGATCGGGCGGCCGAACTGGGGCCGCTCCCTGGCGTAGGCGATCGCGGCCTCCAAACAGGCCATGGCGTGTCCGGTGCACTCCCACGCCGCGCCGCCGCGAGTCTGGGTCAGGACCTTTACCGCATCACCGAACGTGGTGGCGTTGGCCAGCCGGTTCTCCGCCGGTATCCGCACTTCGTTGAGTGAGATCTCGGCCTGCCAGACGGCGCGCTTGCCCATCTTGCCGGTGATCACATGGGTGGGGTCAAAGCCCGGCGTGCCCTTCGGCACCAGATAGGCGCCAACCTCGCCCTCGCGCTCATCGCGGGCCCAAACCACGGTCACATCGGCGAACGACGCGTTGCCGATCCAGCGCTTGGCGCCGTTGAGCACGTAATCGCCGCCACTCCTTCGCGCCGAAGTCTCGAGCGAGACGGAGTCCGAGCCGTGCTGCGGCTCGGTCAGGCCGAACGCGCCGATCAGCTCGAGCTCGGCCATCGGCGGCAGCCATCGCGTCTTCTGCTCCTCGCTGCCGAGCAGGCTGATCGCGCCCATGGCCAGGCCGGAATGGACGGCGAAGAACGTGTTGATGCTGCCATCCCCGCGCGACAGCTCACGTGACACCAGACCCCCGGCCAGACGCGACATGCCCGGGCACCCGTAGCCCTTCGTGGTCGTTCCTGCGATCCGCAACTCAGCCAGCTTCGGGATCAGGTCGAAGGGAAACTCTGCCTTCTCCCAGTAGGCATTGATGATCGGCACGACCTCGTGGTCGGAGAACCTGCGCACCCGGTCGCGGATCTCACGCTCCGCTGGCGAGAGGGTGTCGTCGAGGCGGTAGTAATCGGTCGCCCCCAGAGCCGGCGATCGGCGTTGCTCGGTCTCGCTGCTCATGGGCTGATACTGCCCCCGAACCGGCGTGCGTATCGCGCCCCCACCCTGGTTGATGGCCCAGGAGCTGGGGTACCGATTACCTGAGAAGGCGATTGAAAGGAACTTCATGGCCTACAAGTTCGAACCAGACGAGAGCGTGCGAGAAGCCGTCCTCCGCACTGCCGATGAGCAGCTGCGCCGGGCCGAACACGAGCTGACCGAGGGAATCCGAGCTGATCCGGTGACGGCGGTGCACTCAGCCCGCAAGGCACTCAAGAAGGAGCGCGCTCTGCTGCGGCTGTCGCGGGACGCGCTTGGACCGGGTAGCCGCCGGCGCGAGAATGCCGCCCTGCGCAACGCCGCTCGCCAGCTCTCGGACACCCGGGACGCCGAAGTGCTGGTCCAGGCTCTGGATTCGATTTCCGAGCGCTACGCCGGGCAGCTTTCAGAGGTCACGTTCGGCGCCTTCAGGGAGGAACTGGAGGCCGAGCGCGATCTCGCGCGCGAGAAGCTAAACGATCCCACGCTGGCCTCTGCGGTGGTCGACCAGCTCGAGGCCTCCCGGCTGCGGATCGCCGACTGGCGGCTCAAGCGAGGTGGCTGGAAGGCCGTCGACGGCGGGCTGCTGCGGAGCTATCGGCGCGGTCGCAAGGCGTTCGCAGAGGCTCGCGCGGTCCCGGATGGCGAGCACCTGCACCAGTGGCGCAAGCGCGCGAAGGATCTCTGGTACGGCCTCCGGCTGCTGGCGCCGGTCTGCGGTGAGGCGGTACGCGGCCAAGCCAAGGAGGCCCACGCGCTCTCTGACCTGCTCGGCGACGATCACGACCTGGCGGTGCTCCGCCAGACGCTGGTTCGATCCGGCCACGACGTCCCGGCCGATCTCGACGCCTTGCTGGCGCTGATCGATCACCGCCGCAAGCAGTTGCAGCAGCAGGCGCTGGCGGTTGGTGAGATCGTCTATGCCGAGAAGCCCAAGGCCTTCCGACGCCGGGTACATCGCAGCTGGCGGGCCGGTCGGTCCCGCGAGCATGCGCGGTCGCCCGATCCTGTCGAGCTCGCCGACGCCACGCGCGTTGCCGCCGTCGCCTAGCGGCCGGCGCCTACTCGAAGTGCTCGCTACCGGGTTGGTCACCGTGAGCGCGGGCCGGACCCACGCGGCTCATCCCGACCCGGTACTTGCTCAGGGAGATCGCTTCGTAACCCATCTCGGTGAGCGCCGCGTCGGCCGGGCTGCGGCCGTCCTCGGTCTTCGTCTCGACGAGGACCAGGCCGGGGCGCAGCGAGACGGCCTCGCCGCCCGGGCTTGAGAGCCGGACGGAGAGGTCGCAGGTCAGTCGCTGCGGCCCGCTGCGGGCGGCGAAGGTGAGCCGGCGAAAGCTGGTGGCCAGGCTCGCTTCGAGTCCCCCAGGGGCGTCGAGCCCGGCGTCGCCCAGGGCTTCTCGGAGGCACTGTCGCGCGCTGGCGGTGAGACGATCGCTGTCCTGGGCCGAGTAATCGACCTGGCGCTTGTCGGTCTCGTCGTCGGAGCGCTTGAGCTTGACCTCGAACATGCACTGCCCGCTGTCCTCGTAGACCCTCGTGCGGACCTTGAAGCGGGGAGTGCGGCCCTCGACGTGATCGGTGAAGCACCGCAGCCCGGGCGTTTCGAAGTACGTGGTGCGGTAGGCGAACTCTCGGCGGCCATCGATGTCGAGAACGTCATGGTCGTCCCGCAGCCGGTCGGCGAGGTCCAGGAACACCTCACGGGGGACGACGTATTTGTTGTCGACCCGCTTCAGAAGTGCCGCGCGCTCGTCGAGGGCGGCCAGCGATAGGCCGGCGAAGCTCTCCAGCAGCTCGCTCAAGTCATCGGCCACGTCGCCATCCTGACACAACCCCCGCGGCCGTCGAAGCGTCCGCGAGCCGGTCATGGAGTTGGCTAAGCTTGCCCGGGCTGGGGTGGTGATCCAGCGCTCAAGGGAATGAGTACCTCGCGACCATCTGGCGTCCGCCTTGCCTTCCTGTTGGGCATGGTGGCCGTTCTCGCCGGCCTGCTGGCGCCCGGCGTGACCGCGGCCTCCGGCGCGTCCACCGGTTCTCCGACGATCACCTTCTACTTCGGGCTAAAACGACCGGAGAACCGGGCCGCCGCTGCCTTCTTCGCCGTACAGCGCCCGGGATCACCGACCTACCGGCGATTTCTGTCGCCGGCCACCATCTCACGTCGCTACGGCGCCAGCCCGGCGACCCGCCGCGCTTTCCTGCGCGGCATCGCCCGGCTCGGCCTGCGGGCTCGGATCGATCCCTCCGGGGCCTTTGCCCGCGTGACCGGGACGGTGAGCCGGTTCGACTCCGGCTTCGGGGTCCGGGTCACGCAGGAGTTCTTCAATTCCCCCAACCTCGAGGCCTACTTTCTCCCTGGGAAGAGCAGGCTGCACCTCCCTCGGAGTCTCCGTCCACTGGTCACCGGCGTCGTTACCAGCTTCAACCATTCCCAGGCGGCGCCGCCTGGGGAATCCACGGCTCGGGCGGCGTCCGCCGCGAAACCGCGTAACCGGGGCACGTGGATTCACGGCTGTCGGGCCGCGCGGGCGCTTCGCACCTACAGCTATGCACAGGTCCGCAAGGCCTACGGAATCGACGCGCTCGGCGGCGGCGGCGGGGGGTCGGTGGCGATCCTCAACGCCGGCGAGGATGCTTCGAGCCGGGACATCGCCGCCAACGCTCGCTGTTTCGGCTACCCGCGGCTGCGGACACGGACCCTGCGTACCAGCGGGCAGACGATGCCGTTCGGCCCGGGGAGCTTTGAGCCCCAGGAGGATCTGGCTCTGGTCCGGGGCATGGCCCCCAGGCTTCGCTCGTTGACCTTCGCCAAGGCGTGGGAGAACCCGCCGCTGTGGTTTTTGGGTGCGGCTCAGGTACTGGCAGCGCCGCACCTACCGGATACGTTTTCGATCTCCTACGGCCAGTGCGAGCGGGACTTCCGCGGCCCCGGCGGGGATCCGACCACGCGGGCCAGTGCCGATCTGATGGATTCGATTCTGTTGCGGCTGGGCTTGGCCGGCGTGGGGACGTTCGCCTCGGCGGGTGACTTCGGCAGCACCTGTGATGGCGAGGGCTTTCCCGGCGTCACCTGGCCGGCGTCCTCGCCCTACGTGACCGCCGTGGGGGGTTCGCGGCTGATTCTCAACCGAGCCAACCAACGCGCCAACGAGGTGGTCTGGAACGATCTGCGGTGGCTGCCGGCAGCCCAGGGCGGCGGCGCCGGCGGCGGGGGCTTCTCGTCCTTTTCGGCCAAGCCCCCGTATCAGCGGGCGATCGCCGGTAACCGCCGCGCCGAGCCCGACATCTCGGCCAACGCCTCCAACTTCCCCGGTTGGCCGGTCGTGCTGGACGGCAACTGGGAGGTGGACGGCGGGACCAGCGCAGCGGCGCCGCTGATGGCCAGCGCGTTTGCCGTCCTTGATTCTGACCTGCGCGCGCGCCACCGCCCGCCGCTGGGCCCGGTCAATGGACTGCTCTACCTCCTGCACGCTTGGGCACCCCAGACCTTCTACGACATCGTCTCGGGCGTCAATGGGTACAGCCGGCGGGTGCCGGCGCGACGGGCTCACCGTGGCTATGACCTGGCCAGTGGACTGGGAGTACCACGTTTTCAAAGGCTGCTGGGTGCACTGTCGCCTCCGGGCTGACTCCGGGCACCCGGTTTAATCCGGCGCCATGCCCGGATCGCGCGACACGCCTGCACGCGCTGCCCCCACGGCGGCCGTGCCGTCGCGGATCGGCGTGGTCGTTCACCCCACCCGCGACATCGATGAGCCGCTCAGCGCGCTTCGCCGCTGGAGCAGCGACCACGGCGTCCAGCTCGTCCAGATCGTAATCGCGGGGCAGGACCGCCGCGTCGCCCAGGAGGGCGACGCCGCCGACTGCGAGCTGCTGGTGGCGATCGGCGGCGACGGGACCATGCTGGCGGCGATCCGCGCCGGGGCGGTCGCCGGCCGCCCGGCCCTCGGCGTAGCCGCCGGGAGCCTCGGCGCGCTGGCCGGGGTCACCCTCGCCGACGTCGCGCAGGCCCTCGATCGCTTCAGTCGTGGCGACTGGGTTCCGCGCCGGCTGCCGGGGCTCGATGTGACCTGCGACGGCGGTCCCAGCCTGTTTGCGATCAACGACATCGCAATCGGCCGGGCCGGCGGCGGTCAGGTCAGGATCACGGCCGCCCTGGACGGCGAGCTGTTCGCGCGCTTCGCCGGCGACGGCTGCATCGTCAGCACCCCGGTCGGGTCCAGCGCCTACTCACTGTCAGCCGGAGGGCCGCTGCTCGCGCTCGACGCCTACGCGTTCCTGCTCACGCCGCTGCCGTCACACGGCGGCTCCGTGCCGCCGCTGGTGGCCGACGGCGATGCCACGCTCGAGCTCACCGTGTCGATCGGCTACAGCCGCGCCCGTCTGGAGGTCGATGGACAGGAATCGGGAGGCGAGGCGGGATCGATGACGGTTCGGCTTCGCGATGGTGTGGCGACGTCGGTGCGCTTCGAGGACCAGGAACCGTTCATCAGCGGACTGCGGCGGCGCCAGATCATCGTCGACAGCCCCCGGATCCTGGCTGAGGGCGTCGAGGCGCCGCCGGGTATTAAGAACTCGTAGCCCGCCGTGTATCACTATTGGCAACCGCGCCGGACTGGTGTAGCTTCCGCGCGTGCCGACGGGAGAGCAGAGCGACCCGGTTCTGTCAGTCAGCGAAGTAACCGTCTCGTTCGGTGGCATCACAGCGCTGGACGACGTCTCCCTGGAGATCTCGAGCGGCGAGGTGCTGGGGATCATCGGTCCCAACGGCGCCGGCAAGACCACCCTGTTCAACGTCATCTGCGGCTTTGTCAAGCCGGTCTCGGGCCAGCTCGTCTGGCGCGGCCAGACGCTGAGCGCGATCCGTCCCCACAAGCTGGCGGGATTGGGCATCGCGCGCACGCTCCAGGGCGTCGGGTTATTCCCCCGCCTGACCGTGCTCGAGAACGTGACCGTGGGCTCGCAGCGATTTCGCCAGGCCGGGCTGCCCAGTGCCCTGCTCGGACTGCCGCGCGCTGACCGCGACGAGCGCGCGATGCGCGAGCGGGCCCTGACGGCGCTCACCGAGCTCAACTGCGCCGACGTGGCCGACGCACTGCCGGGCACGCTTCCCTACGCGGTGCAGAAGCGCGTGGCCCTGGCCCGGGCTCTGGTCGGCAGGCCCGAGCTGCTGCTGCTCGACGAGCCGGCGGGAGGGCTTGACTCGAGCGAGCTTTCCGATCTGACCAAGACGATCAATTCATTGGGCAGCTCGATTGCGGTGATGCTCGTCGACCACCACATGGACCTGGTCACGTCGGTGTGCGATCGGGTGGTGGTACTCGACTTCGGACGCGTGATCGCCTCCGGCGCGGCGCCCGAGGTGAGACAGGATCCGCGCGTCCTGGAGGCCTACCTGGGCCCGGACGAGGGGCACGGTGTGCTGGCGAGCGGATCAGCCGATGCTCGCGGTTGACGATCTCAGGACCCATTACGGTCCGGTCCGCGCTGTCGATGGCGTCTCGCTGACCGTGCCCGAGGGGTCAGTCACCGCGGTCCTGGGCGCCAACGGAGCCGGCAAGACGTCGCTGCTGCGCACGATCACGGGACTGGTCCCGGCCAGCGGTGGCCACATCACCTTGGCCGGCGAGGAGATCACCCGCCTGCCCGTGGAGGAGATCGTGCGCCGCGGTCTGGCCCATGTTCCCGAGGGACGAGGCGTGATCGCCGAGCTCACGGTGGAGGAGAACCTCCGCCTGGGCGGTCTTTGGCGACGCAAGCAGGCCGCCCCGCAGGAGGAGATCTACGAGCTGTTTCCGCGCTTGCGCGAGCGCCAGAGCCAGTCGGCATCGCGGCTGTCGGGCGGCGAGCGCCAGATGCTGTCGATCGGTCGCGCACTGATGGCACGTCCGCGAGTGCTGCTGCTCGACGAGCCGTCGCTCGGGCTGGCTCCGGTGATCGTGGCCCAGATCATGGGTCTGATCCGCCGGCTCGCCGACACCCTCGGGCTGGCCGTGCTGCTGGTGGAGCAGAACGCGCGCAGCGCGCTGTCGGTCGCCAACCGGGGAATCGTGCTCAACCTGGGGCGGGTGGTGGCCGACCAAGAGCCCCACCAGCTGGCGGCGGACGAGCGTTTGCGCCACGCCTACCTCGGGTTCTAGACCACGGTGACCAAGTTCATCGACCTCACCCTGAGCGGCATCTCGACCGGCGCGGTGTACGCCGCGGTGGCGTTGGCCCTGGTCCTGATCTGGCGTGCCACGCGAATCGTCAACTTCGCCCAGGGCGCGATGCTGATGATCACCACGTTCATCGCCTCGGCGGTCATCAGCTCGAGCGGCTCCTACTGGCTGGGGTTCGGAGTCGCGCTGGCCGCCGGGCTGGTCTTCGGCGCGGTGGTGGAGCGGGTGTTGATCCGGCACGTGGAGAATGCTCCGCCGCTCAACGCCGTGATCCTCACCCTCGGCCTCTACACCCTGCTGGTCGCGGTCGCCGGCATGATCTGGGGTAACAGTCCTCGCTCGTTTCCGGCCGCGTTCTCGCTACAGGGCTACAAGGTCGGGGGCACGCGGCTGCTGTTCTCGCCCAACGACGCCTTCACGGTGCTGGTGGTGATCGCCGTCGCGGCTGGGCTGGGGTTGCTGTTTCGCTTCACCGCCCTGGGCCTCCAGATGCGCGCTGCCGCATTCGCCCCCGAGGTGGCTCGCCTGCTCGGCGTCCGCGTCGGCCGCATGCTCACCGTCGGCTGGGCGCTGGCCGCCGTGGCCGGCGCGCTGGCCGGGGTGCTCGTCGCGCCGTCGGTCTTTCTCGGTCCCAATAACTTCGACCCGATCCTGATCAGCGGCTTTGTGGCCGCGGTGCTGGGTGGGCTCGACAGCCCGCCCGGAGCGGTGATTGGCGGCCTGATCCTGGGCCTGGCTCTCTCCTACGTCTCCGGTTATGAGGGCTCGGCGCTGGCCCCCCTGGCTGCGCTGGTGATCCTGATGGCGGTGCTGATGGTTCGCCCCGGCGGACTGTTCTCGGCCACCAAGGAGCGGCGGGTTTGAGCGTGCTGGGTCGACTCCGAGCGCTGCTGGGCACCAGCACGCTGCTGCGCTCGCTGGTGTGGGTGGTGCTCGCCGGCGTCGTGCTGCTGGTCATCAGCGACGCGGTCAGCGCGTATAACGATCTTCAGCTGGCCACCGGCGCCTACTACTTCGCCGTGCTGGCCGGGTTGACGTTGCTGGCCGGCCAGAGCGGCCAGATCTCGCTGGGGCACGGGGCGCTGATGGCCGTCGGCGCCTACGCCGTGGCCCTCCTGGTCGGCAACGAGGGCTGGCCGCTGGTCCCGGCGCTGGTTGCCGCGGTGGTTATCACGGCGCTCGTGGGGATCCCGCTGGGAGCCGCGGCGAGCCGGCTGCGGGGGCCGTATCTGGCCGGGGCCACGCTCGCCTTCGCGGTCGGTCTGCCTGCGCTGGCCGACAAGTTTCCCGCCACCTTCGGCGGTGAGAACGGCCTGACCATCAATCCGCCGGTACCGCCCACGTCGCTGGGTGAGACGTTCCCGCTCGAGCGATGGGAGGCGTGGATCGCCTGCGCCGGGGCGCTGGTTGTCCTGTTCGTGATCTACAACGTGATCAACAGCGGCCTGGGCAAAGCCATGCGTGCGGTCCGCGACGACGAGATCGCGGCCTCGCTGTGCGGGCTACGGGTGGGACGAGTCCAAACCGTGGCCTTCGCGATCAGCGCCGCATGCGCGGGACTTGGCGGCGCGCTGTTGGCGATCGTGCTGCAGCTGGCCCAACCGGGCGCGTTTCCGCTCCAGCTCTCGCTGTCGCTGCTCACCGGCGTGGTGCTCGGCGGCCTTGGATCGCTTGTGGGCGCGATCTGGGGAGCGGCCCTGCTGACGCTGCTGCCCAACTGGACCGACAACCTGGCCCACTCGTTCTCGCTCTCCAACCAGGTCGCCGACAACCTCCCGCTGGCCATCTACGGCGTGGTCCTGATCGCCGCCATGCTGGTCTGGCCGAGCGGCATCCAGGGGGGCGTGCGGGCGCTGGGCGGCCGGCTGCGGACGGTGCAGTCGTGGCGGGCCCAGCGGCCGCGGCCGTCGGGCGGAGCTGGAGCATCATGAGCCGGTGGAGCGCCGGCTGGGACGGGCGCGGCCACTGGGCCGGCCGCGACCGCGGCTGTCGAGCGGGATCCCCAGCAGGGCCGCCTCGACCTCGCGCAGCCGACTGTGGTCGCCCCGGATACCTGTTATGGCGTCGTTGTAGAGAAATGCCTCGGCAAGTCGCACGATCGCGTAGGCGAGCGTCTCCGGGTCGGCGGTGGGCTGGTAGTGACCGGCGGCCACTTCGGTGTCGATGAGCTCGGTCAGGCAGGCCACCGCGCTCGGTTGCACGAGGCCATCGCCCGAGGTCAGCAGGCGCATCGCGCCCGCACGCTCCTGGTCCAGGAACCGGCGCAGAGCAGCGGAACGTGACAGCGCCCGGTTGATGCGGTCGAACACCTCCAGCAGCCCCTGGCCGCCACGCCTGCGCACCTGTCGCCGCTTACGGGCGATCAGCGCTCGCAGCTCATCCGCGATCACCTCACCGAGCAGCCGCTCGCGGGAACCGAACCAGCGATAGATGGTGGCGCGTCCCAGGCCCAGATCTCGGGCCAGCACCGTGAGGTCAACGCGTTCGCCGCTCACGTACTGTTCCCGCGCGGCTTCGAAGACCTCCTCGCGCGAGGCGGTGGCGGGCCGCCCTCGCCTGCCTCCGGTTGCGATGCCCATCACAGAAGTTTAGGATTTGAAACGTCTGAGGGAGAACGTATCGAAATGCTAGGCCATCGATCGCGGCGCGGCTTGGACCGACGCGCGTCCCGTATGCGGTCGACGCCGAGCCCCGGTAGCCCACTATCTCGAGGAGAAGGAGGAGCCAGATGGCTCTTGCCAGAAGTCGCCGTCTTGCTGCCGTCGCGCTGATTGGGGGTGCCGTACTAGTCGCCGGGTGCGGCTCGTCGGGCAGCGGCGGGAGCGGGGGTGGTGGCAGCAGCGCCCCCGGCGTGACCGCCACCAGCATCACATTCGGGACCCACCAGCCGCTCACCGGTCCAGCGGCTCCGGGTTACAGCGAGATCGCGCCGGCGTCCCAGGCGTTCTTTCAGTACGTCAACGCGCACGGCGGCGTGTTCGGGCGAAAGATCCACCTGATCATCAAGAACGACGCCTACGACCCGACCAACACCGTCAACGCCGTTCATCAGCTGGTCCTGCAGAACAAGGTGTTCGGCATCTTCGAGGGTCTCGGGACCCCGACCCACACCAAGGTCGTGGGCTACCTGAACGCCTCCCGGGTGCCGGACATCTTCGTTGCCTCCGGTTGCCCTTGCTGGGACAACGGCACCAGTCAGCCGTGGACGTTCGGCTGGCAGCCCAACTACACGATCGAGGGCAAGATCCTCGGCCAGTACCTCAAGCAGCACTTCGCCGGCAAGAAAATCGGCGTCCTGTACCAGGACGACGACTTCGGCAAGGGCGGCCTGGCCGGCATCGAGGCCGAGGTCCCGGCGTCCGACATCGTCACCAAGCAGCCATATCAGTCCGGCACCACCACGCTGGCGCCCCAGGTGACGGCGATCAAGTCCGCCAAGGCCGACGTGATGGTCGACTTCACGGTGCCCATCTACACCGCGATTGCCCAGCTGACCTCGTTCACGCTGGGCTACAAGCCGCAGCTCGTGGTCTCGAACGTCGGCATCGATCCGACCACCGTGGGCCAGCTGCTCAAGGTTGTGTCCAAGGGCAAGGCGTCCGGTACCGGCCTGATCGAGGGCGCCATCACCGACGGGTACCTGCCGTCCTCGGCCGATCTGTCAAACCCCTGGATCGCCCTGTTCAAGAAGGTCCACGACCAGTACGACGCCAAGGCGCCGTTTGACGGAAACGTCGAGTACGGAATGGCCACGGCGTACACCGTGGTTCAGGCGCTCCAGGCCGCGGGCAAGAACCTGACCCGCGATGCCCTGGTCAAGGCGATCGAGAACGACGGCAGCAAGTGGCTGGGGCCTGGGCTGGTGTCATTCCGGTACTCGAACTCCCAGCACGGCGGCTATGGCGGGACCGAGATGGGACAGATTCGCCACGGAAAGATCGTCCTGTTCGGTGGCCCGCAGGTCACCGACCCCTCCCCGAGCAGCGCGATCAAGCCATTCACCGGCAAGCAGCCGGCTCCGCCGAGCAGCGGCGTCCCGAGCAGCTAGTCAACTGCGGAGTTCGCGGCCATCCGGTCCCGAGTCTGGAATCGGATGGCCGCGGATGGCCGCGCGGGGGGAGAGGCGATCCCACGCGGTGAAGGTGCTAGTGGCGAGAGCGAGCACACGCCACCGTGCGGCTCACTCGCCCGGGTCGTACTTGAACGAGATGCCGAGGCGGACTCGGTAGTTCAGGACACTGCCGTCCTGGATCGTCAAGTCCTGGCGCACGACCTCGGCGATGCGAAGCTCTCGCACGCTCTTGGCCGCGGTCTGCACGGCGGCCCGAGCCGCAGCCTCCCAAGACTCGCTGCTGACCCCGACGACTTCAGTGACGCGATACACGCTGTCCGCCATACGGACCTCCTGTTGGTTGGGATCTGACCGGCGCTGCAGTCTTACAGCGCACTACCCCGCCTGGCAAGAGATTCGCATCAGTCGCCGCCACCTCGATTCGGCGCCCCGTCGGGGTTACGAATGCGCCTCTAGATACGCTTGGGCGAGCCGTTTCGGGGCCCGGTTGAGCCACGCCTCGATGAGCAGTTCGCGCAGTTCGCCGGGCTCGACCCGGTCCAGACGCGCGAGCACGGCGGGGTAGCCGTCGAAGTGTGGCGTGGTGAAGAACACGTCCGGCTCGTCGGCCAGCAACGCCTCCTTGGCGCCGAGATGCTCCACGCGAACGCCGAGGATGGGACCGTCCGGAGCGGCGTCGCCGAGCGCCTGCAGATCCGAATTGCGCAGCGGCCGCTCCCATACGAAGCTCTTGTCCCTGACGCGCCAGTGCGTCAACCCGCGTGAGAGCTGTTCGCTGGTCTCGGGAAGCTCCAGCGCGATTCGCCGCACGTCGTCCCAGCCGACCTTGGGCTGCCGCTCACGACTCGGGATGCTGCTCCTCCCAACGAAGCGCCGCCGCCGCTGCGCTGGCCGACGGCCGCGTTCCCCCCCACTGCCAGCCCCGCCGCGCCGAGGCGGGACGGTCGTGGTGAGCGTCCTCAGGCACGTCGACTTCGATGCGGTCCTGCTCGATCGGGCCGAGCGCCTCAGTCAGATACCGCTTGCGGACCGGGTGCTCGAGATAATCGGACAGCGCGTCGTCATCCGAGAGCTTGACGATCAGCGCGTGGCTGAAGCCGTGATCGTCCTGGGCCCGGTTGCGCCCCAGGGTCACGCGCTCGACGCTGGGAATCTCCTTCACGAGCGCCTGCGCCCGGTCAAACGCGTCATCGATCTGCTCCTCGGTGGTCCCGGCTTTCCATTTCAGCAACACGATGTGCTGGATCACGCGGCTTCTCCTCTCGGCTCGGGTAGCCCTGGCTACCGGCTTTCCTCGCTGCGCAATGCTAATCGCGAGCGGTATCCAATCAGTCCGAGGCGAACACGCGCCGCGCGTGGTCGCGCCGGAAGCCCCAGCCACCGCCACCTACAATCATCTGGGCGGGCCCCCATGGTCTAGCGGTCAGGACGCCTGCCTTTCACGCAGGAGATCACCGGTTCGAATCCGGTTGGGGGTATTCACTGAACGCCTTGTGTTGGTGGGGTTTTGGGTGGATCGCGTCGTTCGTCTCGGTTGTTGTAGCTGACGCCGATGGAAGCGTTCTGGAAGCGATTGTGGGCGCAAGGGTCTTCTCAGCGCAGCTTTGGCCGGCACGTCCATCGACGTGAAGTAGCTAGTTCGAAGTCTTGTTCGTGCGATTCGCCTGGAGCCGTAGAGCATCCACTCCCGATTTGGGGACGGCCCCGGATGGGCCGTCGTCAAATTGGGAGTACGCCCCCGGCAGGGGACGCTTGAAGCCCCGCCCAGGTCTCGCGAACCCCGCCCGCCTTCGTCTTGGTAAACCAGCCGGAAAAGGAAGCTTGCCCCGGCCCGCGGAGACCGGGATGTTAGGACCCTCGTCCGCAATGAGACCGTCGCCGAGGTCCAGCCTGCCGCAAAAGCACTAGGCGCCCGGCGATCTTCCGGGGCGTGAGATCGCGCCGGCATAGCGGAGTCCGCGAGCGCATTCGTAGAAAAGCACTCGCTCGTCCACCCCGAGGCGCGTCATCCCCTCGTCGCCAACGGGATCGTCCGGTCTTGCGAGCGGCGGCTGACGAATGCAGTCGTCCAGGCCG
>DASXJY010000140.1:0-5467 GCA_036497115.1 Solirubrobacteraceae bacterium
CGCCGGCCCCGCCCTTGGTGAAGCCCTCGTTGGCCTCGGCCGCGAACGCGCCGGCCTCGAGCGCCAGCCGCTTGACCAGCTCGACCTCCTCGTTGGTGTCGCCGGGACGCCGGTTGACCGCCACCACGGCCGGGACGCCGAAGTTCCTGATCGTGTTCAGGTGCCGGCGGACGTTGGCGAAGCCGACCTCGATCGCCTGCAGGCTGGCCGCCCGGTCGATCCGCGGATCGTCGGCGATCCCGCTGTGGTGCTTGATCGCCCGCACCGTCGTGACCAGCACGGCCGCCGACGGGGTCAGCTTGCCGAACCGGCAGACGATGTCGAAGAACTTCTCCATTCCCATGTCGGAGCCGAAGCCCGACTCGGTGACCACGTAGTCGCCGAGCTTCATCCCGATCAGGTCGGCGATCAGCGAGTTGTTGCCGTGGGCGATGTTGGCAAACGGGCCACAGTGCATCAGCACCGGCTGGCCCTCGAGCGTCTGGACCAGGTTGGGCTTGATCGCGTCCTTGAGCAGCACGGTCATGGCCCCCGCGGCGCCGAGGTCCTCGGCCGTGATCGGCTTGGCGCCGTCGAACGAGTAGGCGGCGGTGATCCGCGCGATCCGCTTGCGGAGGTCCTGAAGGTCACGGGCCACAGCCATGATCGCCATCACCTCGGATGCCGCCGTGATGTCAAAGCCGGTCTCGCGGGGATAGCCGTTGGCGCGGCCGCCCAGCCCCACCGCGATCTGGCGCAGCGCCCGGTCGTTCATGTCCACCGCGCGCCGCCAGCCGATCCGCAGGGCATCGATCTTGTGCGGGTTGCCGTGCAGGATCGAGGCGTCGATCATCGCCGCCAGCAGGTTGTTGGCGGCACCGATGGCATGGATGTCGCCGGTGAAGTGGAGGTTGAGGTCCTCCATCGGCACCACCTGGGTCAGGCCGCCGCCGGCGGCGCCGCCCTTGATCCCGAACACGGGCCCCACCGAGGCCTCGCGCAGGCAGGCCACCGGGTTCTTGCCGATCACCCCCAGCCCCTGGGTCAGGCCGACCAGGGTCGTCGTCTTGCCCTCGCCGGCCTTGGTCGGAGTCATCCCGGTGACGCAGATGAGCTTGCCGTCGGGCCGGTCGACCATCCGCTCCAGGACCGACAGGGCGATCTTGCCCTTGTAGCGCCCGTAGGGCTCGATCTCGTCGGGCTCGAGACCCGCCTGCGCGGCGATCGTCTCGACCGGCTCGAGTACTGCTTCCTGGGCGATCTCCAAGCTGCTCTTCATGGTCGTCCTGTCTTTCGCTTTCAGTGGCTTACGGCGGCGGCGGCGAGCTCGGAGACGAGCTTGTCCTCGTAGAAGCGCTCGAGCGCGAACGGCGCGATCAGATCCGGCTGGCGGCCGGTGGCCACCAGCTCGGCCAGTGTCTTGCCGACGATCGGCGCGGCCTTGAACCCGTAGGTGCCCCAGCCGGCGCTGACGTGGAAGTTCTCCACCTCGGTCTTGCCCAGGATCGGGCTGTAGTCGGGGCTCAGGTCGCAGAGCCCGGCCCAGCTTCGCAGCATCCGCGCCCGCTCCAGCTGCGGGAACAGCTCCAGGGCGTGGCGCGAGACGTCCTGCAGGAAGTTGAGCGTCCCCTGCATCCGGTAGGTCGTCCAGGGCTCGATCTCGGCCCCCATCAGGAATTCGCCCCGGTCGGTCTGGCTCATGTAGACGTGCATCTGGGAGGAGACGATCACCACGTCCAGCAGCGGCTTCATTGGCTCGGTCACGCAGGCCTGGAGGATGTGGGTGGTGATCGGCAGCGGCACCCCGGCCATGTCGTTGATCAGCGTGCACCACCCGGCGGTGCAGTTGAGCACCTGACCGGCGTTGATCGTGCCCCGGTTGGTCTTGACCCGGGTCACGCGCCCGTTGGATCGCTCCATCCCCAGCACCTCGGTGTCCTGGTGGATCTCGGCCCCACCCCGGTCGGCGCTGCGGGCCAGGCCCCAGACCACCGCGTCGTGGCGGATGATGCCGCCCGGGGGGTGATACAGGGCGCCCATGATCGTGAAGGTCGCGTCGGGGTTGTCGACCTGCATGGCCGGAGCCAGGCGCTTGATCTCGTCGGGGTAGATCAGCCGCGAGTCGATCCCGTTGAGCCGGTTTACCTCGGCCCGGTTGGCCATCACGAACATCGCCCGGTCGGCGTGTGCGAGCGTCAGGTGGCCGCACTGGGAGAACAGCAGGTTGAAGTTGAGGTCCTGCGAGAGGCCCTCGTAGAGCTTGACGCTGGCGTCGTAGAACCGCGCCCCCTCGGGCGTCTTGTAGTTGGAGCGCAGGATCGTGGTGTTGCGCCCGGCGGCGCCGGATCCGATGTAGCGCTTCTCGAGCACCGCCACGTCGGTGATGCCGTGGTCTTTGAGATAGTGCGCCGTGGCCAGGCCGTGCGAGCCACCGCCGACGATCACCACGTCGTAGGAGCTCTTGAGCTCCGGGCGCCGGCGCCACATCCGGCGCTTGCGGAAGATGTCAAGCACGTGCGGCCTCGCGTTCTGAGAGCTGGGCCAGGGCCAGCGCGCCGATCGGCCGTCCCCCCAGATGCAGGCCGGCGTCGGCCACCACCGACCACATGTACTCCGCCGTGGCCCACCCGAACGCAAACAGGTAGCGGTCAGCGTCCTCGCGGATGACGATCCCCGGCTGGCGGGCGATGGACCCCGGTCGCACGGCCGCCACGGGCGTCACCGTCGGGCGCAGGTCAAGGGCGCAGAAGCGGGCAAAGACCTCCCGCGCGGCCGGGCCGACCAGCGTCAGCGCGGCGAAGTTGGAGGTCACGTCCACGACGTCGAGGCCCTCGGCCGGGCCGATCCGCTCGCGGGTGACCGAAGCCCCCCCTCCAACCACGAGCGCGCGCGTCGCGGTCAGCCGGCACCACCAGGCGTCGTCGATACGTACGCCGGCGCCGAACGGCAGCGCTGTGCCGGCCGCGGACTCGAGCGCCTCGGCGCCACCCTGGAGCTCGAGCTTGGCCAGATGAGAGCTGTCGGCCCAGCCTGCGGTCCGCAGCGCCGCCGCGACCTCCGGCTCGGCTCCGGCTCCGTAGTCGATGGCCACGTTCCAGCCGTCGCGCAGCTCGAACCGCGCGCCGGCGGCGCGGGCGCTGCGCTCCATCGGCGAGCGCGCGATCGGCCCGTCGCCGCCCTCCCCGGCGGTGGCGGCGGGGGACAGGAAATCGAGGCTCACGAGCGCAGCACCTCCCCCTCGGGGTCGTAGAAGGGGCGCGTCTGGATCTCGGCGTCGAGCGTCCGGCCCTCGTCGGAGATGGTGATCCGGGCGCCGTCGCGGGCCACCGCTTCGGGCACCCAGGCCATGCCGATCGTGCGGCCGAGAACCGGCGAGTGGCGGGCGCTGGTGACCTGGCCCGCCGGGGTCCCGGCCGCATCGACGACGACCGAGCCCTCGGTCGGCACGTCGCCGTTGGGCAATGTGAAGCCGACCAGGGCGGTGGCCGGAGTCAGGTCGGCGTAGTGCTCCAGCGCCCACTTGCCGATGAAGTCCTGCTCCTTGTCGAGCTTGACGATCCACGGCATCGCGGCGCCGAACGGAGTCGACTCGGAGTCGGTGTCCTGGCCGACCAGGATGTGCATCTTCTGCAGGCGCAGGATCCGCTGCGGCTCAAGCCCGAAGGGCCGCAGGCCGTGCCGCTCGCCGGCCTTCATCAACGCGTCCCACAGGTGCTCGCCGTAGGCCGCCGGGAAGTGGATCTCGTAGCCGACCTCGCCGACGAAGCCGATCCGCAGGATCAGGCACTGCACTCCGGCGATCGTCCCCTGCTGGCCGTCGAGGTACGGAAACGCCTCGTTGGAGCAGTCCAGGTCGGTGACCGCCGACATGATCTCCCGCGCCTTGGGACCCGCCAGGTTGACTGCCGCCAGCCCCTGGGTCAGATCCGTCAGATGGACGCGGTGGCCCCAGTCGGCCAGCCACCACGCGAACCACTCCTCGACGGCGCCGGCACCGCTCGACGTGGTGGTCACGTAGAAGGTCTCGTCGTCGAGGCGGCAGATCGTGCCGTCATCGACGATCCGGCCGGCGTCGGAGCTGATCACCCCGTAGCGGATCCGCCCCGGCTTGAGGTTCGAGAACCGGTTCGGGTACAGACGGTCGAGAAATTCGCCCGCGTCGGGGCCGCGCACCAGCAGCTTGCCGAGCGTCGAGACGTCGATCAGCCCGGCGGCCTGGTTGACCGCCAGCGCTTCGCCCTCGGGGTCGCCGTAGTCATAGGCGCGGCGCCAGTCGCCGGCCCACTTGACCGAGGCCCCCAGCTCGCGGTGGCGGCCGTGGATCGCCGAGCGCTTGGCGGGCTCCACCGGCCGCCCGCCGAGAATTCCCATCGGCACCGAGACCCAGGGCGGCCGCGCCGTGGTGGTCCCGACCTGGGTCAGGCTCTGACCGGTCTCCTGGGCCATCAGGCGGACAGAGGGCAGCTGGCACATCCGCCCCTGGCACGGTCCCATGGTCACGGTGGTGTAGCGCTTGGACAGCTCGATCGAGTCATAGCCCTCCTCGATCGAAAGGTGCACGTCCTTGCTGGTCACGTCCTCGCACAGGCAGGCAAAGCACTTGCCGCGGCCCGAGCCGCTTACCGGTGGGGCGACCGCCACCTCGCCCGCCCGCGCGCCGTCGAGCTGGGCCCGCAGCTCGGTGATCCGAGCTGCCGACTGGTCGCTGTCGTAGCCCAGCGCGTGGGCCGCCTCGCGGCCCGCCAGCTCGCCGGAGACCGCCGCCGCCTCGTCGCCTTCGGCGCCGGCCACCTCGCCGGCGGCGTAGATGGTCTCGGGGATCGTGCTGAGCGCGAAGTGGCCGCGGGCGCCGTCGTAGGCACTCTGGGCCCCGGCCTGCAGCAGCAGCGAGCTGGCCGGTATCGCTCCTCCGGAGACCACCACCAGGTCGCAGGCGAACTTGTGCTCATCGCCCCCGGCCACCGGCGCGATCACCGCCTCGGAGACCGCCTTGCGCCCCCGGGCTTCGATCACCGTGTGGCCGGTGAAGACCGGGACCCCGGCCCGCCGCAGCTCCTCGGCCAGCCCGCCGGCCCGGGTCCGCAGGTCGGCCACGGCGACGACCTCCACCCCGGCGTCCCGCAGGGCCACGGCGGCATCGAGGCCGCGCTCGGAGGTGGTCGCGATCACTGCGCGGCGACCCGGGCTGACGCCGTACAGGGCGGCCAACCTTCGCGCTCCGCCGGCCAGCATGACTCCGGGCAGGTCGTTTCCGGCGAACACCAGCGGCTGCTCGATCGTTCCGGTGGCGAACACATGGCGCGCGGCGCGAATCTGGTGCATGGTGTCCTCCTGCCACACCGGCACCAGCCCGTCGAAGTAACCCAGCGCCGCGGCGCGGGTGAGGATCTCCACCCCGGCCGCGCGCGCCCGCTGCACGAGCTCTGAGATCGCCGGGGCCGCGGCGGGATCGATCAGCTGCTGGCCGCCGGGCTCGGGTCCCTCGTCG
>DASXJY010000141.1:0-13507 GCA_036497115.1 Solirubrobacteraceae bacterium
TAATCCCACCAACCCTGGCGGCCACCAACAGCCATCGACGGCAGGCAGCACCAGGAAGCAAAGCCACCAACGCGCAGGGGCGGCGAAAAGTGGCACGCGGACCGGGGGGTGGCCAACCGGTAGGCCACCCCACCGCGTCCCCCGCCGGACGCGCTCGCATCGCTGCTTGACCGGCGCGTCCGGGCGGCGCTCTGCGCTCTGCTCCGCGACCAGCTCCCAGAAGCCCTCGCAGATGACCCGACGCGGCCGAGCCGCCTCGGCCGCGGGTGAACCGCAAACCTCCGAGAGCCCCTCACAGGTCTGAAAGAGCCTTGCAGATCTCTCCGCCGGCTGCTAGAACGGTCTGAAAGACTCTTTCAGAAAGGAGCGGCGATGGCTGAGAAGCACACGCCATCACCCAGGACGGTTGAGAACCGGCCGCTGGTCACCGACCCCAAGGTGCTCGAGGCGCTCGCGCACCCGGTGCGGCTCGATCTCCTCAGCTACCTGATGTCCGACGGCCCGGCCACGGCGTCGGTCTGCGCCCGGGCGGTGGGGGACACGCCTTCTAACTCGAGCTATCACCTGCGCGCCCTGGCCAAGCACGGGCTCGTCGAGCCGGTCAGTTCCGCCGACGGCCGGCAGCGGCCGTGGCGGGCCACGGTCACCGGGTTTCGCACCGCCGAGGCGGGCCTTGAACCAGACACCGCCGAGGCGCAGGGCACGGCCGAGCTGCTGGCGGCGTCGGTGGCCCTGGACCAGCGCCTGTTGCGTGACTACCTGAGCCACCGCGACGAGGTCGCGGTGCAGTGGCAGGAGGCCGATCAATACGCCGGCTACACGCTGCGGGTCTCACCGGAGGAGCTGCGCGAGCTTGGCGAACGGCTCGATGCGCTGATCCGGCCGTTGATTGCCGCCACCCGCAAGCAGCCACCGGAGGGTGCCGAGCTGGTCCATCTGACTCTGTTCGCGTTCCCTCGGACGGGATCTCCGTGGAGCCCCCGGCAGCCCTGAGACAGCCCGAGTTTCGCTCGCTGTGGCTCGCCGGGCTGGTCTCGGACGCCGGCGACTGGATGCTGCTGATCGCGCTGCCGATCGTCGTATACGGCTTGACCGGATCGGCACTGGGAACCTCCGGTGCCTTCATCGCCGAGCTGGCGCCGGCCGTGGTCCTGGCTCCGCTGGCCGGACGGCTCGCCGACCGTCTGGATCGCCGCCGGCTGATGCTCACGATCACCGTCCTGCAGGCGCTCGCCCTGGCGCCGCTGCTGGCTGTCCACAGCCGGGCCCAGCTTCCGATCCTCTACGCGGTGATCGTCGCCCAGGCGTCGCTCGCGACGATCTTCGAGCCGGCCAAGAACGCACTGCTCCCGACGCTGCTGGCGCCGAGCCAGCTGGTCTCGGCCAACTCGTTGATCGCCCTCAACGGCGCCCTGGGCCGGCTGGCCGGCGGTCCGCTGGGCGGCCTGCTGCTGGCGGCCGGCGATCTGAAGACGATTGTCATCGCCGACGCGTTGAGCTTCCTGGTCGCGGCCGGGCTGATCTGGCGCCTTCCGCCCTGGCCCGCCGCCGCTGCATCCGAGGGGACCGGGCCGCCGCGCGACCCCGCCGCGTCCGCTCGGCGGCATCGATCTGGGTGGCCACTGCGCTCGCTGCTCGCCGACGCCCGCGTCCGAGCCGGTCTATTGGTGGCGTTCATAGCCGAGATCGCCCAGGGAATCTTCGTCGTGCTGTTCATCCTGTTCGTGGCCCGCCGGCTGCACGGCGGCTCGGGTGAGATCGGCCTGCTGCGAGGCGTCCAGGCGATCGGGGCCATCGGCGGCGGGCTGGCGCTGTCGGTGATGGCCCGCCCATGGGCTCCGGGAGCGCTGATCGCGGCCGCGGCGTTGGCGTTCGGCGCGGCCGATCTGATGATCTGGAACGGCTCCGCGGTCACGACCGCCCCGGCGCTCTACGCCGGGCTGTTCGTCCTGGCCGGCGCGCCCGGGGTAGTGCTCGAAACCGGGCTGGTGAGCCTGTTCCAGCTAGCCGTGCCCGACGGGAGCCGGGGCCGGATCTTCGGGGCCTTGGGGATGGTCAGCAGCGCCGGCCAGGCGATCGGGATGCTCGCCGCGGGCATCCTGACCCCGCAGCTTGGATTGATGACGCTGCTCAACGCACAGGGACTCCTGTACCTGGTGGCGGGAGCTCTCGCCGCTCGCTTCTTGGCCGGCACCGACGCCGCCCGGGCCGTGTCCCGGCCCTCCCGCCGGGTGGCTAGCGAGCGCCCCTGACCATCCGCCGCGGCAGCGGCACCGGTGACAGCCGGTCGGCGGCCTTGCCGACCAGCAGACGGGGCTCGATCTTTGCCACCAGCCCGCCGAGCTCGTCGCGCTCGGAAGGCGTCAGGGCGCTGGCGCGCCCGCGCCCCTTGCGCACCAGCTCCAACAGCCGCCGCCGCTCGCGGGGCGACAGCCGCAGCAGATGGTCGCGGGCCAAGAGCCCGACCTCGGCCACGGCGAGAAGCTTCAGCACCGGCACTCGCCGCAGGCCGGGCACGTGCCCGGCAGCAGCGCCGAGGGACTTGATGACAAAACCGCGAGCCATGGTCTCTGAGTCTAGGACGGCCGCCGGGGTTCCGCGCCGGCCTCGCCTGAGCCGTCGGGGGGAACGACGGCCTGAACCGGGCGCCGGGGGCGCGTGTGCGCCTCAGCCGCCGGCCCAGAGCGGTTCAGCGGCCGAGCGCCGGCGAGAAGAAATCGATCAGCAGTTGGTTGACCCGATCGGGAGCGTCGTTTTGCACGAAGTGCGATGCCTCGGGTATGCGCACGACCCGGTCAAGGTTCGGCACGTCGGCCGGCGAGGGCTCGGCCAGCTCGTGGCGCAGGTAGCGGTCCCGTTCGCCGAAGATCACCAGCGTGGGGGCCGGGATCGGCCGCATGCTGGCTTCAGCCGCCGAGGGCGTCCGGCGGAAGGCGGCCCGGTAGTAGTTGAGCATCGCCGTCACGGCGCCGGGCTGCGACCACGCCTCCACATAGCGCGCGATGTCCTCGGAGGTGAATGCCCCAGGGTGGGTGTCTGCTTCCAGGCCCCGGCGCAGGGCCGCCCAGTTTCGAGCCCCGGCCATCCGCTCGGGCAGCCATGGCAGCTGGAAGAAGAACATGTACCAGGAGCGCGCGAGCTGACGCGGGTCGCGCAGGCCGTGCATTAACCGCCGCGGATGGGGGAGGTTGAGCACCGCCAGCCGGGCGATGGCGTCAGGGTGATTCATCGCGGCCGTCCAGGCCACCGCCCCGCCCCAGTCGTGACCGACCAGCAGCGCCGATCGCTCGCCGCGCTCGTGGATCAGGTCACGGACGTCCGCGGCCAGCTTGTCGCCCGTGTAGGCGGCCACGCCAGGCGGGCGCGAGGAGAGGTTGTATCCCCGCATGTCCGGGGCCACGACGCGAAATCCGGCCGCCGCCAAGGCCGGGATCTGGGCACGCCAGCTGTACCAGAACTCCGGAAACCCGTGCAGAAGGACGACCAGCGGCCCATCGCCCGCCTCCACGTAGTGCAGCCGCACTTCCCCCAGGTCGGCAAATCCCTCTCGTTGGTCCACGGCAGAACCCTAAGGCCTGGAGCGCATTAGCCTCTTGCTGCGATGGCCCCGTCGCTGCCCGCCGACCCAGTATTGACGGCCCGAGCGCTGGCCTGGACCCGGCAGTCGCGCGAATCGGTATGTGACCGGATCGAGCCCTGGGAGCACGGGACGGTCCTGCGCGCCAGCCGCTACCCACGGTGGTTTGACCTCAACCTCGTCCGGGTCGAGGATGACCCCGGGATCAGCGCCGCCGAGCTGATGGCGTTCGCCGATCAGGCGCTGAGCGGGCTCGAGCACCGCACGATCAGCTTCGAGGTCGCCCCGGCCGCCGAGCCGCTGCTGGCCGACTTCAACGCTGCCGGCTGGAGGGTGACGCGGCTGATCTGGATGCATCACGCGGGCCCGCGGCAGGGTCCCGGGGGACCTGAGGGCCCTGAGCTCCCGGAGGTCAGGGAGGCCTCCTACGACGCCGCGGCCGAGTTGCGGCTGGCCTGGCACCGCGAGGATTTCCCGGGCTTGGAGGAGCCCGAGTTTCACGCCCAGGCCCGCGAGGTGGCCCTGGCCCGGGGGACGCGGGTGCTGGAGGTCGTCGCCGACGGCGAGTCGGTCGGATTCTCTGCCTTGGACCCCGGCGCCGATGGGGTCGAGATCGGCGCGGTCTACGTCCTGCCCGCCTTCCGCGGTGCCGGCCGCGGGACCGCGCTGACCCAGGCCGCGATCGCCGCCGCCGACGGGGTCGAGCACCTGTGGATCTGCGCCGACGCCGACGACCGCCCCAAGGAGCTCTACATGAGGCTGGGCTTCGTGCCGGTTCTGAGCACCGTCGACCTTCTGCTGCTTCCGCGCTGACGGCCGCGCTGGTGGTTCTCGCCGGTCCGCGGGCGGCCCCGGGCCCCCCGAGCCGCTGCCCGAGCCGCTGCCGGGGACCGGGGGTCCGCGGATCTTCGGCCAATATGGCAGCAAATCGACGGACCCTCGGCCGGTGAGTCGCGCGCGTGACCCTCACTCGGAGGCGCCCGCGGGTGACCCTCACTCGGAGGCGCCCGCGGGTGACCCTCACTCGGAGGCGCCCGCGCCTGACCGCGTCAGACCAGCGCGTGCTGCGCGACCGCGGCCCGCGCCGGGGCGACCAGCGCCCCCTGCAGCCGCCGGACCGCGTCGAGGTGATCGCTGGTCCAGATCACCCGCACGCCGGTGGGCGTGGCCGCTCCGTCCTGGCCCCGGAGGTCGCGGCCGACCGACTCGACCAGACGATCGTCGGCGGCTGGATCCGGCCCCAGGGGGTCCGGCACGCTGCCCCGTCCCACCAGGCTGAGGGCGAAGCGGTCATACCATCCCGTCATCACCCCGCTGGTGGCCAGCAGCTGGGCCCGGGCGACGGCCCGGTCGCCGCCGTCGCGCTCGTCGCTCTGCCACAGCTCGATCAGCGCGTCCGCCCCGAGGCGCAGGCCGGAGATTCCGTTGACCAGCGTCGTCACCTCGGCCAGCGGGATCGGCTTGGCCCCGCGCTCTGACAGGTAGCCGCGGAAGGTGTCGTCAAGCCGCCGGGACGCCGCCGCGGCCCGGACAGCCTGCGCGGTGGGCAGCGCCGGCCTCGGGCCGCCGGGGTCACAACGCCCCGTCCCGTACTCGACTGCGCTGGACAGGTAGTTGGCGACGTCCAGGTAGGCATCGGACAGCGCCTGACCGAGCCGTCCGGCCGCGCCGCGCGGCCAGAACAGCAGCCCCACGGCCAGGCTGACCGCGCTTCCCAGGGCGATGTCCTCGATCCTCACCAGTCCCACCTTCAACCCCGCGGGTTGCAGGATGTTGAACAGGATCAACAGCGTCAGCGTGAACGCCGCCTGACCGGCGAGGAACGACACCGCGGCCGGTGCCAGGCCGGCCAGGAAGACCACGAACGGAAGCAGGATCCAGAGCACCGCGGTGTTGGTGCCGATCACGTAGACCAGCGCTCCGCCGACGATGAACCCGGCGGTGGTCCCGATCAGCGCGCGCACGATGTTCTGGCCGGTGCTGAGGGCGTTGGAGCGAAGCACCGACAGCGTGCCGAAGACGACCCAGAACCCGTGCTCGACGCCGGTGAGGTCGGCCACCAGCACCGACAGCGCCAGCGCCGCGGCGCCACGCAGGCTGTTGTGGAGCCAAACCGAGTTTCGCTCCACGTGCGCGCTGGCGCGCTGGCCGGCCGTCTGCAGAAGGCCGGTGAACCCCGAGGGCTGGCGGCCCAGCCACCGCTGCATGAAGCTGCGGCGCTCGGCCGCCGCTGCGTACTCGCTGTTCTGCGCGATCTGAGAGACGATGAAGCTCAGCTCCTGGGCGCGGAAGCTCGGGTCCAGGGCGGAGACGACGGCGCGGGCGCGGTCGTCCTGGGGCTGACACGTCTTCCAGGCGCGCGCCGGGAGATCCATGGTGGTGGACCGTTCGAGCTCGGCCAGGGCCGCGTCCAGAGCGCCCACGGCCGCGTCCAGGTCATCGACGCCACCCCCAGGGCTGTCGAGCAGCTTGGCCACCGAGTCAAGCACCGACGCCGCGGCCGTCTTGACCGCCATGGCGCGGGGATTCGGCGCGTGATGCCTTCGCGGCGCCGAACGCAGGACGACCCGGTTTAGCCACTGCAGCTCGTCGACCAGGCGGACCACCGCGCGGGCGGCCGTCGTCAACCCGGTCGGCCGGTACGGGGTGGCGAAGAAGACCTGATGCAGCGACTCGATCGCCTGGTCGGCGGCGGCGACAGCGGCGGCGTGATCGTCCTCGTCGGCGGGGGCATAGCCCCCCATCACGTAGGAGATCTCGGCTCGCAGCCGCGCCGCCAAGGCTCGGCAGGCGGCGATCGCCGCTCCCCGCACCGGGGCCTGAGCCGGCGCCGGCCACAGCACTGAGATCGCGATCAGGCTGGCGATCGCGGCCAGCCCCCAGCCGGCGACGCGATCGGGGATCGAGGAGATCGGCCCCGGCAGCGACACCGGCAGGATGAAGGCCAGCAGCAGCGAGGTCGTGGCGCCGGCGAGCGTGGAGCTGATCACACCGGCGAACAGCACCGCGAAACCCACCAGGGCCATCGCCACCGCGGCCAGCCAGGTCGTTCGAGAGGCCAGCGTCCCCAGGCAGATCCACGCGCAGCAGACCACGGCCAGGGCCGTCTGGGCCTGGAGGCGCTCCACGATCGGTCCCTGGAAGTCGACCAGCAGCAGCATCGCGAACGAGCCGAAGGCGGCGAACGTGGCCACCGCCGGATTGCCGATCACCTTGTCTCCGAGGGCGAACATCAGCGGCATCACGATTGCCGTCCGGGTCGCTCGCCGCAGCGCGCTGAAGCCACGATCGTGCTCGCGCAGCCACGCCAGGGGGGATTCCCACCGCTTGCGCCAGCCTGAGCCGGGGGCGGCCAGGTCCGCGATCGGTGCGGGCTCAGTCCGATCCATGGCTGACCATTCTGCCTCGCAGGGCGGTGAACGCCGCCAACCCGTTGATCACCGTGAAGGCGACGATCGCGGGGACGGGGCGATCGATCGCCCCGCTGGTCGCCGCGCCGGCGGCCGAGGCGACCAGCGCGACGCTGGTCAGCGTGGTCATCACCTGGGCGCGCACCGCCGCCGGAGCGCGGCGCTGGCGCAGGGCGATCGTCCCCGAGTAGGCGGGGCCCTCGAGAAACCCGGTCACCCCGATCAGCAGGATCCCGAGCGCCAGCGTCTGGGCGAGGGGCCACAGCAGGGCGGATAACCCGAGCACTCCGTAGGAGAGGCCGATCCGCCGCAGCGACGGCCGACCGGCGAGCAGGAACGTCCCAAGGGTCGATCCCAGCGCCATCGCCGCCCACAGATAGCCTCCGGCATGAGCGCCGGCGTGCAGCAGGCGGGCGGCGTAGAGCGGAAAGGCGACCGTCATCAAGCCCCAGCCGAACGCCGCCAGCGTGGCGGCGCCACCCGTGGCCCGGAGCACCGGGTCGCCGGTCAGCGACCGCAGCCCGATCCGGATGGCCTGGGATGCGCTGCGGGCTCGCTCGGGGGGCCGCGCCTCGAATGCCGGGTTGATCGCGACCAGCAGCGCGACGATCAGGGTGACCGCGGCCTGAGTTTCGACGGCGGTGGCGGGACCGGCCGTGCCGGCCAGAGCGCCGGCCAGCGCGGGACCGACCACGAACGACAGATTGATGCTCGTGGCCTCGACCGAGCTGGCTCGATCAAGCAGCTCGGGCCCGGCGATCTCGGCCAGCGCGCTGAAGAAGCTCCCCATGCTGAGCGGGCGGGTGACGCTGTACATGAACGCCACCGCCAGCAGCGTCCAGGCCGGGGCGTGCCCGGCGAGGGCGACGATCGCCACCAGCGCAGCCGCGCTCAGGAGCTGGTCGAAGACGATCAGGATCCGGCGGCGCCGGGCCACGTCGAGCCAGGCCCCCAGAAACGGTCCGCTGACGGCGCCGGGCAGCACCGCCGCGGCGGCGGTGGCGCCGGCCAGCGCGGCGCTGCCGGTCCGAGCCAGGACCAGGAGCACTCCGGCGGTGTTGAACATCGTCGAGCAGGTGCGCGAAAGCGACACGGTGAGCACAAACCCGGGGTAGCGAGGTCTGCGCAGCAGCTGGGCGTACCCATGGCGGGGATCGGCGCAGGCCGAGGACACGGGCCCATGTTGGCGCACGGCCGCCACCCGTGGCGACGAGCCCGGCGCTGACCTCGCCCCTGGCTCCGGGCGGGTCTAGCTCGGCGCGCTGCCGTCCTGGGGCCCGGCCAGGATCATCGCCACGTCGTCACTGAGCTCCTCGCCGTTGAGCTCGGTGGTGCGGGCGGTGAGATGGCGCAGAAGATCATGCGGGCGCTGGCGCCATCGTGGCTCGTTGCTGACGAAGTCGCCGATTAGCTGGCTGAGGCCGTTTTCGCCGAGCCGTCCCGAGCCTCCGTCCCCACCCTCGATGATCCCGTCGGTGTAGAGCAGGATCGACCAGTCGGGGGGAAGCGGGAACTGGGACTGGGGCCACTCCGAGCCGGTGAACATCCCTATCGGCGGCCCGCCGTGGTCGATCGGCAGGCTGGTGATCGAGCCGCCGTCGATCAGCACCGGGGCGGGGTGACCGGCGCGCCGCATGGACAGTATCCGGCTGTCCAACTTGACCTCCAGCGTGCACAGAGTGGCGAAAATTCCCGGGTCCTGGCGCTCGTGCTCGATGATCCGCTGCAGGGTTTGGAGCACCACATCGCCCTCGGCGCCCGACAGGGTCAGCGCCCGCCAGGCGATGCGGAGCCCGGCCCCGAGCGCGGCCTCGTCGGGACCGCGACCGGAGACGTCTCCGACGATCAGGTGAAGGCAGCCGTCGGCGGTCTCGACAGCATCGAAGAAGTCGCCTCCGAGCAGCGCCCGGCGCCGGCCCGGCAGATAGCTGGAGGCGATCCAGACCGACGGGTCGGTGATGATCGGGTGGGGAACCAGTCCGCGCTCGAGGCGGGAGTTCTCGTCGGCGCGGATCTCAGCCACACGCAGCTGCTGATAGACGTCTTCGGCGTGGCGGCGACCGACGGCGTAGCGAATCGCCCGCGACAGCAGGTTGCCGTCGACCTTGCCCTTGACGAGGTAGTCCTGGGCGCCCTGTCGCAGCGCGGCCTCGCCGGCCGCCTCGTCGTCGAGGCCGGTCAGGACGATCACGGCAATCCAGGGTGCCGCCGTCCGCACCCGGCTGACCGTCTCGACCCCGGCGCCGTCCGGCAGGCCAAGATCGAGCAGTACGCAGTCGACGCTGCCCGGCAGCGCCCGCAGGCCCTCCTGCAAGGTGCGCTCCCGGAGCAGAAGAGCGTCAAGCGAGCTGTCATCGAGCAGGTCTTCGACGATCAGAGCGTCGTCGTCGTCGTCCTCGATCAGCAACACCCCCATGCGCTCCGGAGCCGCCGGGGATGCCGGCGGCCGAATGCTATGAGCAGGTAACGGCGTCAGGAGCGCAGCCGGATCGGAGGGCACACTCGCGTAGGTGCATGCGTGCGCATCATAGGCCTCGGCAGGGCTGCTTCAGCAGCGCTCGCTCCGGCGAGCCTGGATCAGGTTGACCGGAAATGGGGTCCTGACCCCATGGTCAGGCGTGGCCGCGACCGGTTTGCTTGTCCAAGCGCACGACTTCATCCGGGCCGCGCAGGCATGCGCCGCTGGAAGTCGTGAGGACGGGACTGGGGGCCGCCGGAGGCCCGCCCGCCGCCAGGATGGGGGGCCGACCCCATTGGCGGGCCGGGCCTCCGGCTTCAGTCTGTTGGGAATGCATCCCCAAGGAGGTCCCCGTGAATCAGTTGATGCCAGGGCCCGTCCGGCAGCGGTCGGCTCCGGGCCCGTCCGACAGCCCGACGCTGACCCCGATCCGCTGCCTGCTGGTCGACGACCATCCGGCAATCCGAGTCGGGCTGTGCCAGCTGCTGGCCGACGAGGACGACTTCGAGGTCCTCGACGCGGTCCCCAGCGCGGAGGCCGCGGTGGCCTTCGCACAGGGCGCCGAGGTCGACGTCGCGATCGTCGACTACCAGCTGTCCGGACGCTCCGGGCTGTGGGCGAGTCGCAAGCTCAAGCGGCTACCCAGGCCGCCGGCGGTGCTGATCTACTCTGCGTTCTCGGATTACTTTTTGGCCGCCGCCTGTGTCGTCGCCGAGGCCGACGGCCTGGTGAACAAATCCGCCCTGGGCGCGGAACTGTGCGAGCGGATCCGGGAGGTCTCCCGCGGCGTGACACGATTGCCCCTGGTGCCGCCATCATTGGCAGACAGCATGCGCCGGCGATTGGACTCCGAGGAGCAGGCGATTTTTGGGATGCTGCTGGCCGGCATCGAGCCCGACGACATCGCGACCACCCTGGGCCATTCCCGGGGCGGACTGGAGTCGCGCCTGTGGACCATGCTGCGCAAGCTGGAACGGCTGGACATGGTGCGCTGAGGGCCGTGCCGGAGCGCTCCCGTCAGCGACGGTACGTGCCGCTGTTTCAGCGCGTAGCCGGCATCAATGCGCTGTTGCTGATCGCCGCCTTGGTGGTGACGCTGCTCGTCCTGGCGCCGCGGAAGTTCTCCTCGTTTGCCGCCGACGAGGCGGCCGTCCTGATCGCTGCCTTGGCCCTGCTGGTGCTGGCCAACCTAGTCCTGCTGCGGCGAGTGGTCCGTCCCCTCGAGGCCCTGATCGCGCTGGCTCGCCGGGTCGACCTGTCGCGGCCCGGGGAGCGGATGCCCGGGGCCGCGCCCACCTCGGAGGCCGGTGAGCTGGCGCTCACCTTCAACGAGATGCTGGCCCGGCTCGAGGCCGAGCGACGCGAGGCCACCGGCCGCGTTCTGGCCGGGCAGGAGGCAGAGCGCCTGCGCATCGCCCAGGAGCTGCACGATCAGGTCGGACAGGAGCTGACGGCAGTGCTGCTGGGACTGGCCCGGATCCAGGGACGGCTCCAGACGCCGCTGCGCGAGGAGCTGATCGAGGTCCAGGAGGCGGTGAGGACCAGCCTCGAGGATGTGAGGCGGATCGCGCTGGAGTTGCGGCCCGAGGCGCTTGACGATCTGGGCCTGGTCAGTGCCCTGGCCGTCCTCGGCGAGCGCTTCGCCCAGCGCTCCGGCGTCGCGGTCAGCCAGCAGATAGACGAAGAGCTGCCGGCGCTCGACGCCGAGTCGGAGCTGGTCGTGTATCGCGTCGCTCAGGAGGCGCTGACTAACGTCGCGCGCCACTCCGGCGCCAACCGTGCCGAGCTGGCGCTGCGCGCCGAGCCACCCGGCGTGGTGCTGACCGTCAGCGACGGGGGCCACGGCCTGGCGGCCGGCAGCGAACCCGGGACCGGGATCCGCGGGATGCGCGAGCGCGCAGCCCTGATCGGTGCCGGGCTGGAGCTCGACAGCGGTCCCGACGGCGGCTGCCAGGTCAGGCTCTCGGTCGCCGTGGATGGGGAAGCTTCGGCATGGTGACCCCGCTCAAGACGCGGATCCTGCTCGCCGATGATCACGCCCTGGTCAGGCGGGGGCTGCGGCTCGTGCTCGAGGCCGAGCCCAACCTCGAGGTGGTGGCCGAGGCGGGGGACGGGGCCGAGGCGGTCAAGCTGGCCATGGCACCCGAGGTCGACCTGGCGATAATCGACATTTCGATGCCGCGGATGACCGGCCTGCACGCCGTCGCCGAGCTGCACCGGCGCCGCCCCGAGCTGAAGACGCTGATTCTCTCGATGCACGAGAATGAGCGCTACCTATACGAGGCGCTCAAGGCCGGCGCGTCGGGGTACGTTCTGAAGACCGTCGCCGATCGCGACTTGGTCGAGGCCTGCCGGGCGGCCATGCGCGGCGAGGCGTTCCTGTATCCCGGGGCCATGACCTCGCTGATCCGTGACTACCTGCGCCGGGCTCGCGACGAGCAGCCGATCCGCGAGGATCCGCTGAGCGCGCGCGAGCAGGAGATCGTCAAGCTGATCGCCGAGAGCTACAGCACCCGGCAGATCGCCGACACGCTGGTGATAAGCGAGAAGACGGTCGACCGCCACCGGACCAACATCCTCGAGAAGCTGGGCATGCACGATCGCGTGGAGCTGACTCGCTATGCGATCCGGCGCGGGCTCGTCGATCCCTGAGGCCCCCCGCGCAGTGGGCCGGAACTTCAATCTTCGTCGAGCACCCGCTGCATGTCGTCGGCGAGCTCCGGATTGCGGTACCGACCGGGCGCGCGCAGAGCAGCCATGACCCGCCGCTGGGTGAGCGGGTCCTTGTCCTGACTGAGCTTCTGCTTGCAGACGAAGCGATCGATCGCCAGCCGGATCCCCACCGTTCCTCGTGCCAGGTTTGCGCCCCATTCCGGGTCCAGCAGCATCGGCTGCTCGACGTGGCGCTCGAAGTGCTCGACAAGCCGTCCCAAGACGCGGAGGTTCTCGTCGGCGTCGAGCAGTTGCGGAATCCCGTAGCAGTGCGCGACAGTGAAGTTCCAGGTCGGGGCGCGGGTGGCCCCGGGCGCGTACCAGCTGGGGGATACGTAGCCGTGGTGGCCCTGGACGATGAGCATGATCTCCCGGTCGCCGAATCCGTGGACCTGCTCGTCGGGTCGGCCGACGTGGGTGAGCACGGTGAGATCGCCGGCCTGCTCGTCTAACAGGACCGGGTAGTGCGACGCCACGAGCTCCCCCTGGTTGCTGCTGACCAGCGTGCTCCAGGGGTTGTCGCGGATCAGCTGGCGGACCACTTCGATTTCCTCGGTGGCGTGGTGGGGGTTGTGGCGCATCGCGACAGTAATGATGCCGCGCTCGAGCAACCGGCGGCGGGATCCTGGTGTGTTTCGCGGCGGCGGGCATTGCTCGCCAGTCCTAAAGCCCTGGCGGTGGTTCTCACACTTAGGATTTCAAACGTGCGATCGCGCGCCCCCGTGCTCGAAGACGCCACCGCCGTCCTCGCCGTGCTGGTGGCCCGTGACGTCGCCGATCTTGGGGTTCCCGACTTCACCCTGGAGGACCTGCGCCACGAATGGCAGGCCGTCGATCTCGACCTGAGCGCCGACGCGCGAGTGGTGGTGCAGGACGGCGAGATCGTCGGGTACGCGATCGTTCGCCGCCGCGGGGTGATGGCGGCGGTGGCCCCTGATCGCGAAGGGAGGGGGATCGGCACCCGGCTGCTGCGCTGGGCCGAGCAGCGCGAGCGCGAGCGGGGGAGCCCGCGCCATCGGCAGTGGGCGGTGCCCGGCAGCAGCTCGCAACGGCTGCTGAACGCCGCCGGTTACCAGCCGGTCGGCGGCTACTGGAGGATGTCCCGCCGGCTCGACGGCACTGTGCAGGCGATCGGCGCGCCGTCGGGAGTGAGCCTGCGTCCACTGGAGCTCGATTGCGACGCCGCAACGATCTGCGCGCTCCACGCGGCGAGCTTCGCTGCCAACGCGGACTTTCATCCGACGACCGTCGAACAGTTCTGCGACGAGCATCTGTACGTGCACGACCTGGACGTCGAGCTCAGCTGTGCCGCCGAGCACGAGCTGGAGATGGTGGGCTTTCTGCTGGCTC
>DASXJY010000142.1:0-24169 GCA_036497115.1 Solirubrobacteraceae bacterium
ATCCGTCGCGGCGATCTGGTGCGGATCTCGATCACCGCGGCCAACCGTGATCCCGCGGTGTTCGCCGCCCCGGACAAGTTCGATCCGGGGCGCGGGCGCCGCGGGAACCTGGCCTTCGCTCAGGGGCCGCACGTGTGCGTAGGGGTTCACCTGGCTCGGCTCGAGGCTCGAGAGGCGCTGGCCGTCCTGCTGCGGCGCCTGCCCTCGCTGCGGCTCGACCCCGCCGGCTCGCCGGAGGTGCGGGGGCTGGTCTTCCGCAAGCCGCCGCGCCTGGACACGATCTGGGACTGACCACCCGACCGGGCACGCCCGAGCGGCGACCACAGCTCGAGTGGTAGCGAAAACCGCTCTGACCGGCTCAGCGGTGCGGGCGCTCGACCATCACCGAAGTCGCCTTGACCGTGGCCGTGGCCTCCACCCCCGGCGCCAGCCCGAGCTCCTCCACCGAGTCGCGGGTCACGGCCGCGGTGATCAAAAACGGCCCGGCCTCGATCTCCACCAGCGCCATGACGCCATCGACCTCGACCGAGCGCACGGTGCCGGTCATGCGGTTGCGCGCCGACAGCGTGGCGCCGGTGCGATGACGCTGCTGGCGCCGGCGGCTGAGCCGCCGCACCTCGGCCACCGAGACCAGGCGACGGTTGCGATCGTCGCGGTGGGTGCGCAGCTTGCCGGCGCGGTCCCAGCGCCGCAGCGTGTCGGGGCTGACGCCGATCGCAGCGGCGGCTTCCCCGAGTGTGAGGCTGTCGGGCATGGGCGGGCCAGAGCATCGCACAGCGAACCCGGACCTGGTGCCGGGATCATCTCAGCTTTACTGGGCCGTCCCCTACCAACAAGGAGATGCCAACGTGAAGCTCAGCGCCCGAAACCAGCTCACCGGAACCGTGTCGGAGATCCGCCGCGGCGAGGCGATCGCCAATGTCGTGCTCGATGTCGCCGGCCAGCGGCTGGTCGCATCGATCACCGTTGAGGCCGTCGAGGAGCTCGGCCTTTCCGAAGGCGGCCAGGTCACCGCGGTGATCAAAGCTTCTGACGTGATCATCGCGACCGATTAGGCTTGCCCTACCGGGCTGCGGGCAGCGGTCCGGCACCACTGGTGTCCGGCCCGGCCTCCGCCGGCCGGGTGCCCCGGCCACGAGCGACCCAAGGAGACGGGGATGGCACTCAGCGCGCGCCAGAAGGATCGGCGACACAACCGGCATCTGACCCTGCCGATTCACAAGGTGGAAGAAGCGGAGATGCCGATCGACCGCATGTCCGATGTCGGCACCGGTGGTGAATTTGCCTACGAGATGATCAAGAGCGAGCTGCTGCTCGATGGCCAAGCCCGGCTCAACCTGGCCACCTTCGTCACCACCTGGATGCCGACCGCCGGGGCGGCCCTGATGGCCGAGACCGCCGACAAGAACATGATCGACAAGGACGAGTACCCGCAGACGGCGGAGATCGAGGCTCGCTGCGTCAACATCCTGGCCGACCTCTGGAACTCGCCCGAGCACGAGAATGCGACCGGCTGCTCGACCACCGGGTCAAGCGAAGCCGCGATGCTGGCCGGGATGGCGCTCAAGTGGCGCTGGCGCGACCGGATGCGCGCCGCCGGCAAACCGGCCGACCGGCCGAACCTGGTGATGGGCTCAAACGTCCAGGTCTGCTGGGAGAAGTTCTGTCGCTACTGGGAGGTCGAGCCGCGGCTGGTGCCGATGGAAGGTGAGACCTTTCACCTCACCGCCGACCGCGCGGTGGCCAAGTGCGACGAGAACACGATCGGCGTGGTGGCGATTCTCGGTTCCACCTTCGACGGCAGCTACGAGCCGGTCAAGGAGATCTCGGACGCGCTGGACCAGCTCGAATCGGACCGCGGGATCCACGTGCCACTGCACGTCGACGCCGCCTCCGGGGGCTTCGTGGCGCCGTTTTTGTCTCCTGATCTGGAGTGGGACTTCCGCCTCCCGCGCGTTCAGTCGATCAACGCCTCGGGCCACAAGTACGGGCTGGTGTATCCCGGCGTGGGGTGGGCCATCTGGCGCGACGCCGAGGCGCTGCCGTCCGACCTGGTCTTCGACGTCAACTATCTCGGCGGCCACATGCCGACCTTCGCGCTCAACTTCTCGCGTCCCGGCAGTGAGGTGGTGGCCCAGTACTTCAACTTCATGAGCCTCGGCCGGGACGGATACACCAAGCTGATGGGCACCCTTCAGGGCATCGCCACCAACATGTCCGGGCAGATCGCCGCGATGGGTCCCTACCGGCTGATCTCCGACGGCAGCGAGCTTCCCGTGTTCGCGTTCACCCTGAACCCGGAGGTCGAGAACTACACCGTGTTCGACGTCTCGGCCAGGCTGCGGGAGTCCGGATGGCTGGTCCCGGCCTACACCTTCCCCGAGAACCGCCAGGACCTCAGCGTGCTGCGAATCGTGGTCCGAGCCGGGATGCACGAGGAGATGGCCGACCAGCTGATCGACTTCATGACCAAGCAGACCGAGTTGCTCGAGGGGCTGACCGAGCCGCTGCCGCACGTCGGCGACGGTCCTCCGGCCGCATTCCGCCACTAGACCGGCGTCGAGGCAGCCTGCCGCAGCAGCGCTGCGAGGCGCGCTCCGGCCGCTTGGAGCTCCTGGAGCGTGGAGGCCTCGAACACCGTGTCGAGATCGAGCATCCGCGGCCCGAACGTCCCCAGCCGGCGGGTGCCGACGATGGCGTGACAGGGCACCCCGGCCTGGCGGGCGCGAGTGGCCACCTCGGAGACGGCTTTGCCGGCCAGGCTCTGGCGATCCAGCTTGCCCTCCCCGGTGACCACCGCGCGGGCCGACCGCATCCGGGCGTCGAAGCCGATCGCGTCGAGTACGAACGCCGCCCCGGGCACGAGCTGGGCGGCGAACTGCGCCCACAGCCCGCCCGAAAGGCCGCCGGCCGCGCCGGTCATCGCCACCCCCCGCGGATCGCGGGGCAGACGCCGCGCCATCGCGCCGAGGCGGGCGGTGAGGCGCCGCACCTCGCTCTTGCCGGCGCCCTTTTGGGGCGCGAACACGCGCGCCGCATCCTCGAACGGCGTCCGCACGTCGCAGAGGACCACCAGCTCGGCGCCGCCGAGGCCGCCGCCGCGGTTGATCGCCCGGATCGCTCCCGCCCCGCCGTCGGTGGTGGCACTGCCCCCCACCCCCAGGTAAACGGTGCGGGCCCCGGCCTGCACGGCGGCCACGATCAGCTCGCCGGTCCCAGCCGTGCTGGCGGCCGTGGCGTCACGTTGGCCGGGCGCCACCAGGCCAAGGCCGCTCGCCGCCGCCGTCTCGACTATGGCCACCGAGCCGGTGAGGGTGAACTCGGCCTCGATCGCCCGGCCCAGCGGATCCGACACCTTCACCGACACCGGATCGCCGCCCAGCGCCTCGGTCAGCGCGGCACGCGTTCCCTCTCCTCCGTCGGCCACCGGGCACAGGTCCACCGGCCACCCCGCGCCCTCCAAGCCGGCGCCGACCGCGGCGGCCACCTCGTGCGCCGAGAACGTGCCCTTGAACGAGTCCGGGGCCACGAGCACAGTTCGGGGAACGCCGGCGATCGAGCTCACCGGGGCAGTATGCCGCCGTGCCCGCGGTAGGCGCGTCCCACGATCGAGGTCAGGCTGGCGATCTGCCCGCCCAGCCGTCATCCTGTGCCCGCGATGGCGGACTACGCGACGATTGAGGCGGCGGGGATCGAGGTTCGGATCTCCAACCCGAAGAAGATCTTCTTCGCCGAGCCGGGGATCACGAAGCTGGACCTGGTCAACTTCTATCTGCAGCTGGCCGAGCCGGTCATCAACCATCTCCGTGACCGACCCACCCACCTCAAGCGGTTCGTCAACGGTGCCGCCGAGCCACCGTTCTTTCAGAAGCGGATTCCTGACTCGGCGCCGGAGTGGCTACAGACGACGACCGTCCAGTTCCCCAGTGGCCGCCCGGCCCGCGAGCTTTTGCCCAACGACGCCGCCCACCTCGTTTGGGGGGTCAACCTCGGGGTGATCGACTGGAACCCGTGGCAGGTCCGAGTCCCCGACCTCGACCATCCCGACGAGCTCCGGGTCGACCTGGACCCTACCCCCGAGGCCAGCTGGGACGACGTGCGCCAGACGGCACTCGTCGTGCGACGGGTCCTCGACGACCACGGGCTGACCGGATTTCCGAAGACAAGCGGCTCGCGGGGGATCCACATCAACGTCCGCCTGCGACCCGAGCGTGACTTCGTGGAGGTCCGCCGCGCCGCCGTTGCGCTGGCGCGCGAGGTCGAGCGGCGAGCGCCGGAGCTCGCCAGCAGCAAGTGGTGGAAGGAGGAGCGCCACGGCGTATTCGTCGACTACAACCAGAACATGCGCGACCGCACCGTCGCCTCCGCCTACAGCGTGCGCCCCACCCCCGATGCCCGGGTGTCGACGCCGCTGCGCTGGGACGAGGTCGCCGACGTCGAACCGGAGCTTTTGCGGATCGACACGGTCCCGGCACGGGTGGCCGAGCACGGCGACCCCAGCGCCAACATCGACGACCACGCCGGTTCGCTCGACGCGCTGCTCGACCTCGCCCGGCGCGACGAGGAGGCCGGCCTGGAGGATGCCCCCTGGCCCCCGCACTTCCGCAAGCAGCGCGGCGAGCCCAAGCGCGTCGCGCCGAGCCGGGCGCGCAAGGAATCCGGCTAGCGCCGCCTCAAGACTGCATCTGCTCCAGCCGGCACTCGTGCGGCGGCTTGTCCTGGCGCCAGCGCAGGATGCGGGTTCCGTGCCGGATGCGCCCCTCGCTGACGTGGTCGAACGTCACCTCGACAACCAGCTCGGGCCGCAATGAGATCCACTCGAGGTCCTTCTCGCTCTTCCACCGACTGGCGTCACCGTGGCCGCGCTCCCCGGTCTCATACGGCTCCAGCTTGCCGACCAGCGCCCGCTTCTCGGCCGCTCGCAGACCCGAGGAGTGCCCGACGACATGCAGCCTGTCGTCGCCGCCGTACAGGCCCAGGATCAGCGAGCCCACCGTCCCGGGCTCCTTCCCGGGCCGATAGCCGACCACCACGGCGTCGATCGTCCGCACGCGCTTTACCTTGACCATCCCCTTGCGCTCGCCGGGCCGGTAGGGGCCGTGCAGATCCTTGGCCACGACCCCCTCGCCACCGGCGAACCAGGGTTCGGTCTCGGCCGGTTCGCGGGTCAGCGGGGTCAGCTCGATCCCGTTGGCCGACAGCGTCTCCAGCGCGGCCCGGCGCTCGGCGAACGGCAGCTCCAGCAGCGACTCATCCTCGCGGGCCAGCAGGTCGAAGGCAACGTAGTGAGCGGGCGTCTGCTCGGCCAGCATGGCGATTCGCGAGGCGGCGGGATGGATGCGCTGCTGGAGCGCCCCGAAGTCCTGTCGGCCGCCGTCGCCATCGATCACGATCTCGCCGTCGATCACGTAGCGCCCGCCGGGAAACGACAGCTCGGGAAAGTAGCGCCCGAGCGGCTTTGAGCCCCGTGACTGCAGCAGGACGTCGTCTCCGTCGACGAATGCGATCGCCCTGAAGCCGTCGAACTTCGGCTCGTAGGACCACTGCTCGCCGAGCGGGAGCTCCTTGCCCGAGCGGGCGAGCTGAGGGGCGACCGGGGGCTTGAGGGGCAGCGTCACGGTGGCCGATGGTAGCCCCTGAGGCGCCCGGCCCGGGGTCGCGGCGCGATGCTCGGGCCCCCAGAACGGGCGCGGCCGGCCGCTAGGATCGAGACATGGCAGCCGACCAGGCCACCGCCGCCGAGCAGGAGTACCTCGAGTCGCTGTTCTGGCTGTTCGAGGCCGGGTTTCCGATGACCGGGGCCAACCTGTCTCGGGCCATGCAGCTCTCGGCCCCCACCGTGCACGAGATGCTGGGCCGGCTCGAGCGCGACGGCTACATCGTCCGGGCCTCGGGGCGGGGGATCGAATTCACCCCCTCCGGCCGCGGGCACGCTGAGAAGATCGTCGGCCGCCACCGGATGATCGAGCGGTTCTTGACCGACGTGGTGGGGGTTCCCTGGGATGACGTCCACGAGGAGGCCGAGAAGCTCGAGCACGCGATGACGCCGCGGTTTGAGGCCTACGTCCGGGCCTCGGTCGGCGACGCCAAGACGTGCCCGCACGGCCATCCGATCCGGGTCGGCGAGCGGATCGACGGCGTCCCCCTGGCCGACTGCGAGGTCGGTGCCGCGGTGACGATCCTCCGGCTCGAGAACGAGGCCGAGGATCTGTTGCACTACCTCAAGGAGGCCGGGATCGAGCCGGGGATGGATGGCTCGGTGGCCTCCAACGACGGCGAGCAGGTCCAGGTCGATCGCGACGGTGAGATCTGCACCGTGACCGTCAGCGTCGCCGAGACCGTCTCGGTCCTCGCCGATCCGTCACCGCCGCCGCGGACCGCGCTGCCCGAGCAGCTGGTACTGGGCCGCGAGCGCTACGGCCGCTGATCCGTCCGCCGGTTCAGGGCGAGACGAGCACGGACGGTGACAACCGCCGCCGGGTCACGGCGAGACCAGCACCGGCGGTGAAACCGCCGCCGCGACGTCAGAGCGCAGCAGGCCGTGGAATTCCTCCAGCGCGGCGCGCATCCCGTCGACCATCGGCCAGGCGTCGTCAAGCTGCTCACGGTCGGCGATGATCCCGACGTCGAGGTGGTCGCGGTAGCTCATCACGGTGACGTTCAGCCCGGCACCGTCGATGATCGTCGACACGGGGTAGTAGGCCATCAGGTGGGCACCCGCGCAGTACAGCGATTCGCGCGGACCCGGGACGTTGGAGATGACGAGGTTGACCGCCGGGGGCAGCGGCGAGCGCGCCAGCAACCCGGTGGTGACCCGCGAGGCGCTGCTCATCAGCGCCGGGGGGACGAACTGGGTGGCGTCCTGCATCAGCTCGGCCGGGATTGCCTTGTGGCGCTCTTTGGCCACGAGCAGAACCTCGTGGGCCCGCTCGATCCGCCGGCGCGCATCGGGCTCGTCGGTGGGGATGGGGACGAACATCGCCGAGATCCGGTTGCCGTAGGTGCCCTGCTCGGCCTCGGTCCGCACCGAGACCGGGATCATCGCCACCAGCGGCTGATCGGGCAGCTCCCCGCGCTCCTCAAACCAGGCCCGCAGCATCGAGGCGCACAGCGCCACCACGACATCGTTGACCGTGACCCCGAGCTCGTTCTTGACCGCCTTGACGGTGTCCAGCGGCAGCGAGCCGAAGGCGAGTCGCCGGTGCGCCGAGATCGGTCCGTTGAAGCGCGTCCGCGGCGCCTGGACCTTGGGCGCTTCGAGGAGGTCCCCCTCGCCGAGCGGCCCCGGCAGCGCGCCGGCCACCCGGTGGGCCACACGGCGAACCCAGCGCGTCCCGGGGATGCTCGACACCACCGGCAGCGCGTCGAGGTTGGCCAGCGCCGTGGGAACCGCGCTCACCACGCGCATCGAATGGCGGGGCAGACCGAGCAGGCCCCGGCCGACCAGCGAAAGCTCGCCCGGTGCGCGCTGGCCGCCCCGGGGCTGTGCGGGCGGATCGATCTCGCGGCCCTCGGGGTGCAGGTCGAGCATCACACTCAAGATCTCGTTGCCCGAGACTCCGTCGACGGCGGAGTGGTGGACCTTCGTCAGCAGCGCGTCGCGCCCACCCTCGAGCCCCCGGATCAGGTAGAGCTCCCACAGCGGGCGGGCCCGGTCCAGGGGACGGGCCACGATCCTGGCCACCTGCTCGGCCAACTGGCGATCGGTGCCGGGCGGGGCCAACCCGATCTCCCGGATGTGGAAGTCCAGGTCGAAGTCGGGATCGTCGGCCCAGTAGGGGTGATCGAGTCCAAACGGGATCGAGACGAGCTTCTGCGTGAACGGAGGCAGCAGATGGATCCGTTCGCCGACCAGGCGGCAGATGTCCTCCTGGGTCAGAGAGCCACCCGGCGCCGAGCTGGGGTCGTAGATCGCCAGGCCGCTCACATGGCCCCAGGCTCGAGGCGTTTCGAGCGCCAAGAACTGCGCGTCGAGACTCGTCAGCTGCCGCATCGGTGCTCACCTCCCGTCGGGTTCCTGTGACTAGCCTTCCCAGCGGGGTGGCTACCGAACCGTCACGGTGCCGGCGGGCAGCTCGCCGCGGCGCCCGGCCTGCAGCCAGCGCTTGATCTGCTCGTAGATCGCGGGGTGGTTGAGCAGGTCGAAGTGAGTCGCGCCGCCGACGTGGCTGTACTGGCCGACAGGGAACCGCATACGTTCCTGGCGGTTTCCGTGCGACCAGGCGCTTGACCTCAGCACCAGCAGGTCGCCGACCAGCCGCGAGAGGGGCGCGTCGGCATCGCGCGAGACTGTGGCGCAGACGAAGTAGTGGTTGGCGCTGTCCAGGAACGGGAGCTCGCGGCCGGTGTTGCGCAAAAACGCGTCAGGATCGTGGTCGAGCCAGTCCTCGTCGATCAGGTAGCCGTAGCGCAGGTCCTTGATCCCGGCGCTGCGGATCTTCAGCGGCCGGGCGAACGGCCGCGTCTCGGGCAGCGCCGACAGCGCCGAGCAGGCCACATTGGCCGCCTGCTCGAGCGTGGCGCCGCGGTGCGGAGCGCCGAGCGTGAACACGTGGCGGACCCGCTGCACCCAACCGTCCCGGGCGCCGTAGTGGCAGGCGCTGCGAGACACCAGGCCACCCATGGAGTGGCCGATCAGCACGATCTCGCCGATCTCCACCGGCCAGTTTCGGGCCAGCTCCTCGAGCAGGGCGGCCAGGCGGCGGCCGTTCTCGGAGATGTGCAAACCGGTGTTGTAACGCAGGTAAAGCGAGCTGAAGCCGAGTTCGGAATCGAGCCGCTCGCCGTAGGGCAGCCGGCGGCGAGCGCCGAGCCGCCAGGCGTCGTCGGTCTCGCACAGCCCGTGGGCGAAGATCGCCAGACGGGAGCTCGGCGCCGGGAAGGCGCTGGCCAGCGACTGGCGGTTCAGACTCAGGTCGCGCCCCCGGCAGCGCAGCGTCATCTTGGTCGCCAGCACGCTGTTGCGCTGCTCGAGCAGGTCACCCCAGGCGCCGTTGAGGGCTCCCATGGCGAGCCGGCCCGAGACGCTCTGCTCCATCGTCGGCTCGTCGTCGGAGCGAGTGTGGCTGTAGGCGCGGGCGCCGCTGCGGACCAGGGTTCCGGTCACGTTGTGGGCGCCGGCGTAGGCACCGTCGGCCACCCGGTCGTGAATCGCCTGCACCACCGAGCCGGTGGGGCCCAGGGAACGAAAGACGCGCTTGGCGACGCCCTGATGGACCTCGCGGACCTGGCCGGCCACGCTCGCCGCCGCGTCACCGGCGAGATCGCCCAGGGCGCGGATCTCGTCAGGCCGCATGCGCGGGGGTCCCCACCTCCGCGTAGGCCTGCGCCAGGCGCTGCACTCCCTCCTCGATCTGCTCGGGGGTGACTCCCGAGTAGGCCAGGCGCAGCGACGAGCCCCCGCCCTCCAGCACGAAGTCAGAGCCCTTGACGAACTGGACCCCCCGGGCGGCCGCGGCGGCGAACAGAGCGTCGACATCGGCGCCGCGCGGCAGGTCGATCCACAAAAAGTAGCCCCCCTGGGGAGCCACGAAGCGGGCGTCTGGCAGCTTCTCGGCCAGCGCCCGGCACAGAGCCTGCGCGCGCTCGCGCAGCGCCTCCCGGACCGTGGCGATCGAGCGCTCGAGCGCGCCCGAGCGGCAGAACTGGTTGACGATCCCCTGCGCGACCATGTTGGGCGAGATGTAGGTGCTGGTGGCGTTCTTGGCGATCTGGGCGATCAGCTCGGCCGGGCCCACCAGGTAGCCGACGCGGATGCCGGGGCAGACGGTCTTCGAGAACGACGAGGCGTAGACGACGTGCTCGGGATCGGTCGAGAACATTGTCGGCAGCGACTCGCCCTCGAACCGCAGGGCCACGTAGGGGTCGTCCTCGAAGATCACGAAGCCGTGGTCGCGGGCCAACTCCAGCAGCCGCCGCCGCTTGTCGGCCGACAGGGTGTAGCCGGCCGGGTTCTGGAAGTTGGGGATGATGTGGGCCAGCTTGGGCCGGGTGCCGGCGGCCAGCACGCGCTCGAAGGCAGCGGTGTCGATGCCGTCTGACTCGAGCTCGACCATGCGCACGTCGGCGCCGCGGTTGCGCAGCGACAGCAGCGTGCGGTCGTACGTCGGGCGCTCCACGATGACCGCGTCACCGGCGCTGACCAGAGCGTCGAACAGGAACGCGTCGGCCTGCATCGAGCCGTTGGTGACCAGCACCTGGGTGGGATCGACCTGGTGGCGCTCGGCGATCCATTCGCGCAGGGGCAGGTAGCCGACCGCCGTCCCGTAGGCGGTCAGGCCGCCGGGATCGGAGGTGAACGCCTGCTTGGCGGCGGCCTTGAGCCCGTCGACGTCGACGATGTCCAGCGAGGGCGCGCCGCGGGCGAAGGAGATCGGGCTGGCCACAGTGAGAAGACTACGAGGTTGGGTCGATGAGGTGCACGTCGACGATCGCCCGGTCTCCGCCCTCGTAGCCGCGGACCGCCACGTCGCGGACCGCGGGGATCTTGGCCAGCGTCTGCTCAAAGCCGCGCAGCGCCTCGGTGCTGTGGAACGGGCCCGCCGAGACGCTGAACTCGCGGACGGGCTGGGCGTCCTGGGGCCTTAGTGAGGTGAGGGCGCGCTCGTAGGCCGCCAGCAGCTCCTGGGTGGACTCCAGCACGCGCTGGTGGGCGGCGGCAAGCTGTCGGAGCTCGGCGATCAGGGTGTCTGCCCGCTGGCTGGGGTCGACCGCATCCGGTACGAGGTCGACGTCCACTCGTGGCGGCAGCTCGGCCCCGGGCGCCTCGGGGGGCTGGGGCTTCTCAGGCGTCTGAGACCCCACGGGCAGGTCGGCCGGGTCGGCCGCCTCCAGCCCGGACTGGATCGCCCCCAGGCGTCTGTCTATCTCCGCCAGCCGGGCGTCGATGAGCGAGATCTGGGGTGGTTGCTCGGCCATGCCTCAGGGGACCCGCCGAGCCTACCGCGCGCCGCGGCGACCTCGGGCTCCGGTTGGCAGCGCTTTTCGCTGCCGCCAAACCCCCGCGTCGGGGTCAGGCCGCCGACCCGAGCAGCGAGACCGCGAGCTCGGACACCTGCGTGGGGGTGCGGCCCACCCGCACGCCCTTGCTCTCCAGCGCCTGCGCCTTGGCGGCGGCGGTCCCCTGGGAGCCGGACACGATCGCGCCGGCGTGGCCCATGGTCTTGCCCGGAGGCGCCGTGAACCCGGCGATGTAGGCGACTGTGGGCTTGGAGACGTTGTCGGCGATGAACTCGGCCGCCCGCTCCTCGGCGTCGCCGCCGATCTCCCCGCACATCACGATCAGCTCGGTCTCGGGGTCAGCCTCGAACATCCCGATCACGTCGATGAAGTCAGTGCCTGGGACCGGGTCGCCGCCAATCCCCACGATCGTCGAGTTGCCCAGGCCGCTCTGGGCCAGGACGTTGCCGATCTGGTAGGTCAGCGTTCCCGAGCGTGACACCACCCCGACGTTGCCCTCGCTGAAGAAGGCGGCCGGGATGATTCCCACGTTGGCCTTGCCGGGGGACAGGATGCCCGGGCAGTTGGGCCCGATCAGCCGCGATCGCCCGTTCTTCTTCAGCGTGTTGTAGACCCGGAGCTCGTCGTGGGCGGGGATCCCCTCGGTGATGCAGATGATCAGCGCCACCCCGGCGTCCTCGGCCTCCAGGATCGAGTCGGCCGCGAACCGGGGCGGGACGAACACCATCGCGGTGTTGGCGCCGGCCTGCTGGACCGCGTCGTGGAAGGTGTTGAAGACCGGTATCCCCTCCACGTCCTGGCCGCCCTTACCCGGGGTCACCCCGGCGACCACCTGAGTCCCGTAGTCGCGGTTGCGCAACGAGTGAAACGTGCCCTCGCGGCCAGTGATCCCCGACACGCACAGGCGCGTGTCGGCGCCAACCAGGATGCTCATCGTGCCGCTGCCACCTCGACCACCTTGGCGGCGGCGCCGTCCATGGTCGATTCGGAGTAGACCCCGGGAAGCGCGGCCTCGGTGAGCAGCCGGCGGCCCTCCACATCGTTGGTTCCGTCGAGGCGGACCACGAACGGGACCGTGGGCTTGATCTGGGCGAAGGCCTCGATCAGGCCCCGAGCCACCTCGTCGCAGCGCGTGATGCCGCCGAAGATGTTGAACAGAACGGCCTTGACCTTGGGGTCGGAGAGGATCACCTCGACCGCGCTGGTGATGGCGTCGGCGCGCGATCCGCCGCCGGCGTCGAGGAAGTTGGCCGGAGCGCCGCCGGCCTGGGCGACCACGTCGAGGGTGGACATGACCAGCCCGGCTCCGTTGCCGAGGATGCCGATGTCGCCGTCGAGCTTGACATAGGTCAGGCCGCGCTCCTTGGCCATCAGCTCCTGGGGATCCTCGTTGGAGAGGTCGCGCAACTCCGCGTTCTCCCCGTGGCGAAACAGCGCGTTGGCATCCAGGGTGACCTTGGCATCGAGGGCGCGCACCTCGCGCTCGGGCGTGATGATCAGCGGGTTGACCTCCACCAGCGTGGCTTCCTCGCTGGTGAACACCTCGTAGAGCTTGGCCAACATGGCGCCCACGGGACGGACCACGTCGGCGTCGACGGCGGCCTCGAAGGCCAGCCGCCGGCCCTGGAACTCCTGAAAGCCCAGCAGCGGGTCGACGTGCAGGGTGGCAATCGCGCCGGGGTCCTCTTCGGCCACCTGCTCGATGTCCATCCCGCCCTTGGTCGAGAGCATCACCAGGGGCGCCTTGGCCGAGCGGTCGAAGACCACCGAGGCGTAGTACTCGGAGGCGATCTCCGACGCCGCCTCGATCCACAGCTCGTGGACGGTCAGGCCGCGAATGTCCATCCCCAGGATCGCCCGGGCGTGCTGCTCGGCCTCGGCGCGGTCGCGGGCGATCTTGATCCCGCCGAGCTTGCCGCGCCCGCCGATCTGGACCTGCGCCTTGATCGCGCACGGGTAACCGATCGCCTCCGCGGCCGACACGGCGTCCTCGACGGTGCGGGCCGGCTGACCCGCGGGCACGGGTACGTCATGGCGGGCGAACAGCTGCTTGCCCTGGTACTCGAGCAGATCCATCGACCGGTTTCACTTTATTGATTTGGGCCTGAGGGCAGCGCTGCGACGCGGCATGGCATTATCCCCCCGCTATGGCGATCCCAAAGAATGTCTCGTTTGTCACATTCGACGTCTACGGGACCTTGATCGACTGGGAGACGGGCGCCTACGAGGCGTTCAACGCGGAGGCGCAGCGCGACGGCTTCACGGTCGACCGCGACGAGCTGCTGCCGCTGTTTCACCAGATCCAGCAGGAGATCCAGGCCGGCTCCTACGAGCTCTACGCCGAGGTCCTGCGGCGCACCGCGGTGCGCATCGCCAAGGAGCTGGGCTGGCCTCTGGAGCCCTCTCGTTCGGGCTTTTTGCCCGACTCGGTGCAGCGTTGGAAGCCGTTCAAGGAGACCAACTCGGTCCTGCAGAAGATCGCCAAGACCTACAAGGTGGGGCTGATCTCCAACATCGACGACAAGCTGCTGGGCCAGACCCGCCGCCACATCCCGCTTGACTTCGATCTCGTCGTTACCGCCCAGCAGGTCCGTTCCTACAAGCCCGATCCGGCGCACTTCACCGAATGCGAGCGGAGGATCGGGTCAAAGAAGGGCTGGGTGCATGTCGGCGCCAGCTACTACCACGACGTCGAGCCGTGCCTGAAGAAGAAGGTGCCGGTGATCTGGGTCAATCGCACCAAGCAACAGCTGGAGGCCGGTCAGAAGAAGCCCGACGCCGAGGTGGCGACCCTGCGTGAGGCCGCCAAGCTGCTCGGCGTGGGCTGATCGCCCGCTGACTGATGCGAGCGTTCGCGGTGCACGCCGACGCGATCGTATTCGTCTCAGACGTGTGGCAGACGACGGGCACGGCCGTGCGCGCCGGCGAAGAGGGCTTTTTGATCGACTCGCCGGTCTATCCCGAGGAGCTGCGGGCGCTCCCCGACGTCCTGCAGCAGGCCGATTTCCCGGTCTCGGGCCTGCTCTGCACGCACGGGGACTGGGATCACCTACTGGGCCGGCTGGCCTTCCCCCAAGCCTCGCTGGGCTGTCCGGAATCCACCGCGGAGCGGTTGCAGGCCGGCCCCGGCGAAGCCCAGCGCCAGCTACGAGGGTTCGACGAGGAGCACTACGTCGATCAACGCTCGCCCCTCTCACTCGGCCGGCTGCAGCCGCTGCCGGTCCCCGGGCGGCTCGAGCTGGGCCCGGAGCACGAGCTCGAGCTTCATCGCAGTGACGGCCACACTTCGGACGGCGCCGCCTACTGGCTTCCCTGGCTGAAGGTGCTGGTGTGCGGCGATTACCTCTCCCCGGTCGAGATCCCGATGATCTCCGAGGGTGGCTCGATCGAGGCCTACCGGGCCACGCTGGCTCGGCTGAGGCCGCTGACCGAGCAGGCGGCCTGGATCGTGCCCGGGCACGGAGCTCCGGTGGCCTCCGAACGGGCGCTCGAGATCCTGGCCGAAGACGACGCCTATCTGGAGCAGCTGGCCGGTGATCCCAGATCTGTCAAGCTGCCAAGTTCGCGCAGCAGTGCGGCGCAAAGGCGGATCCACGAGACAAATCTGGGCGCGAGGGCGGACAATCTGCATTAGCGCGTCGCCGAGTGGGAACATAGGGGGATATGTCGTACGAAGCTCATCAGCTTAGTGGAGTTAGCACTCCGACCGGTGAACCGGGGCGGCCGAACGGCGCCCAGGCCGGCTCCGAGCGCGCGGCCGTGGCCGCGGCCGCGGGAGTGAACGGGCAGCTCAGCCACCTCGACCGCCTCGAGGCGGAGAGCATCCACATCATGCGCGAGGTCGTCGCCGAGGCCCAGAACCCGGTGATGCTCTACTCGATCGGCAAGGACAGCGCGGTCATGGTGGATCTGGCCCTGCGGGCGTTCTATCCCGCCAAGCCTCCGTTTCCGCTGCTTCACGTCGACACGACTTGGAAGTTTCGCGAGATGTACGCCTTCCGTGACCGGATCGCCGCCGAGCTCGGGCTGGAGCTGCTGGTGCACATCAACCAGGAGGGCGTGAAGATGGGCATCAATCCCTTCGATCACGGCTCCGAGGTTCACACCGACGTGATGAAGACCCAGGCGCTCAAGCAGGCCCTCGACGAGCACGCCTTCGACGTGGCCTTCGGGGGCGCCCGGCGTGACGAGGAGCGCTCCCGGGCCAAGGAGCGGATCTTCTCGTTTCGCACCGCGCAGCACACCTGGGACCCCAAGAACCAGCGCCCTGAGCTGTGGCGGCTGTTCAACGCGCGCAAGCGCAAGGGCGAGTCGATCCGCGTCTTTCCCCTGTCGAACTGGACCGAGCTCGACGTGTGGCTCTACATCTACCGGCGGGGGATCCCGATCGTGCCGCTGTACCTGGCCGCCGAGCGCCCGGTGGTTCAGCGCGACGGGACGCTGATCATGGTCGACGACGAGCGGATGCCGCTGGATCCCGGCGAGCAGCCGGCGATGCGCAAGGTCCGCTTCCGCACGCTCGGCTGCTATCCGCTGACCGGCGCGATCGAGTCCGACGCCGACACGCTGCCGGCGATCATCCAGGAGATGCTCCTGACGACCTCCTCCGAACGCCAGGGTCGCGTGATCGACCGCGACTCGTCAGCGTCGATGGAGCGCAAGAAGCGAGAGGGTTACTTTTGAGCGCCCTGTCGGACTTTGATCGCAGCGAGCGCATCGAGTCGAGTCCCAGTGACATCGCCGAGCTGCTGGCCGCGCACGAGCGCAAGAGCCTGCTGCGGCTCCTGCTCTGCGGCTCGGTCGACGACGGCAAGAGCACGCTGATCGGCCGCCTGCTGTACGAGACCCAGGCACTGTACGCCGACCAGCTGGCGGCCCTGGAGGCCGACTCGCGCCGCTCCGGCACCCAGGGCGGCGAGCTTGACTTCGCCCTGCTGACCGACGGACTGGCCGCGGAGCGCGAGCAGGGAATCACCATCGATGTCGCCTACCGGCACTTCTCGACCGAGCGCCGTCACATCATCGTCGCCGATGCCCCGGGCCACGAGCAGTACACCCGCAACATGGTCACCGGGGCCTCCACAGCCGACTGTGCGGTGATCCTCATCGATGCCCGCAAGGGCGTGCTGCGCCAGACCCGCCGGCACAGCTACCTGGTATCGATGCTGCGCATCCCGCACGTGGTGGTGGCCATCAACAAGATGGACCAGGTCGACTACTCGCAGGAGCGCTTTGCCGAGATCGAGCGCGACTACCGAGACGTGACCGAGCGCATCAAGCTCAAGCACGTGACCTGCATACCGGTCTCGGCGCTACGGGGCGAGAACGTGCTGGTGCGAGGCGAGCACACGCCCTGGTACGACGGCCCGAGCCTGATGGAGCACCTCGAGAGCATCGAGGTCGAGGCCCCCAAAATCGACAGCCCGTTCCGGATGCCGGTGCAGTGGGTCAACCGGGCCAGCTCGGATTTCCGAGGCTTTGCCGGAACCGTGGTCAGCGGAACCGTGCGCCCGGACGACGAGATCGTCGTGGCCCCGTCGGGCAACCGCAGCGTGATCAAGCGCATCGTCACCCAGGACGGCGACCTCGAACTGGCCACGGCCGGGCAGGCGGTGACGCTGACCCTGGACGAGGAGATCGACGCCAGCCGCGGTGACGTGATCGCCGCCAGCAGCGATCCGCCCGCGGTGACCGACCTGATCCAGGCCACGATCGTCTGGATGCACGAGGAGCCGATGCTCCGCGGCCGCAGTTACCTGATCCGCGTCGGGTCGCGGACGGTGACGGCGACGGTTGCGCCGCTGAAGTACAAGCTCAACGTCGACTCGCTCGAGCACGTCGCCGCCAACAAGCTCGAGCTCAACGAAATCGGCGTCTGCGACCTGGAGCTCAGCGCTCCGGTGGCCTTCGACGCCTACGACGAGAATCGCGACACCGGCGCCTTCATCCTGATCGACCGCATCACCAACGAGACGGTGGGCGCCGGGATGATCGAGTTCGCGCTGCGCCGCGCCCAGAACATCCGCTGGCAGGAGCTGACCGTCGATCGCGACGCACGCGCTACCTCCATGCGCCAGAACCCGTGCGTGCTGTGGCTGACCGGCCTCTCCGGGGCCGGCAAGTCGACGATCGCCAACCGGGTGGAGGCCGAGCTTCACCGCCGCGGCCACCACACCTACATGCTCGACGGAGACAACGTCCGCCACGGCCTCAACCGCGACCTCGGCTTCACCGACGCCGACCGGGTCGAGAACATCCGCCGCGTCGCCGAGGTGGCCAAGCTGATGACGGATGCCGGATTGATCGTCCTGGTGTCGTTCATCTCCCCGTTCCGGTCCGAGCGCCAGATGGCCCGCGCCCTGTTCGAAGACGGGCAGTTCTTCGAGGTGTTCGTCGATGCGCCGCTGGCGGTGGCCGAGCGTCGGGATCCCAAGGGGCTCTACAAGAAAGCACGGCGCGGCGAGCTGCAGCATTTCACCGGGATCGACTCGCCCTACGAGCCGCCTGAGCGTCCTGAGATTCGCCTTGACACCACGGCGTTGACGGCGGTCGACGCCACCGGGGCAGTCCTGGGGCTGCTGGAGGAGTGCGGGGTGCTCCCGCCGGGCTCTTGAGGACGTCGCGGCTCGCCGCCTGAGCCCACCGACTGTGAAACCGGGCCCTACCCGGGCGCGGAGTTGATCACCGCCAGCGTGTCGCCGGTGGCCACCGATGCCCCGACCGCGATCGGCAGCTCGGCCAGCTTGCCGGACTTGTGCGCGGTGATCTCGTTCTCCATCTTCATCGCCTCGATCACGCAGACCAGCGCGCCCTCCTGCACCTCGGAGCCGGCCTGGACTGCGACCTTGAGCACGGTGCCCTGAATCGGCGAGGACAGCGTGTCGCCCCCGCCCGCGCCGCCGCTGGCTCGCCCGCTGCGGCGAGGTGCCTTGCGCGTGGCGGTGGCCGCCGGGGCCGTCCCATTGGCAGAGGGAGCGCCCCCGAACGGCGGCCCGATCACCCTGACGTCAAATCGCTTGCCCGAGACCTCGACCGTGTAGCTCTGCTCGACCGTCTCCTCGTCTTCGGGCTCGGCCGGCGCCGCAGCCTCGGCGGCCAGGCCCTTGAGCCACTTACGGTCCTCGATCAGGTCGCGACAGGTCTCGGCGTTGGCCCATTGCTGGGTGGCCAGGATCGCCCGGTGAAACGGGATCAGGGTCTTGAGCCCACCGATCTCGTACTCCCCGAGGGCGCGCAGCATCCGGGCCGTGGCCTGGTCGCGGTCAGCGTCCCAGACGATCAGCTTGGCCACCATCGGGTCGTTCATCGGAGAGATCTCCGATCCGGGCCCGACGCCTGAATCAACCCGCACGCCCGGCCCGGCCGGCTCGCGGTATGCCTCGATCCGGCCCGGCGCGGGAGCGAAATTCTTGCTGGCGTCTTCGGCGTTGATCCGGCACTCGATCGCGTGGCCGCGGAGCTCGACGCCCTCCTGGGCGATCGACAGCGGCTCGCCGGCGGCGATCCGGATGCCCTCCTTGACGATGTCGATGCCGGTGACCATCTCGGTCACGCAGTGCTCGACCTGGACGCGGGTGTTCATCTCGAGGAAGAAGTACTCACCGTCCTGGAGCAGGCCCTCGATCGTGCCGGCGCCGGTGTAGTGGACAGCCGCGGCTGCCTCGGTGGCGATCTTGCCGATCCGCGCCCGCAGCGCCGCATCGACCGCCGGCGCGGGTGCCTCCTCGATCAGCTTCTGGTGGCGGCGCTGCAGCGAGCAGTCACGCTCACCGAGATGGATCACGCTGCCGTGCTTGTCGGCCATCACCTGAACCTCGACGTGGCGGGGATCGGGCAGGTAGCGCTCGAGATACACGGTGTCGTCGCCGAAGAACTTCTCGCCTTCGCGCGCGGCGCCCTCGAAGGCATCTTTGAGCTTGTCTTCGGTCAGCGCGACCCGGAACCCCTTGCCCCCGCCCCCGCCGGCGGCCTTGACCGCCACGGGATACCCGATCGTGTCCTCGATCACCTTGCCGGCATCCTCGATCGTCGCCACCGGCTCGGTGGTTCCGGGCACGATCGGCACGCCGGCCGCTCGCATCAGCTCGCGGGCTCGGGTCTTTGAGCCCATCGCCTCAATCGCCGATGACGGGGGGCCGATGAAAGTCGTGCCGTGGTCCTCCAGCGCCTTGGCGAAGGCGGCATTCTCGGCCAGGAAGCCGTAGCCGGGATGGACGGCCTCGGCGCCGGAGCGCTGCACGGCATCGATCAGCTTGTCGATCGCCAGGTAACTCTCGGATGCCGGTCCCGGGCCCAGCAGATAAGCCTCGTCGGCGCGCGCCACGTGCGGAGCGTCTCGGTCCAACTCGGAGTACACGGCCACGGTGGCGATCCCCAGCTCCTCGCAGGCACGGATGATTCTGACCGCGATCTCGCCGCGGTTGGCGATTAGGACCTTCGAGAACATCGGGCCGCGCTGACTTTACCTTCCGGCCGCAACCCGAGGCCGGTCGCCGGCGCCGCGGGAACTACTCGGCGTTCAGAACCATGCCGGCGGCGACCGTGTCGTTGCTGGCCTCATCGATCAGGATGAAGCTGCCGGTGGTGCGGTTGCGGGCGTAGGGGTCGACGACCAGCGGCGAGCTGCACCGCAGCCGCACCCGGCCGATCTCGTTGAGGGCGAGCTGTCCGGCCGCGACGTGCTCGAGCGTGTTGATGTCGACGCGGTGGTCTATCTGCTCGACGACGGCCCGGGCGCTTCGAGTCGTGTGCTTGATCGCGTAGCGCCCGCGGGGCTGCAGCGGCTGCTCGCTCATCCAGCAGACCATCGCCTCGATCTCGCGGGCGGTGATGGGCTGGTCCTCGGCCTCGACGATCATGTCCCCGCGCGAGACGTCGACCTCGTCGGCGAGGCGCAGAGCGACCGACATCGTGGGAAAGGCCGCCTCGAGCTGGCCGGAGAAGGCGTCGATCGCCGACACCGTGGTGCGCCGCCCGCTGGGCATGATCGTGACCTCGTCGCCGGGGCGAATCACCCCGCCGGCGATCTGGCCGGCGTAGCCGCGGTAGTCGTGGTGCTCGTCGCTCATCGGGCGGATCACCCACTGGACGGGGAACCGGACGTCGTTGAGGTTGCGATCGGGCGCGATCACCACGTGCTCGAGGTGGTAGAGCAGCGGCGCGCCGCCGTACCACTGCATCCCCGGCGAGCGGTCGACGACGTTGTCGCCGTGCAGGGCCGAGATCGGGATGAAGGTCATGTCGGGGATCTGCAGCCGAGCCGCCCAGTCGGTCATCTGCTCGAGGATCGTGTAGAAGGTGTCCTCCTCGTAGCCGACGAGGTCCATCTTGTTCACGCACACCACGACGTGGGGGATCCGCAGCAGCGAGGCGATGTAGGCGTGGCGGCGGGTCTGCTCGCTGACCCCCTTGCGGGCGTCGATGAGCACGATCGACAGGTCCGCGGTCGAGGCGCCGGTGACCATGTTGCGGGTGTACTGCTCGTGCCCCGGGGTGTCGGCGATGATGAACTTGCGCCGCGGGGTCTGGAAGTAGCGGTAGGCGACGTCGATGGTGATCCCCTGCTCGCGTTCGGCCCGCAGGCCGTCGGTGAGCAGGGCCAGGTTGAGATACCCGTCGCCGCGCCGTTCGGAGGTCTGCTGGACGTGCTCGAGCTGATCCTCGAGGATCGACTTGGAGTCGTGCAGCAGGCGGCCGATCAGGGTCGACTTTCCGTCGTCGACCGAGCCGGCGGTGGCTATCCGCAGCAGCTCCGAGGTGCGGCGGCGGATCGAGTAGCCGTTGCTGGTGGCGGCCACGGTGCTCACCTTAGAAGTAGCCCTCGCGCTTGCGGTCCTCCATCGCGGCCTCGGTGACGCGATCGTCGGCACGGGTCTCCCCGCGCTCGGTAACCCGGGTGGCGGCGATCTCAGCCACCACCTCCTCCAGGGTGGTGGCCACCGACCGCACGGCCCCGGTACAGGTCATGTCGCCGACCGTGCGGTAGCGCACCGACTCCTGGAACGGGGCCTCGCCCTCGATCAGCTCGACGAACTCGTTGTGGGCGTAGAGCATGCCGTCACGGCTGAACACGTCACGGGTGTGCGAGAAGTAGATCGAGGGCACCTCGAGCCCCTCGGTGGCGATGTACTGCCAGACGTCGAGCTCGGTCCAGTTGGAGATCGGAAATACCCGCACGTGCTCGCCCTTGCGGATCCGCGCGTTGTACAGCGACCACAGCTCGGGGCGCTGGCGTTTGGGGTCCCACTGGCCGAAGTCGTCACGGAACGAGAACATCCGCTCCTTGGCGCGGGCGCGCTCCTCGTCGCGGCGGGCGCCGCCGAAGGCGGCGTCAAAACCGTGCTCCTCGAGGGCATCGAGCAGCGTGGTCGTCTGTAGGCGATTGCGCGAGGCCCGCGGTCCGGTCTCCTCGACCACCCGCCCGGAGTCGATCGAGTCCTGGACGTGGGCCACGATCAGCCGCTCGCCGAGCTGGGCGACCAGGCGGTCGCGGAACTCGATCACCTCGGGGAAGTTGTGGCCGGTGTCGACGTGCATGATCGGGAACGGGAACTTCCCGGGCCGGAACGCCTTCTCGGCCAAGCGCAGGAGGATGATCGAGTCTTTGCCACCGCTGAACAAGAGCACGGGACGCTCAAATTCCGCGGCAACCTCGCGGAAGATGTGGATCGACTCGGCCTCCAGCGTCTGGAGGTGTGACAGCTCGTACTGAAACGGATTCATGCGATTTCGGGGGCCGGGTGCCTCATCCGGCTCAGACGTGGATGCCGCACTCGGTCTTGTCCTGACCCGTCCAACGACCATCGCGGCCCGCGCCCGGCAACGTGCACGGGGCGCAGCCGATCGAGGCATACCCCTGATCGTGCAGCGGATGGTACGGCAGATCGTGGTCGAAGATGTAGCGCCAGATGTCCTTCTCGCTCCAGTCGGCGAGCGGGTTGAGCTTCCAGATGCCCCGACGCTCGTCACGCTCGAACTTCGGAGCGGCGGAGCGGGTCGGAGCCTGCTCGCGCCGGATCCCGGTGATCCAGGCGTCCACGTCGGACAAGCCCAGCTCCAGCGCGCGCACCTTGGCCTGGCCGCAGCAGCGGGTCGCGGTCCAGGGCTCGTCGGGGCTGGAGGCATCCAGTACCTCCAGCTTGATCGGGAAGCGCTCCTCGAAGCGCCGCCAGGTCTCGAGCGTCTCCGGGAACAGGACGCCGGTGTCGATCGTGAACGCCCGAATGTCGGGAGCGATCTCGCTCAGCATGTGAAAGAGGACCGACTCCTCCTTCTGAAACGAGCACGCGATGGTCAGCCGCGGCGCGAAGCGCTCCACGCCGTAGGCGAGCACGTCCTGTGCGGTGGCCGGCTCCAGATCGGGGATAGTCGCGCTCATGCCACCGCCTAGACCGCGCACTCGCCCTCGCCGCGCTGCACCTCGAAGGGGCCCTCGCGGTCGAAGTCGATGAAGTAGTTCATGTTCTCGAGGTTGAACTGCACCGGCATCGTCAGATCCTTTACCTGCTGCTCGAACTCCGCAGTGCCGACGCGGTCGACGAAGGCGCTAAATGGCTCGCCTTCGGCCCGCCCAGCCTCGTAGAAGCGTACCCACCTCTCGACGGCTTCCGGCACCCGCTTAGCCGGCAGCCGGGCCTTGAGCCGCTGGCCGTAGCGGACCTCGCCGCCCTCGTAGACGCCTCCGACGTGCGGGATGTAGGCCGGGATCGTCTTGTCGCCGACCTTGATCGAGGCGCCGTAGAAGCCGATATCGGCGATGTGGTGCTGGCCGCAGCCGTTGGGGCAGCCGCTCATCTTGATGTGGATCCTGCGGGTCAGGGGGTCCTCGATGTCCATCTGAACGATCCGGTCCTGGATCGCCTGGTTCAGGCCCATCGAGCTGGTGATGCCGAGCTTGCAGGAGTCAGTGCCAGGGCAGCTGACGGTGTCGGAGATCTCATCGGCGCCGGCCTCGCCGAGCTCCAGCTCGTCCAGCGCGCGCCAGACCTCGTACACCGACTCGTCTCGGACCCAGCGCAGGACGATGTTCTGGTGGACGGTGGTCCGCGCGGCCCCGCCGGTGTAGCGGCGCACGATCTCGGCCAGACCGCGGAGCTGGTCGGGAGTCAGGTCGCCGCGGCGAACCTTGACCTCGACCGTGCTGAAGCCGGGCTGGCGCTGGCCGACGACGTTTGACTCCAGGAAGCGGTCGAACTCCCGGCGGTCGCCGTTGGGGCTGGCCGCGGCCGGCTGGGGACCCGGCGCGTTGGCCGGCTCGTCGACCGTGTAGAGGATCTCGTCGAGCGAGAAGTCGCGCTCGGCGACCCAATCGCCCTCGAGCTCCTCCTCCACCTGCTCGCGGAAGGCGTCGATGCCGATCTTGTCGATCAGCACCTTGATCCGGGCCCGGGCGCGGTTGACGCGCAGCCAATCCTGGCGGTCGAAGATCCGCATGCAGGCCTCGGTGACCTTGAGGTAGTCGCCGTTGTCGAGCTCGACGAACTCGTACAGGGTCGGAGCCAGCCGGGGCATGATCGAGGTGCCGCCGCCGACCCTGACCTCGACGCCGCGGACGCCGTCGCGCTCTCGGGGGATGAAGGCCATGTCGTGGATCTGGGTGATCGCGTTATCGGCGTCGTTGGCGGCAAAGGCGGTCTTGACCTTGCGCGGCATCGCCTGGGTGGTGGGGTGTCGCACGAAGTAGCGGACGTAGGCACCGGCGTAGGGGGTGATGTCGAATAGTTCGCCGTGCAGCGTTCCGGCCCTGGGATCGCCGGTGACGTTGCGCATCGTGTTGCCGCATCCCTCCCGGGAGGAGAGGCCGCAGTCGCCGAGTTCGCGGATCAGCTGAGCGGCGTCGGGAAGCGGGACGTGGTGCATCTGGATGTTCTGGCGGGTGGTGATGTGGCCCTTGCGCAGCGGCACGTACTTCTCGATTCCCGCGGCGAAGGCGTCGAGCTGCTCGGGCGTCACGCCGCCCATCGGGAGCTTTACCCGGACCATCTGGACGTCGGGCTGGCGCTGGCCGTAGACCCCCTGCTTGAGGCGGAACTTGATGAACTCATCGCCCTCCAGCTCGCCCTTGAGAAAGCGGGTCGACTCGGTGTCGAAGTCGTCAAACTCCCGCTCCAGGATCGGGATCACATGGCCGGGGACGTCCTCGATGACCTCGGGGTTCTCAAGCGAGCCCTCGCGGGCGGTCTTCGGTTGCAGAGATGCGGGCTCCATCGGG
>DASXJY010000143.1:0-23542 GCA_036497115.1 Solirubrobacteraceae bacterium
GGTGCCGCCGGTGCCGCCGGCGCCGCCGGTGCCGCTGGTGCCTCCGGTGCCGCCGGCGCCGCCGGTGCCGCTGGTGCCGCCGGTGCCGCCGGGATCATCGGTCCCGGGACCCGCCGCCTCGCCCACAGGACCCTCCTCGCCCACCGGCCCGGCCCCAGACTCGGACCCCGCGCCACGCGCCGCCCGCGTTGCCGCCTCGATGATCAGCCGCTCGGCCACCTCGGAGGCGCGATCGAGCCGCGCCTCCAGGCGACTCAGCGTCTCGTCGAGAAGCCCGGGATCCTCGGTGGGCTTCCTGGGGTCTTGGGGATCGTTGCTCACCGTCGCGTCTCCCTGCTCAGCCGCTCACACCGTCGAATCTGACTTCCAGAGCGCCGTCCTGGAATGTCGCCGCCGCGGGCTGGAAAGCCGCCAGCGGGGGCGGGAGCATAATCGTGCGCTTCTGGCCGCCGACCCCGACGATCAGCTCGAGGCCGATCTTCTTCAGCGAGATGTCGCCCTTGCTCGCGAACGGGAGCACCAGCCGGAGGCGGGCCCCGTCCTCGGTGACGGTCAGCTCCTGGGTCAGCGCGTCGTGCAGCACGGCGGCGGGATCGCGGCCGTCGAACAGCGCAGCGCCCAGCCGGTCGAGCATCCCCGGCCCCACCACCTCCTGCTCGAAGTACGGTGCCCGCAGAACCGGCACCGGGGCGAACGCCGAGTCCACGAGCTCCAGATGCTCTTCCTGCACCCGCCGCCAGGCCGCGAAGTACTCGCCGACGGCGGCCGGGAAGAGCCGGTTGACGATCACCGCGTCGGTCAGGTAGCCGTACAGGTTCAGGTAGGTAAACGTCCGCATCGCCTCCCCGATCACCATCTTGTCGGGGTTCATGACCAGGCGGATCGTGCAGCGCTGGCGGTCACGCAGGATCTCGTTCATCGCGATCAACTTCTGCGAGAGCCGCTCGATGTCGGCGAACACCGCCTGGCTGGGCAGCGAGATGTCGAGCAGGGAGCGGGCGATCGGCCGGGCCGCGGCCAGGATCTGCTTCTCGAACGGAAACACCTTGTCGATCCACCACCGGGCCACGTCGGGGAACGAGAGCAGCCGCAGGGTCTCGCCGGTCGGCGCGCAATCGACGATGATCGCGTCCCACCGGCCTGACTCGTTGTGGGCCTGCAGGCGCAGTAGCGAGAACAGCTCGTCCATGCCCGGGGGTACGGTCAGCTCCTCGGCCGAGATCCGGTCCACGCCGCGCTCCACCAGCAGCTCGCCGAGCCAGTCCTGGACCCCCGACCAGTGGCGCTCCATCTCCTCCTGGGCCTTGACCTCCTGGCCCCACAGGTTTCCCCCCACCTGAACCGGCTCGGAGGTCAGCTCGCACGACAGCGACTCCGACAGGCTGTGGGCCGGGTCGGTGGAGATGACCAGCGTCCGCAGCCCGGCGGCGGCGATCCCCCGTGCGGTGCTCGCGGCAACCGAGGTCTTGCCCACGCCTCCCTTGCCGGTGTAGAGAATCGTCCGGGGCCTCATCCGGGGCGAGTCTAGGTGCTCGTCGCCGCAAAACCGCCGTCTCAAAGTGACCGCGGGCGCTCGAGGGGCGGGGAGGCCGCTGGCCCCCGGCGCGCGTCACCCCGAGATACTGAGTGTGCCGGTGATTCGGGTGAAGTTGCCGGCCAGATCACGGGCGGTGAGCACCAGTGAGTAGTCGCCGGCCTGCCTGAGGGCCGGGACCGAGAAGCTCTGCGTCCCGTAGGGGAAATCGGCGCTGGTGGCGAACCTCGTGCTCGAGCCCTGCGAGACGATGATGCCCACGCGGGAGTACTTCGACAGCCTGAAGCGCAGGTTGGTCACCTTGCGTGTGCGGCCGCGCAACGTCAGCTGAGCGAGCGTCGGGGCGGTGACCTCATAGGTCTGAAAGTGAGACGCCGTGCTGCAGTACAGCGGCGTCGCGGTCATCTTGCACAGCTGCTGGAGGAACCCGGTGACCAACTGGTGGTAGGAGAGGGAGTCCTCGACGCCCGGCTGGTACAGCGACCAGGCGCCGGTGTCAAAGCCCGGCAGCTCCCACTGCGCCTCCCGGTCGCCGGCCGCAAACAGCTGCTCGGCGCGCGGGTCGCCGCTGACCGTGGCGTAGTCGTGGAGACCGATCAGCGTCTGCAGAAAGGCGTTGATGATCGACGTCCGGCGGGCGAAGGAGTACTGCAGGAAGCGGATCCCCCGCGGGGTCCTGACGTTGACCCCGACCGGCGGCGCGACCGAGAAGATCGGCAGCGCCCGCCCGGCCAGCTGCAAGTAATAGGGGTTCTTGGTGGCCTGATAGGCGCGGGTCAGCGAGTCAATCCCGGTGGCCTGGGACATCGCACTGGTCCACGGGGGCGAGCCGCCGTCGAACTTGAAGTAGTACTCCCAGGTAAGACTGCCGCCCCGCTTGGCCGCCAGCGGGATCATCTGCGACAGAAGCGCCAGCAGCTGGGGGTAGTCCGCGGCGCCGGCTGTGTACAGGCCGTTGGCCTTGCCGAACGTCCCCAGCACCTGAAGCTGGATCCCCTGCCCGGGATAGAACTGCCACACCAGCTGCGAGCCCGCGAACTCCACTCGCTGGCCGTAGCTGAGCAACGGGCCCGTCGTCCACCACTGCCGATTGCGATCAACCGTGGCGAACAGCGCGGGCAGCCGAGACGCGGTGAGCTGGTTGGCGACGGCGATCGCGTGGACGTTCTCCGTCACCGCCCCGAGCTCGGTCTTGCGCGACCCACTGAGACGCCGCTCGGCATTCAGCGCGGCGTACCAGCTGGCCCGGTAGCTGCGGTAGGCGGCCTGGCCGATGGCGCCCGTGCGCTGCAGGCGGGCCAGCACGCCGGGTACCGTGACCGCTGCTCGCCGGGGCCTCTTTCTCGCCTTGGCGTTGGGCCGGGCCTTGCCGCGGCCAGCCCGCTGCGAACCGCGGTCCGGCGCCGCCCCGCCATTTCCCCCGGCCGCCCGGGCCAGTGCCGGACGCACCCCGGGGCGCACCCCGGAGCGAACCCCGGGGCGCACCCCGGAGTGAACCCCCGGGCGAACCCCAGCGAAGGAGGTCCGGGCGCCGGGGGCAGGCGCAGGGGTGAGCGCCGGCCCGCTCAGGAAGGGGTCGTTTCGGGAGCTGACGTGACCGTGCGGGCCGAGAACCAGCACGGGCGCCGCCGCTGCGCTGCTCGGACAGACTGCCACCACGAGCAGGGCTAACAGGCTCCTGCGCACAAATCCGATGCTACATTCGCCCGACTGTTGGTGTCACGGTGAGGAGGAAGTTGCATGCAGCCAAGGATCGGGATGGGGCGGCGCGGGGCAGCGCTGATCTTGCTGGTAATCAGCGCAGTTGCCGTCGCAGCGTGCGGTAGCAGCAGCAGTTCGACTTCGGCCGACCCGCAGACGCTTCTCAAAGAGACCTTCAGCGGCTCGCACAAGGTCTCAAGCGGCAATCTGACCTTCAATCTCACGGCGAATCCGTCGGGATCGAGCACGCTCAAGGGCCCGATCTCCCTGTCTCTGACCGGCCCCTTCCAGAGCCGCGGCAAGGGCAACCTGCCGGCGTCCAACTTCACCATCAGCGCCAGTGCGCTGGGCCATCACGGCCAGCTCGGAATCGTCTCCACCGGGACCACCGGGTACGTGGTGCTCCAGGGCTCGGCCTACCAGCTGCCGGCGGCCGATTTCTCCAGGCTGCAGTCGAGCTTCTCGTCCTCGGCCAACAACAGCTCCGCCACCAGCGGAGGCCTGGCCAAGTTCGGGATCAAGCCCCTGGACTGGCTGACCAACCCGACCACGGTGGGCAGCGATTCGGTGGCCGGAACTCCCACCACTCACATCAAAGCCGACGTCAACGTCTCGGCTCTGCTCGGCGACCTCGACACGCTGCTCCAGAAGGCGGCGGCCAGCGGCGCCGCCGGCTCGACGCAGATCCCGACCACGATCCCGCCGGCGACCAAGGATCAGATCACCAAGGCGATCCAGCACCCGACCGTCGACATCTGGACCGGCAACAGCGATCACACGCTGCGCAAGCTGTCGCTGAATCTCAACGTCCCGGTCAACGGCCGGGCGGCGACAGCGCTGGGGGGCCTGACCTCGGCCGGAATCGGGCTGACGCTCCAGTACGCCAACCTCAATCAGCCCCAGACGATCTCCGCGCCGACGAACGTGAAGCCGTACAGCCAGTTCGCGACCAAGCTCCAGGGCGTCCTGCAGCAGGTGCAGGCATCGTTCGGCGCCGGACTGGGCGCCACGGGGAGCTCATCGGCGTCCGGCGCCGGGACCTCGACCGGCTCGGGCACGACCGGCTCGGCCAGTCCGTCCAAGGTGCAGAAGTACACCCAGTGCATCCAGCAGGCCTCGGGCGACGTGACCAAGATGCAGAAGTGCGCCTCGATCCTGCAGGGCGGATAGCGCGGACTTAGCTCGGCGGCGCGGGCTCAGCACCGCGCCGCGGCTGGGGCCTACTCCTCGGGGTCGGGCTCGAGCTCTTCCTCGTCGAGATCGTCGAGCTCCTCGCCGTCTTCATCGGTCGGGCCTGCGCCCCGCTGAGAGTCGACCTGGAAGGCTTCGAGCAGCTCGTCGCGGCGGTGCTCGTCGACCGGCGCCTCGTCGGAGATCAGGACCCAGTCGGCGCCTTCGAACCGATCCATGTTGAGCATTTCGGCGTCCGCATCGGGCGTGTCGTCGACGATCAGCAGCACCTCGGTGTGGGGGTTGAAATACATCCCCGGGCGGTTCACCAGCTCGTCGAGCTCTACTGGACGCGGGTCGGCCATCGCCGGGGCAGCCTACAACCTCAGATCCCGCTCAGCCCAGCGATCTCGCGCTCGATCTCGGCTTCGACGTCGAGCGGCGGCTGTCCCCGCCGCGCCCGCCGGGCGTTGCGGGCGATCACCAGGTCGCGGATCTCCGATCGGAGCTCTTCGTCGATCTGGGGGGCGGTCAGTTTCGCCAACTCGGCCTCGATGTCGACCGCCGGCTCGCCGCGGCGCCGCCGGCGAGCGTTGCGGGCCTCGAGCATCTGGCGGATCTCATCGTCACGCTCGGCGTTGGCGACCGCCGCTCCCACCGACGGGCTCCGGGGATTCTCGGAGTCCAGCATCAGGTGGTGCTTACCGTAATCGGCCCACGTGCGCCGGCTCAGGGCCAGTGCCGCCAAGGCGCCGATCACGCCGACGATGGCGACGCCAAACACCACGATCGGGAATGCACTCTGCACCAGTTAATTGTTGCGCACCCGGCTCGAGACGAAAAACCCCCGCAAGCGGCGGCGCGTCGGTCACTATGTAGCAGGGGAAGCACAGTGCGCACACACATATTCCGAGGAGTCGGGCGCCGGCGCGGCGGACTGATCGCCGCTCTCGTGACTGCGTTGGTGGTCCTGGCCGGCGCCGGCCCAGCGTCCGCCGCGAAGCTGTACCTGGCCCTCGGCGACTCGGTCGGGGCCGGATTCGGCGCCTCGCCCGGCCACAGCTACTTCGATCTCTACTGCTCCTATCTGGAATCGGCGGCTGGGAGCGCGGCGGTTGACCAGTGCGTCAACGAATCGCAGTCGGGAACCACCACCCAGTCGGCGCTGGACGGCGGAATGGTCGACCAGGCAGTCAGCGACATCCAGTCGTCGACGGACGCGCCGGTGGTCACCATCATCCTGGGAGGCAACGACTTGCTCGGATCGCCGGGCTGCCAGCCGATCACCGGCCCGGATTGCCCTTTCATGGCCAACGCGGCCACGATCCTCGATCGGCTCGAGAGCGCCCTGGCCACCCATCCCGGACCCCACGTGATCAAGTGGCTGGAGTACTACAACGCCAACCACGACAACCCGTTTGGTGACTCTCCCGAGGACGCCAGTACCGCCGGTCTGCTACTAGGCAGCGACCTGGCCATCGGCGACTGTGCCGGCACGCCCGACCAGATCGGGCTAAATGACGCCATCAACTGCATTTCCATCGAGAAGGGCGCGGTACCGGTCGATGCCTACGACCCATTCCAGAGCTCGTGTGCGCCTCCCGTCGTCTGTTTCCACGACGGGCTGCATCCCAACGACACCGGCTACGGCCTGATCTTCAATGCCTTCCGGGATGCGAGCGCGTCCCCGGTTGCGCCCATCCCGCCGCCGGCGTCTGCACCGCCGCCCCCCGCGGCCGGGACACCGCCACCGCCCCCGGCGACGCTGGCCACGATCTCCGCCCTCTCGGTGTCAAACAAGGCATTCGTCCCCAGCCACCGCCACTTCAAGGGCGGAACGGTGTTCTCGCTGCGGCTCGACCAGCCGGCCAAGATCACCGTTTTCATCGCGCGCCTCGCGGCCGGCCGACGAATCCACCACCGCTGCCGGCCGAACCACCCCCATCTGGCCGGCAGGCCGCGTTGCACCCGTGCGATCCCAATCGTCGAGCTCCGCAAGCAGGGCCATTCCGGACTCAACAGGGTCCGGTTCGACGGGCGCGTCCACGGCCGGGGGCTCAGGCCGGGGCGCTACCTGGCCACCGTCTCGGCGACTGACTCCGCGGGTGTCTCGCCAGCCAGGGAGCTGCGGTTCACGATCAGCCGTCCCCACGCGCGCTGACCGCTGATCGACCGGACCCGAATCGGGTTCGTCGTCGCGGGATGGGGTAAGCTCTGATCAGAGGATTGACTGACTAGTCAATCGAGAAATCAAGGAGAAACCCACCGTGGTTGATTTCACGCTCACCGACGAGCAGAAGAGCATGCGCGAGATGGCGCACGACTTCGCCGAGAAGGAGATCCGCCCCGTCGCCTGGGACTACGATCGCGAGAGCACCTGGCCCGGCGAGATCATCGAGAAGGCCTGGGAGCTGGGGCTGATGAACAACCACCTCCCGTCGGAGTACGGGGGCCCGGGCCTCGGTTTCCTCGACGGCGCGATCATCGAGGAGGAGATCGCCTGGGGCTGCTCGGGAATCGGCACCTCGCTGTCCTGCAACGGCCTGGCCACGGCGCCGATCATCCTGGCCGCCTCCGACGAGCTCAAGAAGGAGTACCTGGGACGGCTCTCCGAGGCCCCGCTGCTGGCCTCGTTCTGTCTCACCGAGCCCGACGCCGGCTCCGATGTCTCCGGGATGAAGACCAACGCCGTCCGCCGCGGCGACAAGTGGGTCATCAACGGCTCCAAGTGCTTCATCACCAACGGCGAGTACGCCAACTACTACACCGTCTACGCCAAGACCGACAAGGAGGCCGGCCACCGCGGGATCTCCTGCTTCATCGTCCCGCGTGATGCCGGTGTGGTGGTCGACAAGCACGAGGACAAGATGGGACAGCGGGCCTCCAACACGGCCACGATCTCCTTCAACGACGTCGAGATCCCGCTTGATCACCTGATCGGTGAGGAGAACAAGGGCTTCAAGATCGCGATGATGACGCTTGACCGCACCCGCCCCGGCGTGGCCGGGATGGCGGTCGGCGTGGCCCGGGCGGCGATGGAGTTCGCGATCGACTACTCCAAGGAGCGCGTCCAGTTCGGCGTCCCGATCGCCATGCACCAGGCGATCCAGTTCATGATCGCCGATATGTCGACCAAGGTTCACATGTCGCGCCTGGCGACGTGGCACTCGGCCGTGCTGCTCGACCAGGGCAAGCGCAACACGATTGAGTCCGCGCACGCCAAGCGGTTCGCCGCCGACAGCGCGATGGAGGTGACGACCGATGCCGTTCAGGTGTACGGCGGCTATGGCTTCATCAAGGATTACCCGGTCGAGAAGCTGATGCGCGACGCCAAGATCCTGCAGCTCTACGAGGGCACCGCCCAGATCCAGCGGCTGGTGATCGCGCGCGAGACGCTGCTGCCGCGTCGCGTCGAGGAGCCGGCCCCGGCCACCGCCTAGAGACGGTTATTGGGGGGGCCGCCGGGGGCGGCCCCCTGTTTTCCGGTCGCGGCCGCGCCGGCCGCGCCGTTCGCGCCCCGGCGGCTCCATCCTCCGCCGGTGGTTGACTGAAACCGCATGCTCCTCAAACTGCTGATCCTGGTTGTCGGCGCCGGCGGTGGGCTGGCCGCCAGCTCGGTCAGCTCGCACGTCGTGCAACGCCAGCCGGCGCCAGGCTCCTGTCACGCTCGAGGGCGCGGGCTGTACGCGCTCCCCGATCCGGCCTGCACGCCGGGGGCGATCGATCCGGCCGTGACCCAGGGCAACATCACCCACACCGTCTGCCGGTCTGGCTACAGCGAATCGGTCAGGCCTCCGGAGTCGGTGACCGAGCGCGAGAAGCGAGCCAGCCTGCGCTCCTACGGCGATAGCCGGCCGCTACACGACTACGAATACGACCACCTGGTCTCACTCGAGCTCGGTGGCGCCCGCAACGATCCTCGCAACCTCTGGCCCGAGCCCGGCTCCAGCCCCAACCCCAAGGACTCACTGGAAAACCGGCTGCACGCCCGCGTCTGCGATCACCGGATGAAGCTGGCCACCGCGCAGCTATCGATCGCTCGCGACTGGGTCAAGGCGTTTCAAAACCAGCGCTTGCGCCGGAAGTAGAACGCCAGGGCCGCGACCGACAGGATCAGCAGCCCGACCCCGTAGATCAGAAACGTCCACGTGGTGTTGATGTGGCGCACCAGCCAGCCGAAGTTCTGTCCGAAGAACCCGGTCAGGAAGGTCAGCGGGAGGAAGATCGTGGCGATGATCGTCAGCTGCTTGTTGATCTCGCCCTGGCGGTTGGCGACCGTCGACAGGTAGAGATCGGTGGCGCCGCTGAGCAGGTCGCGGTAGGAGTCGACGAGGTCAGAGACACGGATCAGCCCGTCGTAGAGGTCGCGGTAGTAGAGCCGGTCGTCGGGCTGCATGCCGGGCAGCTCGGCGATCCGCTCGGCGTTGCGGGCGAACATGTCGCGCATCGGCGTGACCACCCGGCGCATCGCCACCAGGTCACGCTTGAGCGCGTAGATCCGCTGCAGGCACTCCGGGGAGGCGTCAGCCAGCACCTCCTGCTCGAGGTCATCGACTTGGTCGTCGATGCGCGACAGGACCGGCACGAAGGTCGAGGTGATCGCGTCGAGGATCTCGTAGACCATGAACTGCTCGGAACGGATCGGCTGATCGTTGTAGCGCTCGCGGAGATCCTGCAGGGCCTCGAACCGCCGCCGGTGAATCGTGATCACGTAGTCGCCGGAGATGATCAAGTGCACCTCTCGCAGCAGCGGACCGCCGGACTCGGTTCCCGGGTCGACACCGTCGACGACCATGAACAGGTACCCCTCGTACTCCCCCAGCTTCGGCCGCTGCCCGAACGTGCGGGCATCCTGCACGGTTAGAGGATGCAGGCTGACGAGCTTGGCCAACTCGTCGAGATCCTCGTCGCGGACGCCCTCGTAGTCCGCCCAGAAGTAGGTCTCCTTCTCGAGGTGAGCGGCGATCTGTTGGGGAGACGGGTTGACCAGGCACGGCACCCGCAGGGCATCGCCCGTGGCGGCCGGTTCGCCGGTACTCACGCGGCCTAAGCTATCAGCCGCCCCCGACCGTCCGGCGCGGTGTCACCAGCGCGATCTTGCTCTTGCCCTTCGAGGAGGACTGCGAGGACTTGGGCTTGTGGACGACCGCGTAGATGCCGATCGCCACCGCGCCGACGCACAACACGCCGCACACTCCGGCGAGCGCGTAATCGGCGATCCGAGCCCCTTGGTGCCGCGACCCGCGGGCGCGCGAGACGAACAGCAGCAGGAACCCGTAGACCACCACCACGCCGACGGCACCAATCAGCCCGGCGAGGACGATCTTGCCGACGTCATCCCACTTGACCAGCGGAGCCGCGAGCAGGACCATCGCGCTAGCCCGTCGCGGCAATCGGTTCGCCCGCCGCCCGCCTGGCCTCGGCCAGAGGGTCCACGTGGGTGCGATCGAGCGGGTCCGGCCGCCAACGCCGCGGCGACCATTGCCACCACCACCGATGCGGCACCGCCGTGGGCGCCGAACAGATTTGTGAGCTCCCAGGCGCCGGCCCCGATCAGCCCGGCGGCGGGGATGGTCAGCAGCCAGGCGGTGGCCATCTGGCCGGCCACTCCCCAGTGGACGCTGGCCAACTTCTTGCCCAGCCCGGCGCCCATCACCCCGCCCGAGACCACCTGCGTGGTGGAGAGCGGGTAGCCGAAGTAGGAGGAGGCGAGGATCGTGGCGCCGCTGGCCGTCTCGGCGGCGAAGCCCTGTGGGGACTCCAGCGGAGTGATCCGGTTGCCCATCGTGTTGATGATCCGCCAGCCGCCGACGAACGTGCCGGCGGCGATCGAGCAGGCGCAGATGAGCTTGACCCAGAAGGGGACATAGAAGTGCGCGGCGCTGATCTTGCCGTCGGCGATCAGCGCCAGGGTGATGACCCCCATCGTCTTCTGGGCGTCGTTGGTGCCGTGGGCCAGGGAGACCAGGGCGGCCGAACCGACCTGGCCGTAGCGGTATCCGCGGCGGGCGAAGTCTTCGGCGAGCAGGCGAATCAGCCGGTAGGCGCAGAACGTCCCGATCAGCGCCAGCATCAGGCAGATGAACGGCGACAGCACGGCGGGCGCCAGCACGCTCTGCGCCAGCGCGTGGAAGCTGACCGCCTTGGCGCCGGCGGCGGCGATCGTCGCGCCGATTACGCCGCCGATCAGCGCGTGGCTCGAGCTCGAGGGCAGAGTCAGATACCAGGTGATCAGGTTCCAGAGGATCGCCCCGACCAGCGCCGCGAGGACGATCAGGAGGCCGGTGTTGCCCTTGATCAGCGCCGGGTTGATGATCCCCTTGGCGATCGTGGCGGCGACGCTGATCGACAGGAAGGCGCCGATCAGGTTGAGGATCGCCGACATCCCGACAGCCACGCGGGGCTTCAGCGCACCGGTGGCGATCGAGGTGGCCACCGCGTTGGCGGTGTCGTGAAAGCCGTTGGTGAAGTCAAACGCCACCCCGGTGATGATCACGATGACAAGTACGAGTGTCGATCCCATGGCTCGAGGTTTCCCACGCGCCGCTGACAAGTTGTGACCAACTTGTGATTCCGGCTGAGTTTCACCACTCACCCACCTGCTTGGTGAGGATTGACGAACGATGGAGCCGCTGTTAGCCCCCGCCGGGGGCCAACGGCGAGCTCGAGGCGACGTCGTGCGCGTCCCCGGCATCCTGCGCGGCGGGGGGGCCGACGTCACTGCCACCGGCTCTAAGGTGCCGCTCGCGCAGCAGTACTCCTGACCCTCGCTGGCCTTACTCGGTGGCGCTGAACTCCCAGATCGCGATCGCCAGCATGCCCAGCCCCAGCACCACGATCACGGCGGCCTCGAGGAGGGTTGGGACCCGCCAGCCCCACCAGGTGACCCCGGGATCCAGAGCCTGGCGCGCGGCGGGGGAGATCGAGAGGTGGTTGAAGACCATCCGCCTCATCGGGTCCACGGCGTAGGTCAGCGGATCGAGCCGGTTCAGCACCGCCAGCCATGCCGGCAGTCCCGCGACCGGGAACAGCGCACCGGAGATGAAGAACATCGGCATCACCACCATCTGCATGACGCCCATGAACGACTGCATCTGCTTGATCCGGACCGCGATCATGACTCCGAACGCCGTGATTGCGAAGGCCAGCAGCAGCTGCAGGCCGAAGATCCCGAGGATCAGCACCGGGTCGTAGGGCACGTGAACCAGCCCGGCCAGGCAGATCACGATCACGCCCTGGAAGCTGGCCACGGTGGCGCCGCCGAGGCACTTGCCGATCACGATCGAGCTGCGCCGCACCGGCGCCACCATCATCTCGCGCAGAAACCCGAACTCCCGGTCCCAGACGATCGAGGCGGCCGAGAACATGGCCGTGAACATGACCGCGATGCAGAGGATGCCGGGATAGATGAAGGTCTTCAGCTCGACGCCGTGGGTACCGGCCGAGGCCACCCCCTGCAGTCCGGATCCGAGCACGAACAAGAACAACAGCGGCTGCACCAGCGACGTGGCCATCCGGATCCGGTCGGAGCGAAACCGGATCACCTCGCGGCGCCACACGATCTTGATCGCTCGAAGCTCGGAGCGGAAGGTCCGCTTGGGGACCCTGACCCGGACGATCTCGGCCGGCGCGGTTACCGCGGGGTCGGTGGTCTGGGTGGTGGTAGTCACCGTCTAGAACCGGTCATCATCTGCATCATCACCCGGTTTCGGTGCTTTGACTGATCCTCTTCGGCATCCCTGATCGTGGTGCCGGTGTGCGACATGAACACGTCGTCGAGCGTCGGCCGGGACACGTTGACCGAGCGGATCGCCACCGGCAGCTCGGCGAACAGGCGGGGCACGAACTCCTCGCCCGCCGGCACGCCGAAGCTGACTGCGCCCTCGGCGATTCGGGCCTCGATCCCGAATTGCTGCTGCAGCGCGGCGATCGCCGCCTCGTCGTCGTCGGTGTGGATCGTGACGCGGTCGTGGCCCACCTGGGCCTTGAGGGTCTCCGGCGGGTCGAGCGCCACGATCTGACCCTGATCCATGATCGCGATCCGATCGCACCACTCGGCCTCGTCCTTGTTGTGAGTGGTCATGAAGATGGTGATCTCCTCGCGCTCCTTGAGCTCGCGGATGTAGGTCCAGATCGAGCGCCGCGTCTGCGGGTCCAGGCCGATCGTCGGCTCGTCGAGGAACAGGACCCGGGGAGAGTGCATCAGGCCGCGGGCGATCTCCAGCCGGCGGCGCATCCCGCCTGAGAAAGTGGCGACGGTGGAGTCCTTGCGATCCCACAGCCCGACCATCTCCATCACCTGGCGCATCCGCGGCGCCACGAGGTCTGACTGGACCCCGTAGAGCTCGGCGTGCAGCTTCAGGTTCTGGGCGGCGGTCAGATAGCCGTCGAGCGTGGGGTCCTGGAACACCAGCCCGATGTTGCGGCGAACGTCGTCGCGTTCACGGACCACGTCGTGGCCGGCGACCCGGGCCCGGCCCGATGTGGGCGTGACCAGCGTGCACAGCATGTTGATCGTGGTGGTCTTGCCGGCGCCATTGGGCCCCAGGAAGCCGAATACCTCCCCGGCCGCGACTTCGAACTGGACGCCCCGGACCGCCCGGACCTCGCCAAAGTTCTTGACGAGGTCGTGGACGGCGATGGCGGGGACAGTGGCTCCGTCGGAAGCGGTGGCTGACATCGCGATGATTACGTTAGCCAGGGGCTGGGCGGATCCTCTGCGGGATACCGAGGTCAGACCTCCGACCCTGGCTCTGACTCCTCGGGCGCTTCCGGGTCCTCGGCGAGGATCCGGTACAGCCCCCGCTGGGCCTCGGCGAGCAGCTCGACGGCGCGGGCACGCTGGGCGTCGTCGCCGACCGAGGCCACCTGCCAGGCGGCCTTGCCGATCTGGAGGACCAACGGTCCGAGCTCGGCCAGCGCGTCGGGATCGTCGTCGAGCGGCTCCCAGGGAGCGGCCTCGGAGGCGCGGCCCTCGAGATGCTCGCGACCCGCGTCGGTGATCTCGAACCGGCGCGAGCCGTCGGCCTCGCTGGAGCGGATCAGTCCCTCGTCCTCGAGTTGGGACAGCGTGGGGTAGACCGAGCCCGGGCTTGGCCGCCACCGGCCGCCTGACCGCTCCTCGATCGTCTGCATCAGCTGGTAGCCGTTGCGCGGCTCCTCGGCCAGCAGGCGCAGGAGCGCCAACCTGACGTCGCCGCGCCGGGCCCGGCCCCGACCGCGGCCGCGCGGGCCGCGACCGAACCCGCCGAACGGGCCGCCGTGCATCCGGCGTAGCTCGACCAGCTGGGCGATCTCCTCCGGGCTGGGCCGGCCGTGCCGGCCACGGCCAGGGCCGGTGGCGAACAGCCACTCGGCCAGACCGCCGCGGTGATGTGACTTGTGATGGCACCGGGCGCCGCGCCCGGACCATTCCTGCGCGAACGAATAACCAGTCATGTCTGTTTGTTCCTCCGTTGCGATCTATAACGATGCGTCAACGATATATCGCAATCGCTCGTTTTGTCAACGGGCCGAGGATCCCTGGGTTGGCGAGACGTTGGGTTGCGCAGGGAGGAGAATGCGGCGGCATGCGAACTGTCGCAGCGGCCCAGACGTTCCCCGCCACCGTGGCGGAGGCCGAGCGCCGCTGGTTCGATACCGGACGCTGGGACCACTGGATCGACGGACTGGAGCGGGTGGCCGCGGTCGAGGGGCCGTGGCCCGAGCCCGGATCGAGCGTCACCTGGCAGTCCAATCCCGCCGGCCGCGGCCGGGTCAGCGAGCGGGTGGTCGAGCACGAGCCGCTGCGCAGCCAGACGCTGGAGGTGGAGGACGACTCCATCCGCGGCCGCCAGAGCGTCACCTTCACGCCGGTGGACGGCGGCGTTGAGATCACGCTGACGCTGGCCTACGAGATCAAGCGGCGATCGCCCGTGACTTCCCTGGTCGACCTGCTGTTCATCAGGCGCGCCATGACCAGCTCGCTTCAGACGACCGTCTCTCGTTTCGGGGCTGAGCTGCACTCCGCGCGGGCCGGCGTCGGCTCGTAGACTGCGCCACCGATGTTCGTCTTCAAAGCCGCCGTGGTCGGCGCGGGCACGATGGGCGGGGAGATCGCGTATGTCATCGCCGACGCCGAGATCCCCGTGGTCCTCACGGATGTCGAGCCCGGCTACGTCGAGCGGGGGCTCGAGCGGGCCCGGTCGCTTTGGCAGGACCGTATCGACGCCGGCAAGCTGCAACCGGACGAACTGGAGCGAAAGCTTGGCCTGATCACCCCCGCCACCGGCTACGACGGGTTCGGCGAGGTCGACTTCGCGGTCGAGGCGGTCCCCGAGCGGATGGAGATCAAACGGGCCGTGTTCTCAGAGCTCGATGCGGCGACGCCGGGTCACGCCATCCTGGCCTCCAACACCTCCTCGCTGTCGATCACCGAGATGGGGGAGGCGACCACCCGTCCCGACAAGGTGGTCGGCTTTCACTTCTTCTATCCGGCCTCGGTGATGCGGCTGATCGAGATCGTCGAGGGGCAGGACACCTCGTCGGAGACCGCGCAGGCGGCCAGCAACTTCGCCCAGGCGATCCGCAAGCTGCCGATCCGCTGCGGCGAGGCGCCCGGGTTCGTCGTCAACCGGATCCTCAACTCGGCCGTCTCCGAGCTGTGGCGGTTTCAGGACGAGACCGGTATCCCGGTCTCGGAGCTCGACCGGGCCGTGACCGAGGCCAAGGCCGCTCCGCTGGGGCCGTTCGCTCTCTGCGACCGCCTTGGCCTGGACACCGTGTTGCACGTCGCCGAGCACCTGCGGGAGGCCTATGGCGAGCGCTTCTTCGTCCATCCCGCCATGTCGGACCTGGTCGCCCAGGGAAACCTCGGCGCCAAGACCGGCAAGGGGTTCTATGACCACGGCTGAGACCGCCTCCCTGGTCGATCGCTTCACCCTCAAGGCGCTGGTCGAGAGCTGCCTGGTGCTCGAGGAGGGCGTGGCGGCGATGAAGGACATCGACCTGGGGATGATGGCCGGCGCCGGGATCATGCCCCCGCCCTTCGCCCGCGCCGACCAGCTCGGCCTCGACGAGGTGCTGGACAAGCTCGAGCTGGCTCAGCGGCAGTGGGGAGACGGCTACGAGCCGCCCACGATCCTGCGCCGTCTGGTCGCCCAGGGCCGCCTCGGAGTCAAGACCGGACAGGGGTTCTTCCCCTACGCCCAGCCCGATCCCGGCTGGGAAGCGCAACCGGTCAAGCTCGAGACTCGCGACAGGGTGGCCATCGCCTGGCTTGACCGCCCGCCGGCCAACTCCATTTCGCCCGACGTGGTGACGGCGCTCGAGAGGCTGTGGGAGACCACGGTCGCCGACGGCACCGTGCGGGCCCTGGTGATCGCCTCGGCCAACCCGATGCTGTTCTGCGCCGGTGCCGACATCAAGGCCTTCACCGCGATGGACGCCACCGCTGCCCGGGCCCTGGCCGAGCGCGTCCACCGGTTGCTGCGCGACATGGAGCGCTCGAGCGTCGTCACGATCGCCGCCGTCAACGCGGTCGCGTTTGGCGGGGGCTGCGAGCTGGCCATGGCCTGTGATCTCCGGATCGCCGCCGAGTCGGCGGCCTTCGGACAGCCCGAGATCAACCTCGGCATCATCCCCGGCTTCGGCGGGACCCAGCGGCTGCCCCGGCTGGTCGGCGAGGCCAGGGCGCTGGAGCTGAACCTGACCGGTGATCCGATCGGCGCGATCGAGGCCTACGACGTGGGCCTGGCCACACGGGTGGCGCCCGATCACGAGCTGCTCGACACCGCCCTGGCCTGGGCTCGGCGGCTCGCCGCCCAGCCGCCGCTGGCCATCGAGCAGATCAAGGGGGTCTCGGCTGCGGGTGACCTGGATGCCGGGATCGAGGCCGAGAAGCGGGGATTCGAGGCCGTGTTCGGGTCTGCGGACGCGGGCGAGGGGATCTCGGCCTTCCTGCAGAAGCGCAGCCCTCGCTTTCTGGGCCGGTGAGCGCGCTCGATCTCCCCGCGGCGCAGCTCGCCGAGCTGATCCGCGCTGCCGACTCGACCGTTGCCCTGACCGGCGCCGGGATCTCGGTCCCGTCCGGGATTCCCGACTTTCGCACCCCGGGAACCGGTCTCTGGACCCATGTCGACCCGATGGAAGTCGCGCACATCGACGTCTTCCGGCGTGACCCGGCCCGCTTCTGGCATTTCTACGGGGACCGCTTCGCGACCCTTCAGGACAAGCAGCCCAACGGCGCCCACGCCGCGCTGGCCGCACTCGAGCAGGCAGGTCTGCTGGACGCCGTGATCACCCAGAACATAGACCGGCTGCACGCGCGGGCGGGTACCCGCCAGCTGGTCGAGGTCCACGGCACGATCGAGCATTCGGTCTGTCTGCACTGCGAGGCCCGGTATCCGCTCGGCGAGGTTCGGGCTCGCCGGGGAGCCGACGCCGAGGGCATCCCGCGCTGTGATTGCCGGTCGCCGCTGAAGCCGGGAGTGGTGCTGTTCGGGGAGTATCTGCCCGTCGCCGCGCTGCGCCAGGCCGAGAGCCTGGCCGCCGGCGCTGACCTGCTGCTGTGTGTCGGCTCGTCGCTCGAGGTCTACCCGGTGGCCGAGCTGCCGGCGATCACGCTGTCGACCGGAGGCCAGCTGGCGATCGTCACCCAGGGTGCGACGCCATTCGACGCCCGGGCCGCGGTTCGCTGCTCGGGAGATGTGGTCCAGGAGCTGACCGCGGTAACGCGGGCCCTGGGGCTCACGCGTTCGCCGCCGCGCGAGCCCGAAGCGCCGACTCGATCCGGTGCAGTGTGAACGCCACCGTCTCACGCGCTGACTCGGTGATCGGGCCGCCCAGCGCCGCCTGAGCCGCCGCGGCAACCGGCTCGCGCTGCTCTCGTAGCTCGGTCAGGCGCTCGCCCAAGGACCGGGCGTGGGGATCCCGGGCCAGTTCGGCGAGCACCGCATCGAGCGCCACCAGTACCTGCAGGGCCGCCTCCCGGTGACGTCCGTGATCGATGTCCTGGCGAGCCCGCAGGGCCAGCTCCTCGCTGGCCAGGGGAAACTCGCGCGCGCCGAGCACCGCCGCCAGCCGCGCCTGGGGGGCCAGGATCCGGGAGCGCCGCTGGCGGCCTTCCTGGTGGTGCAGCTCCCGGGCGTCGGTCCAGAGGCCGTCGGCGACCTGCTCACCGGCGCCGAATCCGACCCGCGCGACGATCGCCTGACGGCGCGACACCGTATGCAGGTAGGGATCCGCGGTCACCAGCCGGAACGCCTGCAGGGCGCGGTTGAGGACTCCGAGTCCGTCCGCCAGCTCGGGCTCGCCCGCCGCCTGCAGCCAGCTTCTGGCCTGGGTGTCGTCGGCCAGCGCCTGGCCGACGTCGATCACCGTGGCGCGTCCGGTGGCCACCGGCGTGGGCTCGGGCCGGGGCGGCGCCTCGCGCTGCTTGCGAAGCGCGGCCAGCCGCCGCCGTTCGGGTGCCCCCAGGGTGGCGAACACGACCACGTGCGACGCCGCCGCGTCGGGCTCCCCCTGCGGTCGCAGCAGGTAGCGCCCATCAGGCGGGCCCAGCGGCCACGCGAACTCGACCTGGACGAAGCGGAAGAGGGGTGAGGAGGAGGTCAGCCCTGGTGGGTCTTGATCGCGTACTTGCTGGGCGCGATCGGGACCACCGGCTCGGGGATCTGACTGATCCGATTGATCAGCTGGACCCACTGTCCGGGCTCGAGGAGGCTCTTGATCTGGGACGAGAGCTTCTTGTTGGTGCCGAACTCGGGTGTGAAGGTGATCTGGATCCGGTTCTTGTGGTCAGGTAGCGCCAGCGTGTTGCTCTGACTCTTGTAGGCGATGTCGCTGATGATCTGGTCGGGCTTCATCGAGCCCTGCAGCGTGAGCAGGCGGCGGATCGTGATGTCGGTGATCGACCCCGGCCCCTGGTGCCCCTTGACCGGGATGTTGTTGATCTTGGAGATGTCGACGCTTGACCCTGTGGACCCGGCGTCGTCGACCCCGGTGGCGCCGTTGACGCTGTGATCGCAGTTCAGGCCCGAGACGTAGGGATCAAGGCCGGAGGCGACCAGGAACTCGATCGTGGCCAGCACGCGTCGGTCGATCAGCCCGGCCGCGATGTCGCGGCGGCCGCAGTTGTAGATCCGAACCTTGGGATCCTGAAGCACCCGCTCGGTCAGCTGCTCCTTGGACATCAGCAGGACCTGGCCGACGCTCGGGTTCTTGGCCCCGGGACCGAAGAACGGATCGACACCGGCGGCCCGGTAGACGGCGGTCGCCTCCAGCAGCTTCCAGCCATCGAGGATCGGCTTGGGATCGATCAGCGGCGCCTTCTTGCCGGCCGGGCGGATCGTGAAGTACAGGTGCGGGGAAACCTTCTGGGACGGGCCCCCGATCCGGCCCAGGATCGTGCCGGCGACCACGATCGAGCCCGCCTTGAGGGTCTTGAGCGTGTACTGATTGCGCCCCAGGTGCAGCGCGTCGGAGAAGTAGTTCTGGAAGCGCGTGACCTGCTGGCTTGAGTTCTTCAGCTGCAGGGCGCCGCCGGCGGCATAGGAGTGCGCGCGCGAGGGGTTGGCGAACAGCCGTTCCTTGACCATCGGCGTGGAGACCGACCCGGACTGAGTACCGGCCGCGGGCTTGACCGCATCCGAGGCCGGCGTGGCCGGCGGCGTGTGGGTCGTGGAGCTCGACTTGGGCGCGGGATGGCCGACCTGGGCCGCCGTCTTGGAGGCGTTCTGAGCTGCTGCGCTGGCCTGCTGTCCCGCCGAGGCGGGTGCGGTGGGGGCCTGGACCTTCGGTGCGGCGAGCTCCTTGGCGATGTCGCGGGCGGTGATCTTGACGGGCTTGGGTACCGGGTACCTCTTGGCCACCGAACCCAGCTGGGAGTAGGTGTAGATGTTGCCGGTGGCGTCCTGCAGTTCGACGTAGTGGCCGAGCTGGGCGCTGTCGCCGATCTTGAGGACCTTGCCGTCGGTGACGGCGATGACGCCGGATCCCTTCTTGGCGAAGATCGAGGTCCCCTTGCTGGTGGGGCTGGAGTCGATCGCGATCGCGGCGTTGCCGGACTTGATCTTGTGCTTGGCCAGGCTGACCACCGAGCTGTCGGCGTACTTGGCCGGCGCGTCGACCGGGAAGTGACCTTGGACGAGCCCCGTCAGCGCGCCCACCAGCTGCGAAGGAATGCCACCGACCAGCTTGGCCCGCAGGAGCACCGACTGCACGTACCAGCTGGCGTGGTTGTAGGCGAAGATGGCCTGGGAGAGGTTCTTGGAGGCGCCGGCGGCGTGCAGGTAGCGGGCCGCGGTGAAGATCGCGTCGACCGGGTTATAGGGGTCGGCGATTCCGTCGCCGTTGGCATCGAGGCCCCACTGCTTCCACGTGGAGGGGATGAACTGCATCCAGCCCACCGCGCCGGCCGAGGAAACCGACAGGTTGCGACCGTAGTCGGTCTCGATCTCGTTGATCCCGGCCAGGACCTGCCAGGGCACCTGATACTCGATTCCGGCCGCTTGGTAGATCGGAATCAGGAACGGCGGGATCCGGAACGAGTCGATGAAGAAGTTGGGAACGCCGATTGGCGACGGCCCGGGCAGCGACAGCGAGAACGTCGGGTTCGAGGCTTTTGGGACACCCTTGCCGGTCGGACCCTTGGCGGCGCCCTTCTTGGACTTCCCGCGGGGCTTGGCGCCGGCCTTCTGCTTGTGGTGCTTCTTGCGCTTCTTGTGCTTGGCGCCGGTCTGGCCCTGGGTGTGAGTCGACCGCTGCTGCGTGCTGCCCGGCCGGGTCTGCTTCGGCGTCGTGGAGCTGCTGCTGCTCGTGGTGGTCGAGCTCGAGCTCGAGCTCGAGCTGGAGCTCGAGCTGGAGCTGGAGCTGGAGGTTGAAGTAGAGCTTGAGGTTGAGCGGGAGCCGGATGACGAGCTCGAGCTCGTCGTGGTGCTCGTGCTCGACGAGCTGGGGCTCGACGTCGTAGTCGATGTGGTGGAGCTGGGGCTGGCGGTTGTCGAGCTCGTGCTCGGCGTGGGCGGACACGACCAGGCCGCGTTCTCGACGGCACCGGTGATCCCCAGCGCGGAGAGCGGCGTCCCGGGCGCGACGTTGTCGATCGTGCGGACCACGCCGCCGACCAGCGTCACGGTTACCGAGCAGGCTCCATCCGCAGAGGCGGTCGGCAGCGCTGCCACGGACATCGTGACCAGCAGCGCGGCCGTCAGCGCGAGCACTCCCCACAGCTTTCGCCTACTCAACAATGTGGGTCAATTCCTCCCGGAAAAGCACAATCTGCGCAGCGCTTAACGATCCCGTCCAGACAGCCAACTTGGCAGCAAGCTACTGACTGGTACGGCGGTTTGCAACGGTGAACCGTCGCTTCCGGGAGAACCCGGGCCGGCGGTGGACCATTTTGAGGCCGGATGAGGGTATATCTAGGGCTCAAGTTGAGATTTATACTCGTAGTTCTGACCGTCCGCAAGGCTCTCGCCAGCCGCCTCGCCGCCGCGATAGAGTTACCCCGATGAGCGAAGACAAGAGCCAGAGCCTGAAGGGCCGCGTCACCAAGCAGGGCGAGGAGGCGATCGGCAAGCTCGCCCAGGAGCTGCTCGAGAACCCGGTTGTCTCGGGCGCCCTGTCGGCGGCGTTCGAGACCCGGGAGCGGGCGCTGCGCGCCCAGGAAGCGGCGATGGGTGCGCTGAACCTTCCCTCGGCCAGCGATCTGGAGCGGCTCACCCGCCGGGTCCGCAGCGTCTCACAGCGCCTGGAAGGCATCGAGGACGGCCTGGATCGCCTCGACGATCGCCTGCAGCGGTCATCCGGCACCGCCTCGCTCGAGGAGCGCCTGAGCAAGATCGAGGCGGCGCTGCAGCGGCTCGAAGCCGCCGACGGCGCGACGCGGTCGACCAGCGGCGCCTGAGCCCGAGCCTCAGCCGAGAGCGGCTGCCCCCAGGAACCCCAGACGGTCCTCGGCCTCGTGCAAGGCGTCGGACCCGATCCGGGTCCGCGTCGGCAGCAGCAGGTCGGTGACGATCAGCACCGCCGCGGCCTCAAAGCCCCGGCGGGACCCGAGCGCGAACAGCGTCGCGGCCTCCATCTCCACGGCGGCGGCGCCATCGCGCAACCAGCGCTGCTCGGCGTCCTGCGGGCCGTCGTAGAACAGGTCGGTGGAGACGACCACGCAGCGGGGGGCGTTGCCGTCAGCGGCGGCCAGCCGGGCCAGCAGCCGGGGGCTGGCGGCGACCCTGGTGCCGGCCCCCAGCGAGCGGCTGGCCCCGTCGTCGGCCATCGCCTCGGTGGCGATCACCAGCTCCCCGAGCTCGAGCTCCGGGGCCAGCGCCCCGCAGGTGCCGATCCGGACCAGACGGCGGGCGCCCAGGTCGTGGAGCTCTGAGATCACGATCGCCGCGCTGGGCCCGCCCATCCCGGTGCTCTGAATCGTCAGCGGCTCCCCGTCGGCGGCGGTTCCGGTGTATCCCCACAGCCCGCGGTTGTGGTTGAACATCTTGGGTTCGGTCAGCAGCGTCTGCGAGAGCCGCAGCGCGCGACCGGGGTCCCCCGGCAGCAGCACCCGTTCGGCGAGGGCCGCGGTGGGATGGATATGGATCGGTTCCGTCACCGGCGGCGAGGTTAGACTCCAGCTGCCGATGGGGGATTTCAACTCACCGACAGAGTTCCGCGAGGTCATCGACCGGACGTTCACCCTGATGAGTGACGACCCCGAGATGGGTCCGAAGTTGCGTGACGCCGACACTCCGCAACGGTTCGAGTTCCCCGACCTCGATCTGGTCGTCAACATCCGCGCCGGCGGGCCCGAGGAGCCGAATCTGGCTTGGACCTGGTCTGACGATGTCGACTGGGAGCCGAAGGTCAGGATGACGATGGACTCCGAGACGGCCAACAAGTACTTCCAGGGCAAGGAGAACGTCGCGATCGCGATCGCCCGCCGCCGGATCAAGACCGGTGGCGACGTCAAGGCGGCGCTGGCGCTGATCCCGATCACCAAGCCGCTGTACGCGCGCTACCGGGAGATGATCGCCTCCGACTACCCCCACCTCGTGCTCTGAGCGCCGGACGCTTAAAGGAAACCAACTCGGCCCCCGCGCCCGGATTGACTTTTCGCCCCGTGGCGAGTAGACCTGAACCATCGAATCAGGCAAAAGGCCGGAGCGTGGTTGCGCCTCTGAGCGCGACCGCGAGGCGCCGCCGGAAACGTGACGAGCGCCGACGGCCGACGCAGCGGGCCGTGATACCCGCGGGTGGCGGGGCCTCGCCCTCATCGAGACCCCGCCGCCAACATAAACCTGGTCCGCGAGGGCGAACTCGGCCGTGACCCTCAAGGAAGCCGCCGAGCGAGTGGGTGTCACCCCGGCGACTCTGCGCCGGTGGGTGCGGGCCGGACTGATCCCCCAGTACGACGGCGAGTGGACCCCTTCGGCGGTTGGACACGCCCGGGTCGTGGCCCGGATGCGAGAGCGGGGTCACTCGGTGGCGGAGATCCGGCGCGCCACCGAGGAGGGGCGGCTGGCCTCGGGGTTCCTCGAGGACCTGTTTCCGCCCGAGCCGGCGCAGATCCCGATCGCCCAGGCCGCCCGCGACACGGGCCTCGAGTCCAACCTGATCAGGCGGCTGATCGGCGGCCTGGGGATCAGTGCCGACCACGGCGCCAGCGTCTCCGAGGACGAGATGCAGCTGCTGCGCTACGTCGCGGCCGTGCTCGAGACGGGCTTCCCACTCGTGGCGCTGCTGCAGCTGGTCCGCGTCTACGGCCAGGCGATGGCCCGGGTCGCCGACGCCGAGGTGCGCCTATTTCACCTCTACGTGCACGAGCCGTTGCTGCGCTCGGGGTCGGCCGGGGTCGAGACCGCCGAGCAGATGCACGCCCTGTCGCGGGAGGTGCTCCCGCTGGCCGGGCCGGTCCTGGATCAGATCCACCAGCGCTACCTGCAGCACTTCGTCGAGCAGGACGTCGTCGGGCACATGGAGGCCGACCTCAGCGGCGGCGCCGTGGATCTGGGTCGGATGCGGGTGGCGATCGCCTTCGCCGACCTGACCGGCTACACGCGGCTGACCGAGGAGGAGGGAGAGCTGACCGCCGTGGACGCCGTGGAGCGCTTCGTCGAGGCGGTCGAGAACACCCTCCCCGAGGAGGCCAGGGTGATCAAGACGATC
>DASXJY010000144.1:0-2188 GCA_036497115.1 Solirubrobacteraceae bacterium
GGTCGGCTACCAGGCGGTGGAGGCGATCAAGCATGCCCGGGAGGAGAACGGACCGTTCACCAGCCTGTTCGACTTCTGCGAGCGGATCGACAACCGGGCGGTGAACAAGAAAGCGATCGAGGCGCTGATCAAGTGCGGCGCTTTCGGCTCCACCGGAGCGTCTCGCAAGGGGATGCTGGCGGTGCTGGAGCAGGCCCAGACCGCGGGTCAGAAGGCCCAGCAGGACGCGCTGATCGGGCAGGGGTCGATCTTCGATCTCGGCCCCGGCGAGGACGGAGGCGCTCAGAGCTCTTCCGCGGCGGCCTTCGCCGCCCCCAGCCACGCCCCCATCCCCAGCGAGGAGTTCAGCCGCTCGGCGTTGCTGGCGGCCGAGAAGGAGTCGATCGGCCTGTTCATCTCGGCGCATCCGCTCAAGGACGTGGGGGCCGCGCTGCGGGCCCGTTCGGACAGCACCCTCGGCGAGCTGTCGGCGCGGCGCGACGGCGACTGGGTGACGATCGGCGGGATGGTCACCCAGGCCAAGCGGATCAAGACCAAGAAGGGCGACTGGATGATGTTCGCCACGCTCTACGATCTCGACTCGTCAGTCGAGATCATCGTCTTCGACAAGGCGCTGACCGCGTCGGAGGACGCCCTGGCCACCGACTCGATCGTCCTGGTCCGCGGTCGCGTCGATCACAAGGACCGCGACAAGACCTGCGTCGTCGCTCAGCAGGTGGAGCGATTCGAACCGACGCCGGAGGAGGTGGCCAAAGCCCAGGCCATCGCGGCCAAGCCCGCTCCGGCGCCCACCCCGCTGCGGCTGCGGCTCGACGCGACGGTGCTGCCGGCCACCGCGCTGGGCGACCTCAAGGACCTGCTGGCAGGGTGCCCGGGCGACTGCGACGTGGTGATCGAGCTGAGGACCAGCGCCGGTGCCCGGCGCCTGAGGCTCGGTCCCAGCTTCCGCGTCCAGCGCAGCGCCGGCTTGAACGCCGACCTGGTGGGGCTGTTCGGCTCGGCGCTGATCGAGGATGTGACCGGCGGAGCCGCAGCGGATGCCGGCGGGGCGGACGACCCGGCCCCAGTCGCGGGAGCCGCCCAAGGCGATCGCGACGCTCAGGCCGCCGCCGTCGCCTAGACGTGGCGCCGGCCTCCCGGCCCGGTCTCGGGGCGCGGCTGTCGCTCAGCGGCGTCGTCCGGAGCGCGAGCCGAGTGAGCCTAATGCACGTGCAGGTTGATCCCGAGCAGCAGCAGCGGCCAGAGGACGATGGCCAGCCCCGCGGAGACGATCGCCTTCAGCGTGCCGACGTGGGCCAGGTAGTGGTGCGCAGAGGCGACGATCACTCCGATCACCAACCAGATGATGGTCCCGAGGCTGATTCTCACGGCCTGCGCTCCTCTCGGCTCAGGTTGCTGGGTTGCCGGCGCTGGGGGAGCTACCCGGGGCGCCGTAAAGCTATGCCCAACGCGCCCTAGCGCGGCAGCCAGGGCCGGCGCCAGCCGCCGTAACCGCGCGGCAGATCGTCGGCCGCCGGCGGACCCCACGAGCCCTGGGCGTAGGGCAGCGACTTGGGCGGCGAGTCAAGCAGGGGCCCGACGACGCGCCAGGTCTCCTCGATCCCGTCCTGGCGCGTGAAGTGGCTGCTGTCACCGGTGATCCCGGCGTACAGGAGCACCTCGTAGGGGGTGGGCGCCTCGACCCCCTCCTTGGCGAACTCCATGTCGAGCTCGATGCCGGTCTGACCCGGGGCATCGGCCCGCTGGGCATCGAGCAGCATCCGGATGCCGGTTGCCGGGTCGATCCTGAACACGAGCTGGCTCGGCTCGGCGCGCTTGCGCGAGCCGTGGATGAAGGCCAGCTTCGGCGGGTGCTTGAACACGAGCCGCAGCTCGGTCTGCGCCACCGGCAGGCGCTTGCCGGTCCGGATGAAGAAGGGGACACCGGACCAGCGCCAGTTCTCGACTGAGATCTTCAGCGCGGCGAAGGTCTCGGTATCAGACCCCCGCTTGACGCCCTCGATCTTCCGGTACCCCTCGTACTGCCCACGGACGTAATGCTTGGGATCGGCGGCCTGCATCGAGCGAAAGACCGCGACCTTGGCGTCCTTGTAGCTGTCAGGGTCGCCGCCGGCGGGAGGCTCCATGGCCGCCGAGGCCAGCAGCTGCATGATGTGGTTGACCACGACGTCTCGCAGCGCGCCGACGG
>DASXJY010000145.1:0-1924 GCA_036497115.1 Solirubrobacteraceae bacterium
CTGGGGAGGGGGTGGGGTGTCCGTCGCTCGACGGCCTCGCGTGCAAAACGGCTCGATCTGCGCCCAGTCGGGGGCTTCGCCGAAGGCGTGTTCTGAGCGGCACGGAAGGTGAGCGTTTTCCGACACGGCTCGCCGAAGCCCGTCAGCTGGGCGCAGTTGGGCACGCCTCACGGGCTCCCACCCTTCACAAGCCCGATTTTGTCTCCCTACCGCACACCGCACACACGCCCCGGAGGCCGACAAGAACGATCTCAGCCGTCTATCGACGTCCCCCGATCCCCGGCCACCCGGATCAAAACCATCGCCCAGGTCCGAAACGGCCGCCACCGCTCGGCCAGACCGGCCAGCCACTCCACGGTCGGCTCATCGGAGAACCCGTAGAACCGCGCCGCGTGGCGCAGCAGCTTCGGCTCCGCCATCGGCAGCATCGCATCCGCGAACCCGCTGGCCCGCAGGACGATCAGCCCGGCGTAGAACGGCCCGATGCCCCGGATCTGCTGCAACTGCTCGTGGGCTCGCTCCGGACCGAGGGCGTGCAGCGCGACCACATCCAGCGAGCCGCTGAGCGCCGCCTCGGCCACGCCACGCAGGCGGATCAGCTTCTCGAGGTTCAGGCCGGGGAATTGATCGCCGAGGCCGAGCAGGTGCTCGGGCTGGGGGAAGGCGTGCACCGTCTGGCCGGCCAGTTCGAAGGTCTCGCCGAGCTGGACGCTCAGCTCCTCGCGGACACGCGCCGCCTGGGCGGGCCCGCGGCGCGCCGAGATGATCGACCACGCTGCCGCTTCGTAGGGCGAGTGAAACAGCACCGGCCGCTGACCCGGGTGGGCCCGCTGCAGAGCGCCGATCAGCGGATCGGCCTCGCCAACCCGGCGGAACGCATCGCCGTCGTGGTCCAGCGAGATCACCCGCGCCAGCTGCGTGAGCGCCACGCCGGCCGATGGATCTCCGCGCAGCTCGAGCTCGACCGTCAGCGAACCGTTCGGCTCCGGTTGACGGAGCACGGCGCCGGCGTAGCCGCGCCCGCCGTCCACCCCGAAGGCCAGCCGCATGGCGCCGTCGAACTCGGTCGGCCGGCCTTCGGTGGGTCCGAAACCGAACCGGGCCGCCGCCGGCAGCGAGAATTCCCCCCGGACGGGGAGCGCGATGGCCAGATCGTCGGCATCGGTCACGGCGACCAATGTACGAGACATTGAGATTGCGTTGGTACGCTCCCCAGCCGGTGGGCGAGCTCGGAGCATTCCTCAAGATTCACCGGGTCGGCTTCGACAAGCGCGATCCACGCCAGCGCGTGCGCGACTACAACCAGTACTTCGCGGTGCAGCCGCCCGAGGAGCTGCGTCGCCAGGGGGCCCGCTGCATGGACTGCGGGGTTCCGTTCTGCCACGAGGGCTGCCCGCTCGGAAACCTGATCCCGGACTGGAACGATCTCGTCTACCGCGACAAGTGGCGCGAGGCCATCGACCAGCTCCACGCCACCAACAATTTCCCGGAGTTCACGGGCCTGATCTGTCCGGCGCCGTGCGAATCGGCCTGCGTGCTGGCGATCAACGACGACCCGGTGACGATCGAGCAGATCGAGCTGGCGATCGTAAACCGCGCGTTCGATGAGGGCTGGATCGTTGCTGAGCCGCCGGACCGGCGCTCGGGCAAGACCGCGGCGGTGATCGGGAGCGGCCCCGCCGGGCTGGCCGCGGCCGCCGAGCTCAACCGGTGCGGGCACTCGGTGACCGTGTTCGAGCGCGACGAGGGCCCGGGCGGACTGCTGCGCTTCGGCGTGCCCGACGCGAAGCTGGAGAAGTGGATCATCGACCGCCGGGTGGAACTTCTGGCCCAGGAGGGGATCGAGATCGTCTACGACACCGACGTCGGGCGCGACATCACCGCCCAGGAGCTGCAGAGCCGCTTCGACGCGGTGGTGATCGCG
>DASXJY010000146.1:0-10492 GCA_036497115.1 Solirubrobacteraceae bacterium
GCCACCGATATCGACGCGGCCACCTTCCGGGAGACGATGAGCGTGATCGTCAAGCACCGCACCGATCTGGACACGGTGGCGGCGCGGGTCGGGGTCAAGCTCGATGCGCCGGCCAGCGACGCCGCCGCCTGAGCCGGCCGGCATGACCAGCGGCAACCCGCCCTCCAAGCTCTACGCGAGCATTCCGGACCGGGGTCCCGGCGGGTTCGACGGTCAGCTGCTGGCCTTCGCCGAGGAGCTCCGCGAGGAGGGCATGGCCCTGGGCACCTCGGAGCTGCTCGATTCCTTCGCCGCCCTCGAGCAGGTGCAGTGGACCGATCAGGCGGAGTTCAAGGAGGCGCTTGCCGCCACTCTGGCCAAGTCTCCCGAGGACCGGCGAACCTTCGATCTGGTCTTTGAGCGCTTCTTCTTCCGGGCCGCCGAGGCCGAGGCCGCCCGCCAGAAGATCAGCGAGTCGCCCGGACGGGCCGGCGAGGCCGAGGTCGATCTCGACGCGCTGCGCCAGCAGATCGCGGCCGCCCTGCGTGAGGGCTCAGACGCCTCGCTGCGCGACCTGGCCCGCCTGGCCATCGCGGCCTTCGGCCGCGGTGAGGGGTCCGGAGTGTTGGGGGTTGACGTGCAGCGGATCCGTCGCGCCCTGGGGCTCCGGACCGAGCCCCAGCCCGACCTGCCGGACACCGATCCGCGCCGGGACGGGGTCCCACGTGACCAGCTGCGCCGCTTCGAGCAGCATCTGAGACGCGAGCTTGAGCGGGGCATGATCGAGCGCACCGCGAGCCTGCCGCCCAAGCGCCCGCTGACCGAGCTCGACCGCGCCCTCCCCACCGGCCCGATCCAGGACCTGGCCGCAGTGCACCGTGTCGTGGCCCAGCTCAAGCGCCGGCTCGCCACCCAGGGCCACGAGCTCAAGGGCCGAAAGCGCCACGCCCACGTCGACGTGCGGCGCACGATGCGGGCGTCGCTGCAGACCGGCGGGGTGCCGATCGAACTGCGCTACCGGCCCCGGCGGCCGCGGCGACCCGAGATCTTCGTCCTCTGCGACGTGTCGACCAGCGTCACCAGCGCCAGCACGTTCTTTCTCAGCGTCCTGCACGCGTTGCACGACTCGTTTCGCAAGCTTCGGTCGTTCGTGTTCATCGAGCGGATCTCCGAGGTCACCGAGGTGTTCGAGCGCGAGCGTGATTTCCGCGCCGCCAGCGAGGCGGTCTCGCGGGATGCCGGCGTCGCCGACATCTCCGGCTACACCGACTACGGGCGCGTGTGGACCGAGTTCCTGGCTCTGATCGAGGACGAGCTTCACCCGCGGGCGACGGTGATCGTGCTCGGGGACGCCCGCACCAACGGCCGGCCCCCCCGCGACGACGTCTTCGCGGCCATCACGTCGCGGGCCGGGCGCACCTTCTGGCTCAACCCAGAGCCGCGGCTGTACTGGAACTACGGCGATTCGGTGATCGCCGCCTACGAGCAGCACTGCACGGCGTTCGAGTGCTGGCGCACCGACCAGCTGGAGGACTTCGTCAAGGCCCTGACTCAGCCGATCGTGGCCTGAGCCCCGGCCGCCCGTCAGCCGATGGTGGCCTGAGCCCCCGGCCCGCCCGTCAGCCGATCGTGGCCTGAGCCCCCGCCCCGCCCGGCGGCGCTACGATTGCCCTCAGCAAGCAAAACCCAGGGGGGCTGGCGGGAAACGGCCGGCTGAGATAACGCCCTGCGCAGCCTGTGCGCCCCGGCGTTGACCCTTCGAACCTGTGGGGTAATGCCCGCGGAGGGAGCGCAGCGAATGACAATCGAGGCTCCGCCATTGGAGCCTCGCGAGCTTGAAAGCACCGACGGGGTGCGGCTGGAGCTCGTGAGTCGGACCTTCGCCACCCGGCGAGGCCCGGTCAAGGCCCTCGAGGGCATGTCGCTGCGTGCCGCACCCGGCGAAATCGTGGCTGTGGTCGGGCCCAGCGGCTGTGGCAAGACGACCCTGCTGGAGCTGATCTGCGGGCTGCAGCGGCCCGACGCCGGCACCGTCATTGGCGCGCCGGCGGCGCTGATGCCGCAGCGCGACCTGCTGCTCCCCTGGCTGACTGCTGCCGACAACGCGGCCCTGGCGCTGCGCGTCGGAGGGGCCGACCGGCGCACGGCTCGGGCTGCCGTGGAGCCGTGGCTGGAACGCTTCGGGTTGGCGGGCTTTGAGGAGACCAGGCCGGCAGGGCTCTCCGGCGGGATGCGCCAGCGGGTCTCGTTCCTGCGCTCGTTGCTGGCCGGCAAGCCGGTGCTGGCGCTCGATGAGCCGTTCGCGTCGCTCGACGCGATCACCCGAGCCGAGATGCAGGGCTGGCTCGGGCACGTGCTGCGGACCGAGCCCCGGACCGTGGTGCTGGTCACCCACGATGTCGAGGAGGCCTGCGTGCTCGCCGACCGCGTGGTCGTCATGTCGGCGCGGCCGGGCCGTGCCGTGGCCGAGATCGAGGTTTCGGTGAGCCGTCCGCGCCGGCGGACCGACCCTCAGATCGTGGCGCTGCGAGAGCGGGTCCTGACCGCGCTGGGGGTGAGCGAATGAGGCGCCTGCGGTTGAGCTGGCGCTCGCTGGCGCTGCTGATCGTCCTGCTCGGGATCTGGGAGCTCTATGTCGACCTCGGGGGTGCCGATCCGCTGATCCTGCCCGCCCCCCACGCCGTCGCCCAATCGCTGTATGAGGATCGCTCGCTGTTGTGGAGCAACTTCCTGGTCACTGCCCAGGAGGTGGTGCTGGGGATTGTCCTGGCCGCGGTGGCCGGGCTGGCCCTGGCGGTGATCATCCACCTGTCGCCGACGCTGCGGCGGGCGCTGTACCCGCTGCTGGTCGCGTCGCAGACGGTGCCGGTGCCGATCATCGCCCCAGTCCTGGTGCTCTGGCTGGGCTTCGGGATCCTGCCCAAGCTGGTGGTGATCGCGCTGGTGTCGTTCTTCTCGATCGTGGTCACCACCCTGGCGGGCTTTGCCGCCGTCGATCCTGACCTGCTCAAGCTGATGCGCACCTTCGACGCCTCGCGCCTGCAGACGTTTCGCCGGATCGAACTGCCGTCGGCGCTGCCCAACGTCTTCACCGGCGCCAAGATCGCTGTCGCGGTGGCGGTGATCGGGGCGGTGTTCGCCGAACAGGCCGGCGCGAATTCTGGGCTCGGCTACCTGTTCGAGCAGTCGATCCCCCAGCTGCTGACGGCGCGCGCGTACGCCGCAGTGGTGATCCTGTCCGGGTTCGCGATCGCTCTATTCGCGCTGCTCACCCTGGCCGAGCGGATGGCGCTGCCGTGGGCCTACCAACCGATTGGAGACACATCTCGATGAGATCAAAGCTGGCGCTGGCAGCGGTGGCGCTGCTGCTCGGGCTCGCGCTCGGTGGCTGCGGCGAGAAGAAGGACGCTCCCTCGGCGTCGGGGGCTCCGGCGCAGTCGCTGAATCTGATGCTCGACTGGCTTCCCAACGCCGATCACGTCGGGATCTACGACGCGCTGGCCAACGGCGACTTCTCCAACGCCGGCCTGGACGTCCACGTCCGGGTTCCGTCGGATCCGGCCACCCCGCTGCAGCTGCTGGCCGCAGGCAAGGTCGACGTCGCGGTCTCCTACGAGCCCGAGTTGATGCTCGCCCGCGACAAGGGCGAGCCGCTGGTGGCGATCGGCGCGGTCGTCCAGCGGCCGCTGACCGCGATCGTCTCGCTGGGCTCCAAGCACATCACCTCCCCGGCGCAGCTGCGGGGCAAGAAGGTCGGCGACGCCGGGATCCCGTATCAGCACGCATATCTGACCACGATCCTGCAGCGGGCCGGGATTCGCCAGAGCTCGGTCAAGGAGATCAACGTCGGCGCCGACCTGGTCCCGGCGATCCTTTCCGGCCGCGTCGACGCTGTTCTCGGCGCCTATTGGAACTACGAAGCGATCCAGCTGCGCCAGACGGGCCGCCGGCCCAATGTGATCCACATGGAGAACGTCGGCGTCCCCGCCTACGACGAGCTCGTGCTGGTGGTCCGAGAGAGCACGCTGGCCAAGCGCGCCAACGCGCTGCGGCGCTTCGTGCAGGCGCTCGGCCGCGGCTATCAGGCCGTGCGTGCGAATCCGGCCGGCGGTGTCGCGGCCCTGGTGCGTGCCAATCCCTCCCTGCAGCCCAGGCTGCAGACGGCCAGCGTGAACGCCACCCTGCCGTCCTTCTTTCCCTCCGGCGGGCACCCCTGGGGTTGGCAGAACGCGAAGCAGTGGACCGCCTACGGAGAGTGGATGCTCGATCACCATCTGATCTCCAACCCCGCATCGGTTCCCAACGCCTCGACCAACCAGCTGCTCGCCGGCCAGGGCCCCTAGCGCCGAGGCTGCGCCGCGGCCGAAGCCAAACGCTCGGGCCGGCCCGGCGCGCTCGTCCTCAGGCGGCCATCCTGGCCCCGGCGGCCGCCCCCGCCCCACACAGCGCGTGCAGGCCGGCCAGCCCCCGCCACGGCTCATAGGGAGCAAAGAAGCGCTCAACCTCCTCCTCGGTGGCGCGGCCGAATGGATGGCCTTCCCGCAGTCGACCGACGAACTTCATGTACCCGAGGTCGCCGGCGGGAAGCTGGTCCAGCCGCCCTTGCCCGGTCAGCGCGAGCATCTGCAGCGTCCAGCTGCCGACGCCCCGGATCCGGCGCAGCCGCCGCCACCCCGGCTCGTGATCGCCGGAATCGAGATCTACGCGGCCCGATGCCACCTCGCGGGCCACCCGCACCAGTGTGCTCGCCCGGCCGCTGGAGAGGTCCATCGACTCCAGCAGCGCCGGCGCCTGGGCGGCCAGCACGGCCGCCGGGGGACAGTCACGCAGTCCGGTGACCTGACAGCGGCGCCCCAGCCGAGCGACCAGCCGTCGCTCGATAGCCGCCGCGCGCTCGTACTCGATCAGCTGCTCGCAGATCGCCCACACCAGCGCCTCGAACGGATCGGGACGGCCGCCCACCCGAAGCCCCGGATTGCTCCTGACCGCCGCGCCGATCAGCGGGTCGAAGCGAAACCGCTCGTAGAAGGGACGGAGGTCCTGGTCGACGCCGAGCGCTCTGCGCATCCGCTCGATCCCCCACTCCGCCAGCCCGCGATCGGCCGCCTGGCCTCCGAACAGGACCCGGTCGGGCGCGGTCTGGGCGACCCTCACCACCACGGGCTCGCTGCCGGCGTGCAGAAGCCGGTGGTGCACGCCGCCGCGGATCCGCGTCAGGCCGTCGAGACCGACCCGGCGCGGCAGCCGGAAGATCCATCGCGGCCGGACCTCGGTCCGCACCTCGACGGCGCTGGCGAGATTCACTCTCCCGGCTTGGCGATCAGGTGGACGTCGACCAGGAACGAGCGTGTGCCGATGATCGGCAGACCCTCGGATCCGCGTCGCTGGCTGACGCGGGCCCGGGCTCGGCGCCTTCCCCCGAGCACCCTGACCAGGGCAACCGTCGCCGCGCCGGCCAAGAACCCGGTGGCCGCCGCCCGCGCCGCCTGGACAGCCGGCAGCGCGGCGGCCGGCACAGCTTCGGGCAACGCGGCCTGCGCCTGCGGGCCCACCGGACGGACCTCGGCGAGCACCGGGAGCCCGTCGACGATCTCGATTTCGTCCTCGTCGCCGCGGTCATCGGGCCGGGTGTGGTCCCGGCGGCCGCTCCGGTTCTCGTCATTCATGGATCGCACATGGTGACAGCGAGGGCGGTCAGGTTCAAAGGCGAATAGGATGGCTCTCCATGCGGACTTCGGTCGACGTCTTCGCCAAGGCGCGTGAGCACGAGCGTCTCGAGCAGCTTCGCATGGCTCGAGAGCTCGACGCGGTGCCCTACTTTCGCGTGCTGGAAGGCCCGACGCTGCCGGTGGTTTCGATGGAGGGGCGGCGCCGGATCATGCTCGGCTCCAATAACTACCTCGGGCTGACCGGCGACGAGCGCGTTCGCCAGGGCGCCCTCGATGCCGTGGCCAAGTACGGGACCGGGCTGACCGGCTCTCGCTTTCTCAACGGAACGATCGATCTCCATCTCGAGCTCGAGCAGGAGCTCGCGGACTGGATCGGCACCGAGGCGGCGCTGGTCTTCACGACCGGCCACCAGGCCAACCTGGGTGCTCTGGGGACGATCCTGGCCCCGGGCGACACGGTGATCGCCGACTCGGGCGACCACGCTTCGATTCTCGACGGCTGCATCCTGTCCCGGGCCAAGCTGAGGCCCTTCCGCCACGGCAGAATGGACCGTCTGGAGCACGCGCTGGAGCGGGCGGTGGCCGACGGCGGAGGAATCCTGGTCGTCGTCGATGGTGTCTTCTCGATGGAGGGAGACGTGGCGCCGCTGCCGGAGATCGCCGATCTCTGCAGCAGTTACGGAGCGCGGCTGATGGTCGATGAGGCCCACGCCCTCGGGGTGCTGGGCGCCCGCGGGGCCGGTACCTGCGAGCTGTTCGGGGTCGAGGACAGAGTGGATCTGCGGATGGCCACCTTCTCCAAGTCGCTGGCCTCGTGCGGCGGAGTGATCGCCGGACCGGCGGACGTGGTCGAGTTTCTGCGGATCCAGTCACGGCCGTTCATGTTCACCGCGGCATCGGTTCCGGCGGCGGTGGGTGCGACCCTGGCCGCGGTCCGCATCTGCCGCTCCGAAGAAGGACCGCAGCTGTTTGCGCGGGTGCTGGACAACGCCCGCTACCTCCACGCCGGCCTCAGTGAGCTGGGCTTCAAGGTCGTCAGGCCGACCCGGCTCGAGGACGGCACCGAGATCGTGACCACCGTCGTACCGGTCGTGGTGGGCGATGACTGGAAGGCGGCTTTCCTGTGGAAGGCGCTCTACGAGGCCGGTGTATTCGTGAACGTTGCCCTGCACCCGGCGGTCCCCCCGGCGGGCGCGCTGCTGCGCACGAGCGTGATGGCGACCCACGAACGGCCGACGCTGGACGCCGCGCTGGACATTTTCGCCAAGGTCAAGCGCAGCTTCGAATCCGAGCACGGCGCACTCCCGACTGGCTAGTACCCCTCGCGTGACTTGTCCATACGCGCACAAGACCTGAAGCTAAGAAAAAAGGCGCTCTGTGCGTACCAAGGGCGAGTTGTGACGTTGCTGTTACTGGGCCGTTGTTCTAGGTTCTAAGCGTCGAACGGAGTCGTGATCCGAGCGGTTTGAGAGGTCCGCCGGATAGGGGCTAATCGTCCCGGGGTTTCCAGTTTCGACTCCACGGAGCCGAAGGGCTCGCCAGAGATGCAGTTCCGGCCGATCGTCGGCGCGCTGAGTGCCGCGACCAGCCGATAATCGTCAACGTCCGCTTACGCGGAATGACCGCAGGGAGTGAGTTGATAGCCACATGACGCAGACCGCAACGACGATCTCCGAGCCGCAGCGGTTGCGCGCACTAGAGCGAGCCAACGAGATCAGGCTCGCGCGAGCAGGACTGAAGCGTCGGATCGCCGTCGGGGAGACCTCGGCCGCGGAGGTCATACTCGACTGCCCAGTCGAAGCGTCGAGCTGGACCGTCGCCGAGCTGTTGATGAGCCAGCGGCGCTGGGGAAGCACTCGGTGCCGGAAGTTCCTGTTTCGCAATCAGATCGGTGAAACCAAGCCGATCGGCCAGTTGACCGACCGCCAGCGGCGTGTGCTGGCGGCTGGCCTTGAGTCGAGCCCGGCAGCGCAGGAGATAGCGCTGGTGGGGGCGTAGGACAAGAGTGCCCCGGTCCCGTCCAGCACGGACGAGATAGCTCGCCGCCGGGCGTGCCCGCGGGCCCGCGGGACGCCCGGCGGCGGCGAAGTTGCCGCCGTCCCCTGGGCCGCCGGCGCGGCGGCGGTGGTGGAGCGAGCCGGTGGGCCGGCGGCTAGAGCTGGATCCCGATCGGTACCGGGCTGGCGCCGGCGAACAAGAAGAACCAGACCACGAACACGACCAGCGTCAGGCCCGCGCTGACCACCAGCACGCCCTCCAGGACGCCATGGCCGGGATCGGTCTGGCCGCGGGACATGCAGTTGGCACGGTAGATGTCACTCAGCTTGGCCAGCAGCGAGGCCAGCACCGCGATCGTGATGATCACCCCGAAGAACATCGTGGCCAGCGCCGCGCCGACGGACTGCGTGGAGCCCTGGACCTGAGATCCCACATAGAGCCACAGCAGCGGAGTCCCCACCCACAGGCCGAGGCTCCCGATGAACATGATCAGGACGACCAGGACCGCTCCGGTGCCGCTCCTCAGCAGCGCGCGCATCGGCGGCCCCCGGGGGCGCAGACAGCTGACCAGATCTGGTGCCGGAAGGCCGGGTCGAAGGCGCGGGCCCGCGACCCCCGGCTAATGGACAGCCGGAGGACAGCTTGACCTGCCACCAACCCATCAGCATGCCGATCAAGCCCATCCGGGGCCTAACTTGCCATACGCCGCAGCCGGGCTCCCCCAGCTCGCGACAGGAGATCCTCTCGTAGCGGTGCGAGCCGGGATCGAGCAGCATGCGCTCCAGCGTCAGTCGCTTCTCGGCCTGCTCATCGGCCCGCTCGGCAATCGTCACCCGGGCGCTGTGAAGGCGCTCGGCGAGCTCGTCGCGGACCAGCTCGAGGTCGCCGAGGTCGAGCATCCGGGGCTCGGCGTACACGGCCTGAGGCTGATCGAGGCCGCCCATCGGGTAAGCGGTCACGAAGGCGTTGGCCAGCTCTCGCTCCAGCCGAGCGATCTGAGCCCTCAGCGTGCGCCGGGCGGCCCGCTCTTCGGTTCCGTCGCGGTACCCGGGCAGGTCGAGCTTGGCATCCACGGCCGGCCCCGGTGGAGCGTCATACAGCTGGTGGGATAGCTCCACTGCACCCATCGGCAGGGACCTTAGCAATTGGAAGACGGGCCGGCGACAGTTTTCCGGACGGTTAGACCAGCCAGTCCAGGCACGTCCACAGCGACTCCTCGATGTGGATCGCCGGGACACCCGCCACGGCGATCGAGAACAGCATCGCCCGCGTCGTCCGCGAGCCGACCTCGTGGCCCGGCGCCGGGGGCCCGAACAGCTGCGCGTGCACCCGGCGGCGATCGGCGACGGCCAGGCTTCCCGCCGAAAGCGGCGGCCGCTGGGCAGCGGGACGCTCGAGGTCAGCCGGACTCACGGTCCGGATCCCCAGGCCTCCCTCGTCGACGAGGTCGGCGTCCAACGCCCACACCGGAACGGCGGTCTCGATCAGGGCGACCAGGCAGGCGTCCTCGATCAGCCCGGCGGAGCGAAAGCCACCGTGCAACAACCGGGCTACCGCTACCTCCTCGCTGGGGATCCGGGTCACGTCGGGGTCCAGCCCGATCTGGCGAAAGAAGATCCGGAACGCCTGGGGGATCGGCTTGGTTCGCATCGCCACCACGTCGGCGCCCCGGTAGCGACTGGAGAGCATCTTCAGCCGCGCCACCAGCTCCGGCGGGCTGTTGCGGCGCCTGACCGGGACGGTGACCCAGTCCAGTCGCAGCCCGGAAAATTCTTCGCGCAGGCGAGGCTCGATGAAGCCCGGCGCGGGGCTGAGCGAGATCGGATCGCTCACGACCCCGGAGGATGCGCACGCAGCAGGGCGCGGACGCGGGGGGCGATCGCTGCGGCGCTCTGCCAGGAATCGCCGACTAGCCGGTCCTTCACGATCCCGCCACGATAGGCCAGTTCGAGCATCGGGCAAACGGCGACCCCGTACAGCCCCCCCACCGATCCGTCGCGATCGTAGGCCACCGGAAGCGTCCAGCGGTGCGAACGGATCAGCGAGGCGGTGGTGGCGCGGCTGCCGCGGACCGCCACGGCGGCGAATCGCACCGAGCCGGGCGGGAACTGGTGTGACAGGGTCTGGAGCGCGTCGACGCTGCGGCGGCAGTCACCGGCTCCGGTGACGAACAGGTCCAGGACCAGCGGGGCCCGCCGCACGTCGAGGCAGAGGTTGAGCGCCCGCCGGTCGTGCTGGGACTCGGTGCACGGCGGCCTCAGATTGGGGTCGCCGATCAGATTGGTGTTGGCCAACGGCGCCGCGAACAGGTGCAGCCGCTGGCCCGGCGGCACTCCGGTGCTCCCCACCCCGTGGGTGGCGAACTGGTAAATGGAGATGGCGACGACCAGCGCCAAGCCGAAGATGCCGATCATCCAGCGGTAGCGCCGCGTATCGATCGGGGCCCGGGCGGGTCGGGGCGACGGCTGAGGGAGCGGGGCGCTGCCGCGGTCAGGATCGAGCCGGGTCAGTGGGCCACGGTCAGCCGGTTGCGGCGCTCCGGAGTCCTCGGGTCCCGGCGTCCCGGCACCACTCCGGGCCGGCGGGCCGGAGTCCTCGGGGGCGGCCCCCTCTTCCTCGGGCCCCGGCGGCGTTTGGCTCACGCCACCTTGGGCCGGCGGCGCAGGCGGGCAACCCCGGCTGAGGCGGCGCCGGCCACCAATCGGACCGGCTCCAGGGCGTCGCGCCGCTCGGACAGCGCCAGGACCGCCGGGAGCACCAGCAGGACCCCGCCGAGCGAGACCGAGAGGTCGATCAGAGTGACGAACCCGAAGTCGCGCAGCATCGTGATGTCAGAGAAGATCAGC
>DASXJY010000147.1:0-15008 GCA_036497115.1 Solirubrobacteraceae bacterium
GTCGCCGGGTTCAATTTCCGCGGGCCCGACCAGCAGAAGAAGGTCGGCGCGCTGTCGGGCGGCGAGCGCAACCGCGTTCATCTGGCCAAGCTACTGCGCAGCGGCGGCAACCTGTTGCTGCTCGACGAGCCGACCAACGACCTTGACACCGACACCCTGCGCGCGCTCGAGGAGGCGCTGCTGTCGTTTGCCGGCTGCGCGGTCGTCGTATCCCACGATCGCTGGTTTCTGGATCGCATCGCCACCCACGTTCTCGCCTTCGAGGGTGACTCACAGGTGCGGTGGTTCGAGGGCAACTTCGAGGCCTACGAGTCCTTCCGGCGCGAGCAGCTCGGCGCCGAGGTCGACCGCCCGCACCGGATCACCTACAAGAAGCTGGTCCGCAGTTAGCTCGTGTCCTCCCGCGCGGTACTGATCACCGGCTGCTCCTCGGGTATCGGCCACGCCACGGCGCAGCGGCTGCTCGCCGACGGGTGGACGGTCTACGCGACCGCGAGACGGCCCGAGACGATCTCGGACCTGGCCGGCCGCGGGGCCAGGACGCTGGCGCTGGACGTGACCGACGAGGCGTCGATGAAGTCGGCCGTCGACCAGGTGACCGAGGCCGAGGGGGCGATCGGCGTGCTGATCAACAACGCCGGCTACAGCCAGTCCGGAGCCGTGGAGACGGTGCCATTGGACCAGGTCCGGCGCCAGTTTGAGACCAACGTGTTCGGCCTGTTGCGGATGTGCCAGCTCGCGCTGCCCGGGATGCGCGAACAGGGCTGGGGCAAGATCGTCAACATCGGCTCGATGGGGGGACGGCTCACCTTCCCGGGCGGCGGCATCTACCACTCCACCAAGTACGCCATCGAGGCGATCAGCGATTCGCTGCGCTTCGAGGTCAGAGGGTTCGGCGTTGACGTGATCCTGATCGAGCCGGGATTGATCGTGACCGGCTTCGGCGATGTGGCGGCGGGTTCGGTTTCCGAGGCGTCCAGTGGTTCTGAAGGCGCCGACGACGGCCCCTACGCTGAATTCAACCGTCACGTGGCCAAGCTGACCGCTGACGCCTACAAGGGACCGATGGTCAAGCTCGGCGGCGGGCCGGAGAAGGTCTCCGAGGTGATCGCCAAGGCGCTCGTGGCCGATCGTCCCAAGGCGCGCTATCCGGTCACCCCCAGCGCTCATTTGATGATCAACCAGCGCCGGGTGACGCCTGACCGGGTGTGGGACCTGATGATGCGCACGCAGTTTCCGACGCCCAAAGGCTGAGCCGAAGAGCCCGGATGACGGGTTGAGCAATCAGCTGACGGCCATCACCACCACCGTCCCGTCGTCCTCCAGCGGCTCGCGCCAGCAGTCGGTGACGGCCTGCTGGATGGCCATCGCGGTGCGGGCGGCGGTGGGGTCAGGTGCGCTCTCGATGGCGTCGCGCAGACCGTCTTCGCCGAACCTGCCGCCCCCTTCCATGTGGCGGCCGGTGATCCCGTCGGTCAGCAGGATGAGCCGTTCGCCCGCCCTCAGCTGGCGATCGGCGAGCTGAAACCGGGGGATCTGCCGGCCGATCCCGAGCGCCGGATGGACCGGGCTCTCGAGCTCGATCAGGTGGCCGTCGGAGTCGACGAGGTAGGGGGACGGGTGACCGCAGTTGACCCAGGTGAAGTTGGCCCTGGCCGCGTGCCAGCGCCCGATCACCCCGGTGACGAAGAAGTCCTCGTTGTCGAGTTTGTGGATCGTCTCGTGCATCAGCGACAGGGCTTGCCGGAGATCGGATCCGTCACGCCGGGCGGCCCGGAGCGCTCCCAGCGCGGCGGCGCCGAGTCCGGCCGCGGTCGGCCCCTTGCCGGCGGCGTCGGCGATGGCCAGCCAGGCCCCATCGCGGTTCTCCACGAAGTCAAACCAGTCCCCCCCGACGTCGTAGCTCGGGAGCAGGACGCCGGCAAGCTGGGCGCCGGCGATCCGCGCGATCCGGGGGGGAAACAGGTTCTGCTGGATCTCGGCCGCCGGGGTGGTGGGCTTGTGCCGGCGGGCGGCCTCGATGAAGTCGGTGTAGTCGTTGGCCAGCTCCAGCGCAGCGGCCCCCTGTTTGGCGATATCAGACAGCGACTCCACGGGACTGCCGACGCACAGCAGCAGGCCGATGACGCGGCCGCGCAGCCACAGCGGCTCAGCCACGCAACCGGGCAGTTGGTGCTCAAGGCGTTCGTAGAACTCGGGCAGGCCGTCGGGGACGATCTCCGGCCCCAGCGCCGGGGGCTCCTCGATCCGGTCCGGGAACTCCGGTGTCCCGGCCAGTCGCAGCAGGTGCGATCCGTCGATGTCGACCACGTACAGCGCAACCGCCGCCCCGGCGGCGCGCCTGGCCTCGGCGACCAGCTGATCGGGCACCAGGTGCGGAGGCACCTCATCGAGCACCCGCGTCACCTCGAGTGGGAGCGGCCGCTCGCGGCCGAGGTGCCCCGCGCTCTGGAAGGGCAGCGTGGCGACGCGTCCGGCGACCGCGGGGGCGCCGGGGGAGGGTGACCGTTCGCCCTCGGCCGGCGGATGCTCCAGCGCGGCATTGAGAGCCTGGCGGTCGGGGAAGTGCCGGTACAGGGTGGAGCGTCCAACTCCGGCGGCAGCGGCGATCTCGGCCATGCTTACGCGCCGGTCGCCGGCCAGCGTCGCCGCCGCCTCGAGGATTCGCTGACGGCTGGCCGCGGCGTCGGCCCGCAGCGATGGGCCCGGAGGGGCGGCTGAGGGGGCCGGCTTGGGCTCAGGCTGGGCCATGGCTCTGAGCAGGAAGGTAGCGGCGGAGGGTGCGGGACGGACGATCGTCAGCGACAGGTGTCGCGCTTGCGTCCAGGTTGTCCCGCTTTTCTAGGACAAGCTGTTTGTACAGATCGGCTTAGGGTACATCTTTCGGAACAATTGTCCCAAATACATGGGACATACACGCGACCAAGAGGTGGGAACTGAACATGCCTGAGACGACTGAGGCCTACGACTTTCACGGGCGGACCGTAGTCGATCCCCAGGGCGAGAAGATCGGCAAGATCGACGAGCTCTACCACGACGACCAGGGCGGCCAGCCGGAATGGGCGCTGGTCAACACCGGCCTGTTCGGGACCAAGAAGACGTTCGTCCCGCTCGGCGGCGCCAGCCCCACTGGCGAGGACCTTCAGGTGCCGGTCAGCAAGGCCCAGGTGAAGGACGCCCCGCGGACCGACGCCGACCAGGAGCTCTCAGAGAACGAGGAACAGCGGCTGTTCGAAGAGGAGCACGAGGTGGTGCTCCACGAGGAAGAGCCGGTGATCGAGAAGCGCGCCGTGCCCAAGGAGCGAGTCCGGATGAGTACCGAGACCCACGAAGATCAGCGCGAGGTCTCCGAGGAGATCCGCAAGGAGCAGATCGAACTCAACGAGCGTGGGGGCGCGGATGGCTGACTCGGATCGGCGGCCCGGAGAGCTCATGTGCGAGCTCTCCGGGCCAGCCTCGGACCGCGCGCCGTTGCAGACCAGCCCGCGACCAGGCCCGGGCCTATTTGCCTGAGCCAACCTCCTACATGACCTGTCCGCGCTGCGGGCTGCGGATCGCGCTGCGGGCCCCGTACCTGTTGCTCAGGCGATGCCCCCGGTGCTTGGCGCGCCGCGGGGCGTCGGTTCCGATGGACGTCACCGAAGCGCCGCAACCGGCACCGCCACGAACTCCCCCGGCCCAGAGCGAGTAGGCACACCTCTCCGGCCTGGCTGGCAGCATCTGCGCCATGGACGTCGACGAGCTATTCGGGCTGGCCCTCGAGCGGTTCATTCCGGAGCGGACCGCGCTGGCGCGGTCGCTGCGCGGCGAGGGGCGCCGCGACGAGGCCGCCGAGGTGGCGGCGACACGCAAGCCCTCAGTTGCCGCCTGGGCGGTCAACCAGCTCGTGCGAACGCAAGGCCGGGCGGTCAAAGAGCTGTTCGCCGCCGGAGACGCGCTGCGAGCGGCCCAGGAGCAGGTGGTCCGGGGGGAGGGCGACGGCGGCGGCTTGCGCTCCGCCGCCGAGCGCGAGCGCGCGGTGGTCGATGAACTGGTGGCGGCGGCGCGGGGTCTGCTGAGCTCCGAAGGCCATGGGCTCAGCGAGGCGGTCCTGACTCGCGTCTCAGACACGCTGAACGCGGCGGCTCTCGACGAGGCGGCGCGCGAGCAGGTGCGCGAGGGCCGCCTGGAGCGCGAGCTGCGCTATGTCGGCTTCGGCGGCGGTCTGGGCGCGGGCGGGGCCCCGGTGGGGCCAACGGCAAAGCCGCGCCGCCAGCCGGCGCCGAAACCGCCCCCGCACAAAACCAAGACCGAGGCGCAGGGCAAGGCCAAGGCCCAGACGGCCAAGCCCGACCCCGGCGCCAAACAGCGCCGGGAGCAGGAGCGTCGCGAACGCCAGCGGGCCGAGCGCGAGCGAGCCGCCGAGGTCAAGGCCGCCCGGACCGCCGAAGGGGAGACCCGGCGGGCCGCCGAGCGCGCGCGCCGGGCCCTGGAGGTGGCCGAGGAGCGGCGAGACAAGGCGGCTCAGGCGCTTGACCAGGCCGAGCTCGAGGTGCAGCAGGCGCGCGCCGAGCTCGATGCCAGCGGCGAGGCGCACCGCCGGGCGGTCAGTGCGCTCGAGCGGCTCAGGAACTAGTTGACACGCGCTACGCGGCCGGGTTGGTTGGGCGACCGTGCCGGGGCGCCATAGGATTGCCAGCGTGCCGTTCACGCTCGTCAACCTCAAGGAGGACCTGGAGGACGTCGGATCCAGGTTCGACGGCGCCCCGGACCTCGAGTTCCGCTTGGCCACCGGGGCGCTGGACCTCGAGCGATCCGGGCTGAGCTACCAGCGCGTCCCGCCGGGCTATCGCTTTCCGTACGGCCACACGCACAAAGACCAGGAGGAGGTGTACGTCGTCGTGCGCGGGAGCGGGCGGATGAAGCTCGACGACGAGATCGTCGAGCTCAGTGAGTGGGACGCGGTGCGCGTGCCGCCCGGTACATGGCGAGGCTACGAGGCCGGGCCGGCCGGCCTCGAGATCATCGTCATCGGCGCGCCCAACCTCGGCGAGGCTCCGCGCGAAGACGTCGAGGGAGAGCGCGACTGGTGGGCTGACTAGTCCATGCGTCCGTACCCGTTATGGAAACTCCTGCACCGGCCGGGTTAAGCGCTATGGCCAGAGATTTGCCGCAACCTTGGTCACTGCCGTATGTTGTACGTCGTGCCGAGTCTCCGAGCCGCCAACTCGGAGAGCGGGGAGCCCGAGTCTTTGGGGCGAATCCGGTGGTGATCCACCAGTAGCGCGTTTCTGCAAGCGCGAGCCCGTCAGCTAACTCCGCAGGCGTCAGGCGCCGATATTCCTCTCAGTCCACGGGGAGCGCCGCATGTCCGGATCCAACACTGCCGCCTGTTCTGAAGCGCGTTACCGCGCTCTCCTCCTCGCCACCCGCCGCGGCCTGGTGGCGCTGGTTGCGCTGGCGGTGATGTTCGGATTCGCGGCCGGCGCCCGTGCCGCCGGCTCGGCCACCAAGGTGGTCAGCTACCGCGGCTACGCAGTCACCGTGCCCGCCGGCTGGCCGGTCTACCGGCTGGCCACCGATCACAGCGCCTGCGTGCGCTTTGACCGCCACGCCGTGTACCTCGGTTCTCCCAGCGCCGGCCAGCGCTGCCCGGCCTTCTCGATCGGCCGCACCGAGGCGGTGCTGGTCGAGCCGCTGCAACCGCCGGCCGCAGAGACCGGCAGCGCGGGAGCTCGGCTGCTGCCCCTGCCCAGTCGTGAGGGAGCTCACCAGTCCTCGGCGCGAATCGACGACCGCGGCCACCGGGTGACGGTGGTGGCGACCTGGAATCGGCACCCCGCGGTAGTTCGCCGGGCGCTGCACCTGCGGTCGCTCGCCAGAGCGGCGGCGGCGTCCTCACACGCGCCACGTCCGGCGGCTTCGGTGATCAAGGCTCTGCGCGCCCGCTCCAGCGCGATCACCCACGCCAAGGCCAGGCCCGCCCAGGCGGGCGGCGGCGTCTACACCGGCCTGGGCTTTGATGCCTGTTCAGCGCCCAGCCTGTCTCAGATGTCGGCGTGGGGGAGCTCGCCCTACCGCGCCATCGGCGTCTACATCGGCGGCACCAACATGGGCTGCTCGCAGCCGAACCTGAGCTCGACCTGGGTGGGCCAGGAGACGGCGGCGGGTTGGCATCTGATCCCCATCTACGTGGGCCTCCAGGCGCCGGCTGACTCCTGCGGCTGCGCCTCGATGTCCTCCTCCCCGACCACCGCCTCAAGCCAGGGAGCCGCCGCCGCGCAGGACGCCGTGGCCCAGGCGCAGGCGTTTGGAATCGGTCCCGGAAGCCCGATCTACAACGACATGGAGGGCTACTCGACGACCACCACCAACGTCAACTCGGTGATGGCCTTCCTGGCCGGCTGGACCGCCCAGCTGCACGCGGAGGGCTACCTGTCGGGCGTCTACAGCAGCGGCGACTCGGGCGTCGTCAACCTGGCGACTCGCTACGGGACCGGCTACACCGAGCCCGACGACATCTGGATCGCCCGGTGGAACAACGCCCACAACACGTCTGACCCCAACGTCCCGAGCACGAGCTGGGCAAACCACCAGCGCCTGCATCAGTACGACGGAGATCACAACGAGACCTACGGCGGTGTCAGGCTCGACATCGACGGCGACTACGTCGACGGCGCCACCGCGGGGACTGGCGGAGCCGTGACCACCCCGTCGGTGGCGGCGGCGCCCAGTCTGTCGCTGTCGACCGGCGCCGACGGCGCGATCAACCTGTTCCCGAGCTGGAACGGGGCCACCGGGGTCAGCCGCTGGCAGGTCATCGCCGGCTCGAGCCCCTCCTCACTGGCCCCGGCCGCCAGGTCGGCCCGCGCCAGCACCCGCAAGATCGTCGTCCACAGCGCCTTCTCGTACTTCGCCGTGCAGGCGCTCGGGTCGGCCGGGCAGGTCCTGGCCACGTCCGCGGCGATCGCCACGCCGTCGCACGTGGCGGTCTTCGGGCAGAGCGCGTTCGTGCTCGCCCGGGGCAAGGGCGGTCTTCCGGTGGGCTGTTTCAACACCACCGCCTGCCATGTCACAACCACCGTGTCGGTCGGCGCCGTCCGGGTCGTCAAGACCGGGCGCGAGACAGTCCCGGTCGGCGGCGGCCTGGCCTACTTCAAGCTCTCGCGGTCGGGTCAGACGATGCTCAGGCGGGCTCGCCGCAACCGGCTCCCGGTGACGGTCACGGTGCGTGACACCTCGGGCAAGAGCGCCACTCGGGCGTTGAACCTGATCCAGTTCAAGACCTTCGGCTCGAGTCCCTCCCACAGCCAGCAGCCGTCGGCCGCGCTGCGGTTCATCGGCGCCACCGAATTCGTGTCAAACGGCTGGTCGGGCGGGATTCTGGTCGCCTGTACCGCGTCGAGTCCGTGCCTGTCCAGCCTGACGATCAGGTCGGCCGGTAAGACCATCGCCCACACCGGCCAGCAGTTCCTCGGCGTCAACGAGCTGGGGTACCTTCACTTCTCGCTGACCGCGGTCGGTCACCGCATGCTGCTGCGCCGCCACGGCAACCAGCTGCCGGCCACGCTGTCGATCACCACGCCGGGGACCGGTGCCCCCGGCCCCACGGCCGGTCCCACGACGCCCAGCGGAGGCGGCACAGCCGTCGGTGGCGCCACGACCAGCACCGGCGCCGGCACCGCGGTGGCTCAGATCACGCTGGCTTCGTTCAGATAAGGGCGGGACCTGGTCAGGCGCCAAGCGCCCGCTCGAGCAGCGGGCGCAGCTGCGCCGCGTCCGCCGCCACCGCGTCGGCGCCGCTCAGCTCGTCGGCCCGGTAGGGGCCGCTGGCGACCACGAACGAGCGCAGCCCGTCGGCCTGCGCGCAGGCGATGTCGCGCGGCGTGTCGCCGATCACGATCGTCCGTTCCCGGGGGTGCGGCGATCCGGTCGCTCCGGCCCGGCGGCGGGCCAGGGGTGGCAGGACGACCCGGTCTTCGGAGTCCGATCCGAACGCACCCTGCCCGGAGGCGAAGTAGTGGCCGATTCCGGCCCGGGCGAGCTTGAGGCGGGCCACCGCCTCGTAGTTGCCGGTGACCAGCGCCAGCCTGGCGTCGTCGCGGTCGTCCAGCCACTCCAGCAGGTCAGTGACGCCCGGCAGGACCTTGTCCGAGAGGTCGGGTGGACACAGCCGGGCGTAGGCCTCCGAGCACGCCACCTGGACATCGCGGGCCCGCTCGTCGATCTGGCGGGCCGGGACTTCCGCCTGGAGCAGCAGGATCCGGGCGATCTCGCCATCGGTGCGGCCGGCCGGCGCGAGCGGGCGGCGGGCCGTCTGCGCGTCGACCCCGTGGACCTTGAGCAGCGCCTCGTGGAGCGCCTCGCGATGGGCCTCGGCGGCCTTGCCGAGGAGCGTTCCGTCGATGTCGAACAGCAGCAGCATCGCCATCGCAGCGCGTTCAGCGCTGGAACGACATGCCCGGCTCGAGCCGCCGGGCAAAGGCTGCGATCAGCTCGGCGGCGATCTCGATGTCGGCCAGCGACACCAGCTCCACCGGCGAATGCATGTAGCGCAGCGGCACAGAGACCAGCCCGGTGGGGATCCCGGCGCGGCTGGCGTGGACCGCGTCGGCGTCGGTGCCGGTTCCCCGGCCCAGAGACTCGACGGTGAAGGCCAGCTCCTGCTCCTCGGCGATGTCGTAGAGCAACTCGGAGACGAACGGATGCAGCGACGTGCCGCGGGCTACGACCGGCCCGGATCCGAGCTTGTGTTTGGTGATCGGGCCGAGCTCGACCCCGGGCTGATCAGTGGCGTGGGTCACGTCGACCACGATGGCCAGGTCGGGGGCGAGCCCGAACGCGCTGGTCCGCGCGCCGGCGAAGGTCGTCTCCTCCTGGGCCACGGCCAGGGCCAGGACGTCGCCGGGAGCGCCGCCGTCCTGAGCGACCAGGCGTGCCGCCTCGGCGGCGACGTAGCAGCCGATCCGGTTATCGAGCGAGCGGGAGATCAGCCGTCCGTTGGGCAGTTCCACCGGGGCGGCGTCGATCACCCCCGCGTCGCCGATCCGCACCAGCTCGCGGGCCTCGTCGCCGTCGCGGGCTCCGATGTCGATGTGCAGGTCCTTGGTCGGGGGCGCCTTCTCGCGGTCAGCTCCCTTGATCAGATGGATCGGCTTGCGCCCGATGACGCCGACGATCGGGCCGCCACGGGTGTCCAGCCTGACCCGTTGACCGACCAGCACGACGCTGTCCCAGCCGCCCACCTCGCCGAACTTCAGATAGCCGTCGTCGTCGATATGGGAGACGTGGAGTCCGATCTCGTCGATGTGGCCGATCACCGCCAGGGTCGGGCCCCCGCTGGTGCCCTTCACCCGCGCAAACGAGGAGCCGACGCTGTCGGCGCCGACCTCGTCGGCGAAGCCGCCGCACCAGTCACGCCAGACGCGAGCGGGCTGCGTCTCGCGGCCGGACGGTCCGGGCGCGGTGATCAGTTTCTCGAGCAGCTCGGGGATCGGCACGGCGCAGAAGGCTAGCTGACCGGGCTGGCCACCCCCGGCGATCGCTACAGCAGCTCTCGCAGCACGTACTGGAGGATGCCGCCGTGGCGGAAGTACTGCTGCTCCTTCGGGGTGTCGATCCGGACCGTGACCTCGAACTCCTTGTCGTCGGCCTTGACGGTGAGCTGGCGAGGAACCTCCTCGGCGTCGGCGATCCCGGCGATGGTGAACTTCTCCCTCCCGGTCAGGCCCAGCGACTGCACCGAGTCGCCGTCTGAGAACTGAAGCGGCAGCACGCCCATCCCCACCAGGTTGGAGCGGTGGATGCGCTCGAAGCTCTGGGCGATCACGGCCCGCACGCCAAGCAGCTTGGTGCCCTTGGCCGCCCAGTCGCGCGACGACCCCGAGCCGTACTCCTTACCCGCCAGCACGACCAGTGCGGCGTCCTGCTCGAGGTACTTCATCGCCGCGTCGTAGATCGGCATCTCATCCTCGCCGCCGTCGCCGAGAAAGAGCGTCACGCCCCCTTCGGGAAGCGCCCCCCGCCCACCCTCGAGCTGGTTGCGAAGGCGGATGTTGGCGAATGTCCCGCGCATCATCACCTCGTGATTGCCGCGCCGCGAGCCGTAGGAGTTGAAGTCCTTGGGCTCGACACCGTGCTCTCTCAGGTACTTGCCGGCCGGGCTGTCGCGTTTGATCGCCCCCGCCGGCGAGATGTGGTCGGTGGTGACGCTGTCGCCCAGAATGGCCAGCACGCGGGCGTTCTCGATGTCGGTCAGCGGCTGGGGCTCGGTCGGCATGTCCTCAAAGAACGGAGGCTTGCGGACATAAGTCGAATCCTCGCCCCAGTCGAACCGGTCACCCTCGGGGATCTCGAGCGAGTTCCATCGCTCGTCGCCGTCGAACACCTCGCCGTAGCTCTTGGTGAACATTTCCGAACGGACCGCGTCCTCAATCATCTGCGCCACCTCGCGCTCCTCGGGCCAGACGTCCTTGAGGTAGACGTCGTTGCCGTCGGAGTCCTCGCCGAGTGGCTCGTCGAACAGGTCGATGTCCATCGTCCCGGCCAGCGCGTAGGCCACGCACAGCGGAGGCGAGGCCAGGTAGTTCATCCGCACGTCGGGGTTGATCCGGCCCTCGAAGTTGCGGTTGCCCGACAGGACCGAGACCACCGCCAGGTCCTCGGCGCCGACGACGTCCGAGATCTCCTCGGGCAGTGGCCCGCTGTTGCCGATGCACGTCGTGCAGCCGTAGCCGACGAGGTTGAAGCCGAGCTGGTCGAGGTACTCGGTCAGTCCGGCCCGCTCGAGGTACTCGGTCACCACCTTGGAGCCCGGGGCCAGGGAGGTCTTGACCCACGGCTTGACCTGGAGCCCCTTCTCGACGGCGTTGCGGGCCAGGATCCCGGCGCCCAGCATCACCGACGGGTTGGAGGTGTTGGTGCAGCTGGTGATCGCCGCGATCACCACGTGGCCGTGGTCGAGCTCGGTCTCGGTCCCGTCGGCCAGTGTCACCGGGGTCCGGGCCTCGGTGCGATCGGCGACCTGCGCGCCGCCGGTGCCGCCGTAGGGACCGTGGCCGTCGCCATTGGGGACATGGGTGGCCACCGGATCGCTGGCCGGAAAGGAGTCGGCGATCGAATCGTCCTCGCCGTCGTCGTCAGGCAGCATCCCCTCCAGCGCCATCCGGAAGGCAGCCTTTGACTCGGTCAGCGAGACGCGATCCTGGGGTCGCTTGGGGCCGGCGATGCTGGCCACCACGTCGGACAGGTCGAGCTCGATCTTGTCGCTGAACGTCGGCTCCTCGGAGTCTTCGTCGTGCCACAGCCCCTGCTCCTTGGCGTAGGCCTCGACGAGCGCGATCTGCTCCCGGTCGCGGCCGGAGAACTCCAGGTAGCGCAGCGTCTCGGCATCGATCGGGAAGATCGCGCATGTCGACCCGAATTCCGGCGACATGTTGCCGATCGTCGCCCGGTCGGCGAGCGGCAGGTTGGCCAGGCCGGGGCCGTAGAACTCGACGAACTTGCCCACCACCCCGCGCTCGCGCAGCTTCTCGGTCACGGTCAGCACGAGGTCGGTGGCGGTCGCCCCCTCGTGCAGCTCACCGGTGAGCTCGAAGCCCAGGACCTGCGGGATCAGCATCGACATCGGCTGGCCGAGCATCGCCGCCTCGGCCTCGATGCCGCCCACGCCCCAGCCGAGCACCCCGAGCCCGTTGATCATCGTCGTGTGAGAGTCGGTCCCCACCAGCGTGTCGGGGTAGGCCAAGGGCGGGCGCGATCCGTCTCCCCGGTCGAGGAACACCACTCGGGCCAGATACTCGAGGTTGACCTGGTGCACGATCCCGGTGTCCGGCGGGACGACGCTGAAGTTGTGAAACGCCTCCTGACCCCAGCGCAGGAAGGCGTAGCGCTCCTCGTTGCGTTCGAACTCGAGGTCCGCGTTGCGCTGAAAGGCGTCACGGGAACCGAACGCGTCGACCTGAACCGAGTGATCGATCACCAGCTCGGCGGGGACCAGCGGATTGATCTTCTCCTGGTCGCCGCCGAGATCGGCCATGGCATCGCGCATCGCCGCCAGGTCGACGACCGCCGGGACACCGGTGAAGTCCTGCATGACCACACGCGCGGGCGTGAAGGAGATCTCCTGGGCGGGCTCGTCCTTGGCGCTCCAGGTGGCGAGCGCCTCCACGTCCTCGGCCGTGATCGACTCGCCATCCTCGTTGCGGAGCAGGTTCTCGAGGAGGATCTTGAGCGAGAACGGAAGCCGGGCGACGTCGAACTTCTCCTGCAGGGCGTCGAGACGGAAGATCTCATAGGAGCGATCGCCGACCTGGAGCGTCGACTTGGCATCAAAACTGTTGGCTGGCATGTGTCAGGCCTCCTGGTCTCAGAGACGATCTTCCGTACTCTAGGCCGGTGGGCCGGTCGACTACGCTCTCAGCCGATGGGTAGCGGTAGATCGGCGCTGATCACTGGAGTCACCGGCCAGGACGGCTCCTACCTCGCGGAACTGCTGCTCGACAAGGGCTACGACGTTCACGGTCTGGTGCGGCGCTCCTCGACCGAGAAGTTCGACCGCATCGACGCGATTCGCGACCGGCTCACGCTGCACCAGGGCGACCTCCTCGACCAGCGATCCCTGGTCGACGCGCTGCGGGCCTCCCAGCCCGACGAGATCTACAACCTGGCGGCGATGTCGTACGTCGCCGTCTCCTGGGTCCAGCCGACGTTGACGGCCGAGTTCACCGGTGTGGCGGTGACGCGGATGCTCGAGGCGATGCGCGAGGTCTGTCCCAGCGCACGCTTCTATCAGGCCTCCTCGAGCGAGATGTTCGGCAAGGTCCGCGAGGTGCCCCAAAACGAGTCCACGCCGTTTTATCCCCGCTCTCCGTATGGCGTGGCCAAGGCCTATGGGCACTTCATCACGGTCAATTACCGGGAGAGCTATGGCCTGCACGCGTCAAGCGGGATCCTCTTCAACCACGAGTCAGAGCGCCGCGGGCTGGAGTTCGTGACCCGCAAGATCACCTGGCACGCGGCGGCGCTGAAGTTGGGGCTGATCGACAAGCTGCAGCTGGGCAATCTGGACGCCCAGCGCGACTGGGGCTACGCCCCGGACTACGTCGAGGCGATGTGGCGGATGCTCCAGCAGGATCAGGCCGACGACTACGTGGTCGCCACCGGGGTCTCGCACTCGGTCCGGGAGTGCGTCGAGGTGGCCTTCGACCACCTCGGGCTGAGCATCGCCGACAAGGTCGTGATCGACCCCTCGTTTCTGCGCCCGGCCGAGGTCGAGCACCTGATCGGCGATTACTCCAAGGCCCGGCGGGTGCTCGGCTGGGAGCCCCAGACGAGCTTCGAGCAGATGATCGTCTCGATGGTCGACGCCGACTACAGGCTGCTCAGCCGGGGCGAGCGCTCGGCGGCCGCGGGCGCCGAGCGGCTCATCTGAGCCGGGCCGCTCTGACTTCGGCCGCCCGGGCGCTCACGCCTTCGCTCAAACGCTGGCGGTCAGCGCGCGCAGGTCGGCCTCCACCATCGACGCGATCAGGTCCTGAAATCCGGTCTCTGTCTCCCAGCCCAGGACTTCGCGGGCCTTGGCGGGGTCGCCGACCTGCGGGGTGGGCTCCGGGGGACGGACCAGTCGTGGGTCGACGCGCAGATGGCGCTCGGGATCCAGGCCCACCACGTCAAACGCGCACTGGACCAGCTCGCGCACGCTCCGGCCCCGCCCGCTGGCGATGACATAGTCGCCGGGCTCTGAGTGAGCCAGCATCAGGCGAGCGGCGCGCATCGCGTCGCCGGCAAAGCACCAGTCGCGCACCGCGTCGAGGTCGCCGAGGACGAGCTCTCGCTCCAGGCCGAGCTTGATCGCCGCGGCCGCCCGGGTAACCCGGCGGGTCACGAATCGCTCCGGCCGCCGCGGCGACTCGTGGTTGTAGAGGATCGCCGAGCAGACGAACAGGCCATCGCGCTCGCGCAGCGCCTGGGCGAGCAGCAAGCCGGCCAGCTTGGCGACGCCGTAGGGGTTGGTCGGGCGCCACGGGCTCGTCTCGCGCTGGGGGCTCTCCCCGGAGTCGCCGAAGATCTCACGGGAGCTGGCCACCATCACCCGCGTCTGCGGCAGCCGCTCGCGCACCAGCTCCAACAGCGAAGCGGTGGCCAAGGCCACCGCTTCGAAGGTCTCGCTGGGCCGCTCCCACAGATCGGGAACGAAACTGGGACTGGCCAGGTGGTAGATCTCGTCCGGGTTTGAGATAGCCAGGGCGGCCTCGAGGTCGGCCCGGCGGCGGACGTCGCCGACGATCAGCTCAAGGCTGTCTCGCAGGGGCTCGATGTTCGGCAGCGGCTGGGTCAGCGGCTGGCGCAGGAGCCCGTGTATCTCGTAGTCGTCGTCGAGCAGCCGCTCGGCCAGATACGAGCCGTCCTGGCCCGCGATCCCGGTGATCAGCGCCCGTCGGCGAGCCATCTGAAGACGGGCAGCGTCGGCCGATCGCGCATCGCGGCTCATCGTATGGCTTTGGCCGCGCCCGCTCCTACACGTGTCTTAGAGACGTCTTCGCCCGGCCTTCGAACGGTCCCGGAATCTCTGGTCGATCCGATTGTTCACCCGCAGGAGCCCGCCATGACCCTTCTGACCCGCATCTTCGCCGGCCTCGTGCTTGGCGCCGTCGGCGCGCTGGCCGCCGCCGGCGCCTACGCCGAGCTCCGTCACGCCCCCGATCAGCCGTGACCGGCCTCTTAGCGTCCGCTCACCTGCACCCCGTCTCCCTCACCCCGTGAGCTCTGATTCGGCCTCATACCGCGAGCCGCTGCGCGCGCCGCGGTTTGATCGTTCGGTCCCCGCCGCCTGGCAGCGGCTGCGGGCCCGCCCTGAGCTGGCGGCGCTGATCGGCATCGCCGGCGTACTCAACCTGTGGGGGTTGAGCAGCAACGGCTGGGCCAACACGTACTACTCGGCGGCCGTGCGCTCGATGACCACTAGCTGGCACGACTTCCTGTTCGCCTCGCTGGACAAGAGCGGGCTGATGACGGTCGACAAGCCGCCG
>DASXJY010000148.1:0-2947 GCA_036497115.1 Solirubrobacteraceae bacterium
TGTGATCCAGCGACACCCGGTCGGTGACCATGATCGCCGCCGGCTTGAAGTCGACCTCCCCGTCGGCGTTGCGGAACGTGACCTGGATATCGCCCTGCACCTTGTCGATGCCGCCGAGTTGGTAGATGAAGTCCATGTGCCAAGAGGCGCGGCGGAACTCCCCGTCGGTGGCCGATTGCAGCCCCACGTCGCGCTGCATCCTGACCACGTCGTCGATCGCCTCGTCCTCGACAGCCCGCAGATCCTCGTCGGCCATCCGTCCCGCGGCGTGCTCGTCGCGGGCGCGCAGGAGCTTGCCCGGGCGCAGCAGACTGCCCACGTGGTCGGCCCGGAACGGCGGCTTGGTGCGGCGCCCGGCGGCGCTCGCCGTGGCTTGGGTATCAGCCATCTCCACCTCCTTCGCTTACGTTGATCTCGACCCGCTGACCATCGGGGTCATAGAAGAAGAGCTGGCGGGGACCGCCGCCCGGTATCTGCCGGCACATCGGCTGCACGCCGGCTCGGGTCAGCCGCTTTAGCGCGGCGTCGTAGTCGGTGGCCCCGAAGGCGATGTGATCGACCTGACCGGGCCCCGAGATCCGCTCCGGGACCTCCAGCCCCAGCTCGCGGGCGTGGGCCCGGTAGGAGGTGCGGTCGGCGATGTGCAGGCAGGGCCTGGTCCCGGCGTACATCCAGTAGCCGGTGAAGTCAAACCGCGGGCGCTCGCCGGGGCGAAGCCCCACGGCGTGCTCGTAGAAGTCACGGGCGCGGTCGATGTCGTCGCTGAGCACGAGCACGTGCTCCAAGCCGCTGACGCTCATTTTGCCCTGCCCGCCACGCCGGGGTTGGTGGTCAGCCGAGGACCGGCGGCTTGGCCGCCTTGTCGTCGGTGCTGCCACGGAGCAGGTAGGCGGTGTGCAGCAGATCTGGCTTCTCGCGCAGCTCCTGGGCGGTGCCCGAGTACTGCAGCTGACCGCCCTCCATCAGATAGGCGCGATTGGCCAGGCCGAGGGCCACGGTGGCGAACTGCTCGATCAACAGCACTCCGATCCCGGAATCGGCCACCGAGCGGATCGTGGGTATCAGCCGGTTCACGATCACCGGGGCGAGACCGAGCGAGAGCTCGTCGATCAGCATGAACCGCGGACGCGAGACCAGCGCCTGCGCCAGCACCACCATCTGCTGCTCGCCGCCCGACAGCGACCGCGCTGGATTTGCCAGGCGCTTTTTGAGCTCGGGAAACAGCTCGAGCGCCCGCTCGCGTCCGGCCTGCGCATCGGAGCGGCCAAGGCTGTAGGTGGCCACGCGGAGGTTGTCCTCGACGCTGAGCTGGGGCAGCAGCCGGCGGCCCTCGGGAACCACGGCGATGCCGGCCTGGCGGATCCGCTCGGGGCGGCGCCGGGCCAGGTCGCGGTCATCGAGCATGACCGATCCCGCGACCGGCTTCAGGACGCCGCCGACCGCCAGGACGAGACTCGACTTACCGGCGCCGTTGGGGCCCAGCAGGGCTGTCACCTCGCCGGCCTTGATGTCGATCGACACCTCGCGGGCGACCGGGCGCCCGCCCCGGACCACGGTCAGGTCCTGGAGCGACAGCGTCGTCGCCGTCGTCTCCGGGGCGGCGACGCTCACAGCACCTCCTCGGTTCCCAGGTAGGCCCGGACGACCCGATCGTCGCGCAGGACCTCCTGCGTGGGGCCCGAGGCCAGCAGCTTTCCGAAGTCCAGTACGGCGGTCATCTCGCAGCACGCCGAGACGAGGCTCATGTCGTGGTCGACCAGGATGACCAGACCGCCCATGTGCTCGGGAATCGAGCGGATCACATCTCGCAGCACCTCGGTCTCGTCGTCGGGCAGGCCGGCCGCGGGCTCGTCGAGCAGCACCAGGCGGGGCTTGCCGACCACTGCCCGCGCGACCTCCACGAGCCGGCGCTGGGCCGCGCCGAGCGTGGCCACCTTCGTGTACGGATCGCAATCCAGCCTGACGAAGTCGATCGCCCCCAGCACATCCTCCCGGCGTGATCCGCCGGTGAGCTTGGACTGCTCGTGGATCATCGCCACGTTGTCGTAGACCGAGAGCTCCTCGATCGCCTGCTCGGTCTGGAAGGTCCGCCGCACTCCCCAGCGGGCACGCCGGTAGTGGACCATCTTGAGCAGGTCCTCGCCAAACGCGGTGACGTGGCCGGCGGCCGGGCGAACGAACCCGCTGAGGACGTTGAAGAAGGTGGTCTTGCCGGCCCCGTTGGGCCCGATCAACCCGCACGTCCCGGCCTCGAAGGTGACGCTCATCTCGTCAAGCGGGGTAACGCCGCCGAAGCGAACGGTCAGCCCTGACACCTCGATCACTCGCTCGGCCCTCCCGCCGCCGTGCGCCCCTGGAAAGGCCGGCGCAGCAGACGTCCCAGACGGGCCAGGTCTTTGGGCACCTGCTCGACCAGGCCCCGCGGCGCGGTGGTCAGCACCTGCAGCACCCCGATGCCGAACAGGATCGTCAGCCAGTCGGGGGAGATGCTCCAGTCGTTGAGCAGCGCCTGCAGGAACTTGAGCAGGAACGCCGCCACGATCGCCCCCCAGATGCTGTAGGCGCCGCCCATCAGCACCACGGCCAGCAGGGTGATCGAGTCCGCCGTCGAGAAGGTCAGCGAGTTCAGATAGCGGAAGCTGCCGGCGAGCAGGGCCCCGGCGACGCCGGTGATGAACGAGGCCAGAGCAAACGCCCAGAGCTTGTAGAGGGTGGTGTTGATGCCGGCGGCCAGCGCCGCCGACTCGCTCTGGCGGATCGCCGCCCAGGCGCGTCCGGGCCGGGCCCGGACGTGGAGCAGCACGAGCAGGAACATCAGCACCCCGACGATCACCGTGTAGCGGAAGAAGGCGGGGTCGGTGGTGGCGATGCTCGGCCGTCGGATCGCCGGGATGTGAACGCTGCCGCCGTTGTAGCCGGTGAACCCGTTGCCGCCGTTGGGGAAGTT
>DASXJY010000149.1:0-11092 GCA_036497115.1 Solirubrobacteraceae bacterium
GGCCACGATCGCCACCAACGTGCTCGCCTATACCGCCGGTGCGCGCGTGTTCCGCGTTCACGACGCGGGCCCGATCCATGACGCACTGGCGATCGCGGCTGCTACGGTGCAGCGCCCATGGGCGAGCACGACGACGACTACGACGTCGACGACGTGGACGAGGACGAGGAAGGCTCCGAGCCCGAGGTAACGATCGAGGTCAGCGGCCTGTCGCTGTTCACCCACGTCGGGGTCACCGCCGCCGAGAGAGAAGTGGGACAGCGTCTGCTGTTGGACCTGCGCCTCGACATCGGCGAGTGCGATGCGACGATCACCGACCGAATCGAGGACACCGTCGACTACGGGCAGGTCTGCGAGATGGCCAACCTCGTCGCCCAACAGCGGACCTACAAGACCCTGGAGCGGCTCTGTGCGGCGATCGCCGAGCGGCTGCTTGACAACTACGAGGCCAGTGCCGTGTGGGTCAAGGCGGCCAAGCCCGAGCCGCCGCTGGCGCTGCCGGTGACCGAGGTGTCGGTAGAGGTCTGGCGCGAGTCTCGCTGATGGTGGGCTACCTGGGGCTGGGCTCAAACGTCGGCGATCGGATGGCCAACCTGGCGGCGGCGATCGCGGGGCTTGCCCAGCACCGGATTGCCGTCGTGGCGTGCTCGTCGCTGTACGACACCGAGCCGGTGGGTCTGGTTCTCGATCAGCCGAGCTTCCTCAACGCTGTGGTACGGATCGAAACCGAGCTCGGTCCCGAGGCGCTGCTCGAGGCCGGCAAGGCGGTGGAGCGCGAGGTGGGACGCCGCCAGGGCGGAGCTCGCCACGGCCCCCGGGTGATCGACATCGACGTGCTCCTGCTCGGCGACGTCCGCTACAGCTCGGAGCGACTGACCCTGCCCCATCCCGAGGTCAGCTCGCGCCGGTTTGTGCTCGTGCCGCTGCTCGAGCTCGACCCCGAGCTGACCCTGCCCGGGGGCGACCGCCTGGCCGACAAGCTCGCCGGCCTCGGACCGGGTCAGGCGGTCAACCGGGTGGCGGAGCCACCGGCGGCTCCCGAGCCCCGATAATTGCCGTCGCATGCTGCTCGTAGTCGACGTCGGCAACACCCAGACCCATTTCGGCGTCTACCCGGAAGGCGAGGACAGGATCGCCGAGCATTGGCGGTTTGCCACCGTGCGAGAGTCGACGCGCGACGAACTGGGCGCCGCGCTGTCGAACCTGCTGGCCCTCCGGGGCCTGCGCTTCGGGGACATCGACCGCTCCATCGTCTCCTCAACCGTCCCCCAGCTCTCCGAGCAGTGGACCGAGATGGCATCGCTGTATCTCGGTCACGAGATGCTGGTGGTGGGTCCGTCGATCCGCACCGGGATGCCGATCCGGATGGACAACCCACGGGAAGTGGGAGCCGACCGGCTGGTCAACGCGGTCGCCGCCTACGACCGGGTACGCGATGCGTGCGTCGTAGTCGACTTCGGCACCGCCATCACCTACGACGTCGTCTCGGCCGCCGGCGAGTACCTGGGCGGGATCATCACTCCCGGGGCCGAGATCTCGATCGACGCCCTATATGACCGGGCGGCGAAGCTCCCCAAGGTGGAGCTCGCACAGCCGCGGGCCCTGATCGGCAAGTCGACCGTCGAGGCGATCCGGAGCGGAATCGTGTTCGGCTTCGCTGGTCAGGTCGACGGCATCGTGCGCCGGCTGCGTGCCGAGCTGGGCTCGCAGACCGCGGTTCTGGCCACCGGGGGCCTGGCCGAGGTCTTGGTCCCGGCAGTCCAGGAGACGATTCTCGAGGTCGACGATCTGCTCACGCTGACGGGACTGCGGCTGATCTGGGAGCGCAACACCGAGTCGAGCTGAGGAGGCCGAGACCGTCAGGCCGCCACGCGCGGCGACGGTACCGGCACCTCGGGCGTGCGGGCGACGATCGCCGCCAGGATCAGGAACGCCAGCGAGCGGCGGTCGGTGGGATCCTCGGCCCGGAGCTCGTCGAACGCGTTCAGCAGCTCCAGGATCACGGCGAACACCGGAGCATCGTCGATGTCGTCCGGCACATCACAGGCCATGCGCGCCAGGGCCAGCATCTCAGGGCCGCCCTCGCTGCGGCGCATGGTGGCGATCGCACCCAGCATCACGAACTCGGAGACGCGGTCCAGGAGCACGTGCGGGGCCCGTTCGTGCTCGCCGACTGCGGGACCGAGCGGCGCCAGGGGCTCCCCGGCGGCGATTCGCATCGCCTGCCCCCCGGCGATCGAGCGGATCTGGTCGCCCGACAGCCCCACCTGCAGCGCCGAGCGCAGCTGAAACACGGCCGACATGGCCGTGGCGCCATAGGGGGCGTCCGAGGCGAACAGGATCTGGCCCGGCGGGACCAGTGCGAACAGCGCCTGCAGGTCGGCCGGCAGCCACCAGGCGGTGTCGAAGAGCAGGTTGGGATAGTCGGCGGCCACCCGCCAGATCCACGACAGGTCGCAGATCCCGGCGTGGGCAAGGATCAGGCGGGCATTGGGAAATTCGTCGGCCAGCTGTACGGCATGAGCGCCGAGGGCGGGGATTCCGCGGCCCGCGTGGATCAGGATCGGCAGCCCGCGCTCGTCGGCGATCGCCGCCAGCGAGCGAAGCGCCGGGTGCTCGAGGCTGAACTGCTCGGCCCGGGGGTGGAGCTTGATCCCCTTGGCGCCGGCATCGAGGGCGCGCTCGGCCTCGGCCGGCGCCTGGCCGGTGTTGGGACTGACGCGGCAGAAGGGGGTCAGCAGCCCACCGGAGCGACCGGCCGCCTCGATCACCATGTCATTGGCGGCCGGATAGCCATCGGGCTCGTGCATCGGGAAGACGAACGCACCCCGAGCCTCGGCGGCCTGGAGGATGCCCAGCAGCTGCTCCAGTGTCTGGCTCATCCCGTCGGGGTCGTTCTGGCCGAGGTGAGTGTGGGCGTCAAACAGCGCTGCACCCGGCACCTGCTGGCGGGTCAGCTCAAACCAGGGGGCGATCAGCGATGCCACGTCCATTCCTCATTCGTACCATGATTCGATCCCATGACCGTCACCGCCCCCACCGTTGCCGAGCTGACCGAGGCGCCACCGGCTGATCTGGCCCAGCCTTGGACGCTCGGCCCGGTTCGCCTCGCCAACCGCGTCGTGCTCGCGCCCTTGGCCGGGATCGGCAACTGGTTCGTACGCCTGCAGGCCAAGCGCCACGGAGCCGGCCTGGTGGTGTCCGAGATGATCTCCAGCTTTGCCGTGCACTACCGCAACGAGCGCACCTGCCGGGAGCTGCTGCGGATCCACCCCGACGAGCATCCGGTCTCGATGCAGCTGTTCGGCCACGACCCCGAGGTGATGGCCTCGGCAGCCGAGCGGGTAGCCGCCGCCGGAGCCGACGTGATCGACCTGAACATGGGCTGCCCGGTCCCCAAGGTCTGCAAGACCGGGGCCGGCGCGGCGCTGCTGGCCGACCCCGACCGGGCCGTGGCCCTGGCGCGGGCCGCCGCGCGCGGCAGCGGCCTGCCGGTCACGGTGAAGCTGCGCTCCGGGATCTATCCCGGCGACCGCAGCGGAGTCGCCCTGGCTCAGCGCCTGGCCGAGGACGCGGGCGTGGCGGGGCTGTCCATCCATCCCCGCCACGCGTCACAGCGCCACAATGGCGTCCCCGACTACGAGCTGGCTCGCGGGCTGATCGAGGCGCTGCCGGTTCCGGTCCTGATCTCCGGCGGGCTGCGGACTGCGCAGCAGGCCCGCGAAGCCTTCGAGCGCACCGGAGCGGCCGCGGTGCTGCTGGCCCGCGGCTCGCTGGGCAACCCATGGCTGTTTCAGCAGCTGCTGGACCAGCGGGCCGGCCAACCGAGCCGGGAGGAGATAGTGGCCGAGCTTGACTGGGTGATCGAGCGGGCCTGCGAGCACCTGGGGGAGGAGCGCGCCACGCGATACCTGCGCAAGTTCTACCCCTGGTACGTGGAGCGCCTCGGCGGCGACCGCGCACTTCAGGACGGCCTGCAGCGCGCACCGACGCTCCCCGAGGCCCGCTCGCTGCTCGGCTGGTCCTAGGCGCCGGCCGGCGCGGCGCGCGGGCCCCGCCGACGGGCAGGTTTAGGGAATTTTTGCCAGCAGGTGTATGATCGTCGCGCTGAATTCCGGCATGGAGCCGGAGTCGGCCGCGAGCCGTCAAACCGGAGACGTGAACGGGGGCAGTGAATGCGTAGCAGTCGCAGGCTACTTCTTGGAGTCCTGGCCGTTGTGGTGGCGTCGATGGCAACGCCGACCGTCATGGACGCGACTGCGGTTGCCACGCCCGGGCACGTGCGCGTCGGCTCCACACCGGTGCTGCCCCGGGGGGCGCAACCGGCGGGCTCAGTGTCCCCGGCCAAGAAGCTCGAGCTGACCATCGCCCTGCAGCCCCGCGATCCTGATGGGCTCCAGGCATTGGCCACCGAGGTCTCGACGCCGGGCGCGCCCCAGTTCCGCCAGTTCCTGAGCGTCGCGCAGTTCGCCTCGCGGTTCGGAGCCAGCCAGCTGCAGATCGACGCCGTCGGATCCGCGCTGAGAGCACAGGGCATGGATGTGGGGGCGGTGACCGCAAACGGTCTCACCCTCCCCGTGACCGGGACCGCGAACCAGATCGAGAGGGCCTTCTCGGTCTCCCTGTCGCGGGTCAAGCTGGCCAGCGGCCGAACAGCGTTTGCCAACGCGCAATCGCCGACGCTGCCGTCATCGATCGCGCGCTACGTCCAGGGCGTGATCGGCCTCGACAATGTGACGCCGGATCAGCCCGCCGGGCTCAGCCGGCAGACCGGGCGGCGGTCGTCGCAGCTCGCCCAGGCCGCTTCGGGCCCCCACGTTCCCACCGGGGGAGGACCCCAGCCCTGCGCCGGCGCGGCGGCGGAGCAGGCCAGTCACGGCCTCACCGCCGACGAGGTCGCCACCGCATACCAGTTCCCCGGGCTCTACTCGGGCGGCGACTTCGGCGCCGGACAGACGATCGCCATGTTCGAGGAGCAGTCATACAACCCCACCGATATCGCCACCTATCAGGCCTGCTACGGCACCAGTGTCCCGATCTCGAACGTCGATGTGGCCGGCGGTCCCTCCCCCGGCGGTGACGACGGCGAATCGGCACTCGATATCGAGCAGGCGATCGGTCTGGCGCCCAAGGCCAACATCCTCGTCTACCAGGGCCCGTTCAGCGCAACGGTCCAGATCATCTCGACGATCGTGTCCCAGAACCAGGCCAAGGTGATCTCGAGCTCCTACGGCTTGTGCGAGGCGCTGACCGGGGGAACGACGATCAATGCCGAGAGTCCGCTGCTGCAGGAAGCGGCGGTGCAGGGCCAATCGTTCTTCATCTCATCGGGCGACAGCGGCTCGAACATGTGCTACCAGGCCACGGCCGACCAGCCGTCGCCCGATCTCTCGCTGTCGGTGATCGACCCCGGCGGCCAGCCTTTCGCCACCGGCGTCGGAGGGACCAGCCTGTTCACCAACAGCGGCTCCGGGTGCCCGTGCTTCTACTCGCCCGGCGACCCGCCGACCGAGTCGGTCTGGACCGATCCTTCGGGCAGCGACCAGCAGGGCAACGTCAAGGCCAGCGGCAGCGGCGGGGGCATCTCCAGGTCCTTCGCGATGCCGTCCTACCAGTCCTCGGCGCCCGCCGCCCTGGGGGTGACGAACTCCAATTCCTCCACCCAGCCGTGCGGCGCGAGCACATTCTGCCGCGAGGTGCCCGACGTGGCCGCCGATGCCGACCCCAACACCGGGTACGCCATCTTCTCCAACGGTGCCTGGGGGATCACCGGAGGGACCAGCGCGGCAGCTCCTCTGTGGGCGGCCTTCACCGCCCTGGTCAACGCCTCGCCGACGTGCCGCGGGGTCCCGGTTGGGTTCGTCAACCCGGCCCTCTACCAGCTCGCCGCCAGCAGCTACCTGAACAACTTCACCGACGTCACCACGGCGAGCCCGTTCAGCGGCCAGGCCAGCAATGACGCCCTCTACGAGTTCAGCATCCCCGACAACCCCAACGGCCTGTTCCCGCTCGCCTCCGGCTACGACATGGCCACCGGGCTGGGATCAATGATCGCGCCGCACCTCGCCTCATCGCTGTGCTCGCTGGCCTCCCCGGTGTTCAACGTCGCGGTGGCCAGCCCCGGCTCGCAGCGGACCACCCTGGGGCGGGGAGTGTCACTCCCGGTGCACGCCTCGGACTCGGGCGGCGCCGCGCTCTTCTACGCCGCCTCCGGTCTGCCCCCGGGCCTGCGCCTGAACGCGGGCAACGGGGTGATTTCCGGCACCGCGGCGGCGCCTGGCAGCTTCGGGGTCACCGTGGCGGCCGGCGACCGGTTCGGCAACCGCGGATCGACCACGTTCGCCTGGACCGTCGTCAAAGCGGCCAAAAGGCGCCCGGTGAGCGCCAGGTCAGTCAGCCTGACCGGATTGGCCAAGGGCAAGCCCAAGCTGAGCTTCTCGGTCGCCGCCGCCCAGGGCACGCCGTCGCTGAAGGTCGTTTCCATCTCGCTGCCCAAGGGGCTCAGCTTCGCCAGGAGGGCCAAGGCCCTGGGCAAGGGGCTCACGCTCAAGAACGGCCGCAAGCTCAAGTTCAAGACCAAGCTCAAGCGCGGTGTGTTGACGATCTCGTTGAAGAAGTCGACCCGCAAGGCCTCGATCACCGCGGCCAGGCCGGCGCTCGGCGTCTCGCGGTCGCTGGCCTCCAAGGTGCGCCGGCACAAGGTCAAGAAGCTGACCGTGGTGCTCAAGTTGACCGACACCGCGAAGCGGACGACGAAGCTTCCGGAGCGCCTGAAGGTCAAGTAGTCAGTGTGGTCGGCGATCCTTCCGGGCATAGTCTGGGACGTGTCTATACTCATGCGCCCACGCCAGCCGGTCGGGCGTGGTTTTCCCGCCGTGGCAGGCGGGTTTTTCTCGTCCAGATCGTTCCTAACCCAGGTTTAGCTGCTATGCCAAAGGACGTCATCCTCACCCAGGAGGGCCTCGCCAATCTCAAGGCGGAGCTCGACCACCTCGCCACGACGCGCCGGCGCGAGGTCGCATCCCGCATCAAAGAGGCGCGCGAGTTCGGCGATATCTCCGAGAACGCCGAGTACGACGACGCCAAGAACGAGCAGGCGATGCTCGAGGCGCGTATCGCGGCGCTCGAGGACAAGCTGCGCTCGGCGACCGTCGTCGACGCCTCCGACCTCGGCACCGACGTGGTTCGCGTCGGCTCGATCGTCCACGTCAAGGACGAAGCCAGCGGCAAGTCGACCAAGTACGCGATCGTCGGGTCGGCCGAGGCCGCCCCCGCCGAGCTCAAGCTCTCCAACGAGTCCCCGGTGGGCAAGGCCCTGATCGGCCACAAGCGGGGCGAGGAGGTCAAGGTCTCGACGCCGCGGGGCGAGCGAAAGCTCAAGATCACCAAGATCGACGTCGTCGCCAAGTAGGCGGCAGGTCGGAGCGCGAGCATGGGCGACGACCCCGCCGGCTCGTCAGACCTGCTCGCCGCTCGCCGGAGCAAGCTCCAGTCGCTGCGGGCAGCCGGCGTCGAGCCGTTCCCGCACGAATTCGCAAATGTCGAGCCGATCGCCGCGGTCCGCCAGGCTCACGCGGATCTGGAGCCAGGCGAGGAGACCGATAGCAGCCACCGCGTGGCCGGCCGGCTGGTCGCTCGTCGCGGCCAAGGCAAGATGGCGTTCCTGGATCTGGTGGACCGTTCGGGCCGGATCCAGCTCCAGGCCCGGGCCGACACGCTCGGCCCGGAGCCGATGGAGCGCCTGCTGTCGCTTGATCTCGGTGACCTGATCGGAGTCGACGGGACGGCCTTCCGGTCACGCCGGGGCGAGCTGACCCTGCGCGTCGAGGCTTTCACGCTGCTGGCCAAGTCGCTGCGGCCTCCGCCGGAGAAGCACCACGGACTGACCGATGTCGAGACGCGCTTTCGGCGCCGCGAGGTCGACCTGCTCTCCAATCAGGAGTCACGCGAGCTGTTCATCACCCGCTCTCGGGTCATCGCCACGGTGCGCCGGTTTCTCGATCAGGAGGGGTTCATCGAGGTCGAAACGCCGGTGCTCCAGCCGCTGTACGGTGGCGCGTCGGCGCGCCCGTTCATCACCCACCACAACGCGCTGGACCGCGACCTCTACCTGCGGATCGCCACCGAGCTGTATCTCAAGCGGCTGATCGTGGGGGGGCTGGAGCGGGTCTACGAGATCGGCAAGAACTTCCGCAACGAGGGCCTCTCGCCCAAGCACAACCCGGAGTTCACCGTCCTTGAGTGGTACGAGGCCTATGCCGACTATCAGGACGTGGCCAGGCGCTGCGAGCGGCTCGGGCACGCCATCGCCCAGGCGATCGGCTACCAGGGCGACTTTGACTTCACCCCGCCGTGGCATCGCGAGACGCTGGCCGGGGCGATCCTCGACCGCACCGGGGTTGACATCCTCGAGCATCGGGATCGCGACTCGCTGGCGGCCGAGATGTCCGCCCACGGCCTGGAGGTTCCGGGTTCTGACAGCTGGCCCGAGCTGGTCGACGAGCTCGTCTCAAAGCACGTGGAGCCGACCCTGATGCAGCCCACGTTCCTGTTCGATTACCCAATCGAGATCTCCCCCCTGGCCAAGGAGCACCGCACCGTCCCGGGGCTGGTCGAGCGCTTTGAGGGGTTCGTCGGCGGGATCGAGATCGCCAACGCCTTCACCGAGCTCAACGATCCCGACGAGCAGCGCCGGCGCTTCGAGGGCCAACAGCGCCTTGCCGTGGCCGGCGATGCCGAGGCCCAGCCGTATGACGAGGCGTTCGTCGAGGCGCTCGAATACGGGATGCCGCCGACCGGGGGAATCGGGATCGGGATCGACCGGCTGGTGATGACCATGACCGGGACGCGGTCGATCCGCGAGGTGGTGCTCTTTCCGACGATGCGGGACTGAACGCGGTGCGATCGTGAGCCGTCGCGCCTGGCTGGCGTTCGCCGCGATGTCGGTGCTGTGGGGTGTCTCGTACCTGCTGATCAAGATCGCCGTCGACGGCGGCCTTCCGGCCCCCGACGTGGCGTGGCTGCGGGTCGCCGTGGCAGCGCTGCTGCTGACCGCGCTGGCCTGGCGAGCCGGCAAGCTGGGGGCGCTGCGGGGCCGCTGGCGGTGGCTGATCGCCTACGCCGTCGCCGAGATCTCGATCCCGTTCCCGCTGATCGCCGCCGGCGAAGTCCACGTGGCTTCGTCGCTGGCGGCGATCATCATCGCCGCGGTGCCGCTGATCGGAGCCGTCCTGGCGCTGCGCTTCGACCACTCCGAGCGGCCCACTGCGATCCGGGCGGTGGGGCTGGTGGTCGGCTTCTCGGGGGTTATCGCGCTGGTGGGAATCGACGTCGCCGGCAGCGGTCAGGAGCTGCTCGGCGCCGGGGCGATCCTGCTGGCGGCCGTCGGCTACGCGATCGGCCCGATGCTGGTCAAGCACCGCTTGGCCGGGTTGGATCCCCGCGCGCTGATGGGCGCCAGCCTGGCGCTGGCCACCCTGATCCTGACTCCGTTCGCGGCCATCGACACCCCGGCCCGGACGCCCACGGTGGGGGCGTTCGCCGCCGTGGCGGCGCTGGGGCTGTTCTGCACCGCCGCGGCGTTCGTGATCTTCACCGTGCTGATCCGAGACGCCGGAACCAGCCGTGCGACGGTCATCACCTATGTCAACCCGCTGATCGCCGTGGCCCTCGGCGTGGCGCTGCTGGGGGAACGGCCCGGGGCCGGCGCGGTGGCCGGGCTGCTGTTGATTCTGGCCGGCTCGTGGCTGGCCACCGGGGGCACCCTGCCCCCGCTTCCGGGCGGCCTGGGCGACTCCCGCCGCGCTCGCCAAGACCGATGGCAGCCGCGATCTGGGCGCCGTCCCAGCGGCAGCGGAGGGATGTGACCTCGCGCACCGAGCGGTTTTTCATCCCCTCGGGTCGCGTAGACCGGCTGTTAGACTGATGCATGGCCCGGACCCCAGACCGCTTCGCACTAATCCATTTCGGCCCGTCAGCCGAATAGATGAGTGAGATCGGAAGATCCGGCGTCCCCGCAGCCGCGCGAGTCCGTGATCGCCAGGCGGCAGGAGCAATCAGGAAAACACCCCGACCGACTTCCTAGCAGCACCAGCAACAACCACACATAGGAAGCTTATGTTTGAGCGATTTACAGAGCGAGCCCGCCAAGTGGTCGTCTTGGCACAGGAAGAGGCGCGAACTCTTAAGCACAACTACATCGGAACCGAGCACATCCTGCTCGGGCTGTTGCGCGAGGAAGAGGGTCTCGCAGCCCGTGTCCTTGAGTCGCTCGATATCACCGTGGAGCGCGTCCGCGCCCAGGTCGTGCGCATCGTCGGGTCCGGCGAGGAGGTCACGTCCGGTCAGATCCCCTTCACCCCACGGGCGAAGAAGGTGCTGGAGCTCGCGCTGCGAGAAGCGCTGAGCCTCGGTCACAACTACATCGGTACCGAGCACATCCTGCTCGGCCTGGTGCGAGAGAACGAGGGCGTCGCCGCCCGCATCCTGCTCGACTTCGACGCCGATTCCGAGAAGATCCGCAACGAGGTCATCCGCATGCTCTCGGGTCCGGGCAGCCGCCAGCGCGGCTCCGGTTCGGGCGCTCAGGCCCAGGCCGGTCCCGGCGAGGGCAAGAAGTCGTCCAAGCTGCTGGATCAGTTTGGCCGCAACCTGACCAAGCTGGCCTCTGAGGGCAAGCTCGACCCGGTGGTCGGTCGCGAGACCGAGATCGAGCGGATCATGCAGATCCTCTCGCGGCGGACCAAGAACAACCCGGTTCTGGTCGGCGAGCCTGGCGTGGGCAAGACCGCGGTGGTCGAGGGACTGGCCCAGCGGATCACCAACGCCGATGTGCCCGAGCTGCTCAAGGGCAAGCAGATCTACACCCTTGACCTGGCCGCTCTGGTAGCCGGCTCGAAGTACCGGGGTGAGTTTGAGGAGCGCCTCAAGAAGGTGATGAAGGAGATCACCCAGCGCGGCGACATCATCCTGTTCATCGACGAGCTGCACAACCTCGTCGGGGCGGGTGCCGCCGAGGGCGCGATCGACGCCGCCTCGATCCTCAAGCCGGCCCTGGCCCGGGGTGAGCTGCAGACCGTCGGCGCCACGACGC
>DASXJY010000150.1:0-18955 GCA_036497115.1 Solirubrobacteraceae bacterium
CTGTTCATCGTCGACCGCAAGAAGGATCTGATCATCCGCGGCGGTTTCAACGTCTATCCCCGGGATGTTGAAGACGCCCTGGTCGAACATCCGGCGGTCGAGATGGCGGGGGTGGTCGGCAAGCCGAGCCCGACCCACGGCGAGGAGGTCGTCGCCTTCGTCTCACTTCACACCGGCGCCGACGTTGGGGGTGACGAGCTCGTCGAATGGGCGCGCCGGCGGATCGGCGGTTACCGGTATCCGCGTGAGGTCCATGTCGCTGCTTCGGTCCCCTTGACCCCGGTTGGCAAGATCGACCGAAAAGCGCTGCGGGCCCTGATTACCTCCCGGCCGCCCCGATCGTCCCCAGCGGCTGAGCCGACGGTCAGCGGGTTATGATCGGGCCATGCCCGACCGCCTCTACTTCACCGATTCCGATGAGGCCAACGCGCTGATTGCATCGGACCCGATGGCCCTGCTGATCGGCTTTGCCCTCGACCAGCAGGTGCAGGTCCAAAAGGCGTTCTCGGGACCGCTGGCGCTGCGCGAGCGCCTCGGCGGCATCGACGCCGAAACCCTGGCGTTGGCCGATCTGGAGCCGGTCTTCCGGGCCCGGCCCGCCATTCACCGCTTCCCGGGGGCGATGGCCCGGCGGGTCCACGACCTGGCGGTCTACATCCGCGACGAATACGACGGCGATGCCGCCCGGGTCTGGAGCGATGCCGGGGACGGCGAGGCGCTGCGGGCCAACCTCTCGGCGCTACCGGGATTCGGCGAGATGAAGGTCAAGGCGCTGGGAGCGGTTCTGGCCAAGCGCTTCGACGTCCCCGCTGCCGAGGATCTGGTTCCCTGGCACCCCACGCTGGGCGACGTGGACTCCCCGCAGGCGCTGGCCAACTACCAGGCCGCCAAGCGGGTGCACAAGGCCGAGTGGTCAAAGGCCCGGGCGCGGCCCTAGCCGAGCCTGGGCCTCGCCAGCCCGCCGGGGCGCGAGCGAGGAGCCTAGGCTCGGCAGCGAGGGCTGACCGGGACGTTGTCCGAAGGAGCCGGTGGGGGATCGCGCTTGCAGTAGGTGATCAGTCGGGCCGACTCCTCGATGACGCCGACGAACAGGTAGCTGACGCTCCCTGCCACCGCGGTGCAGCTGAAGGCACGCCGGGCTCGCCTCCCGCCCCCGCCGACCCGGCAACCCGTTTGCCGCAGCGGGCCGGATAGCTCGCCGCGGGCGATCCGGCGCTCCACGCTGGCCCGCACCACGCGCGCCGCCGCCTGCGCCGGCCTCGGACCGGCGGGCAGCGGGGCGGTGTGCGGAGCCTGGTCCTGGGCGACCAGGATCTCGGCCTCGCGGTTGGCCTGGAGATCGGCGGCCGGATTGCTCGATCGCGGGGTGTCGGTGTTGTTGTTCTGCACAAAGACGACCAGCGCCACGAGCAAGGCGACCGTGACCAACCCGGCCAGCGCAAAGCGCTGCCACAGGGCGAGCCGCAGATAAGCGCCGGGAGCGCGAGGGGGAGGCGGGGAGTCGGCCACGCCGATCTAGGCTACGCAGCCGGCCCCCTGGCGGCCTGTGCCAGGATGCCGTTGTGCTGTTCGCCGATCGATCCCGGGCCGAGTCGTTCGGGGCCGTGGCCGAGCTGTATGACCGCGTCCGCCCGTCGTATCCGCCGGCTCTGCTCGACGACCTGCTGAGCGATGGGGCTGTCCACGTGCTGGACGTGGGCTGCGGAACCGGGATCGCCGGCGCCCTGCTGGACGCACGTGGCTGCACTGTGGCCGGCGTCGAGATCGATGAGCGGATGGCCGCGCTGGCCCGCGCCAAGGGGCTGGAGGTGGAGGTGGCGAAGTTCGAGAGCTGGGCCGACCGCGGCCGGCGCTTTGATCTGATCGTCTCGGGTCAGGCCTGGCACTGGATCGAGCCTCGAGCCGGAGCCGTCAAGGCCGCCCGGCTACTGCGCCCCGGCGGCCGGATCGGCCTGTTCTGGAATCTCGGCGATCCGGCGCCCGAGGTGCGCGACCGGCTGGCCCCGGTCTACGCGCGCCTGGAGCCGGAGCTCGAGGAGTACTCGGTGGTGCTGGGAAGCTCCTCCGACCGGGCTGGCGTCTCGGTCTCCGGGCTGGAGGCGTCGGGCCGCTTCGCCGACGTCGCGGTACGGCAGTTCCCCTGGCGCCGGCGCTATGACACCGAAAGCTGGCTGGCGTTCCTGCACACCCACAGTGACCACCACACCCTGCCCCCGGACCGCCGTCAGCGCCTGCTCAGCGCGGTCGGCGATGCGATCGACGAACTGGGGGGATCGTTTGAGGTGGACTACGAAACGGTGCTGGTGTCAGCGCGCCGGGGCTGATCGTCTCCGCCTCGTCCCGGCGGCCGCCGCCGCAGGCTGACCGCCCAGGCGACGGCGATCACGACCAGCCCGACGGCGATGGCAAGCCAGGCGCCAAACCCCTCCGATGCGGCCCCCGACGGCTCGGGTGAGGAGGCCACCGGGGGAATCGCCAGCCGCTGGCCGGCGCGGGCGGCGAGACTCTGAACGGCGCTGAGCGCCGCGGTGGCCAGGCCGGACCCCGAGCCGGGTCCGGTCGCGGCGGCCGGCGCCGGGAGCGGATGTCCGCCCCGCGAGACCCCCAGTCCGTTGGGCATGACCACCAGCAGCGTCCCGGGGTAGACCAGCGACAGCTCCTGGCCGAGAAATCGCGCGTAGCTGCCCGGGTGGTGCCACAGCGGGCCGATCGAGCCGAGATCGGCCGGGGTGGCGATCAGCGCCACCCGGACCGGATAGCCCCGCCGCGCCGCCGCGGTCAGCAGACCGGACAGCCGCTGCTGCTCGGGGGCGGGGATTGAGCCGTCGGCGGGGACGAACAGGCTCTGAGAGGCGAGCACGTCGCTGGCCGGATCACCGTCTGCCCGGACCGGCTGCGCGCCAAGCATCAGACCGGCGGCGCAGGCCAGAATCAGCGCCGCGGCGAGTTGGCGCCGGAACGCCGGCCGGGTGTGCGTAGAGTCAGCCAACGGATGAGCTCGAGGTCGCGGCCTGCCCAGTCTAGGTACTGCACCCGGGGAGCGGCCGCGGCGCGCGCCCGCCTCGCCGTCTCGGCCTTGGCCCTGGGGCTCTTGCTCCCGGCCGCCGCCTCGGCCCATGGCCCGGTGGACCCGGCAGCGTCGAGCTATCTGGCCCGGATCGCCACCGCACCCCCAGGGACCGTGGCGAAGGTCATCGACGGCGACCAGCGGATGTCGTTGCGGGCGAACCCTGCCGAGACGCTGGTTGTGCTCGACTACCGCGGGGCGCCGTACCTGCGCTTCTCGCCGGCCGGAGTCCAGGTCAATCGCAGCTCCTCGATGTACTACCTCAACCAGGTGCCGGCCCAGATCCCGCCGCCTCGGCTGCAGCCGGCAACGCCGCCGCGATGGAGCACGGTCAGCAGGGCCCACCAGTACAGCTGGCACGACGGTCGGCTCCACGCGCTGGCCAGCACGGCGCGGGCTCCGGGCACCACCTATCTGGGCCATTGGAGGGTCCCGGTGCGCGTCAACGGGAGCCTGGCGGCGATCGGCGGCGGCCTGTTCTACGCCGAGCCGCCCTCGATCGTCTGGTTCTGGCCGATCGTCGTCGTCGTGGCCTGTGTGCTGGCGGTGGTCCGCCTGCGCCGCTCCCAGCTTGATCTGGCCGTGGCTCGAGGGCTGGCGGCAGTGGCGCTCGCCGGGTTCGTCGTCGCCGGCGCCGGGCGCCAGCTGCACGGTCGACCCACCGTCTCCGCCGGCCAGCTGATCGTGCTGGGGCTGGTGCTGGCGTTCGCCGTCTGGGCCCTGCGGCGCCTGGTGCAGCGGCGCCACGGCTGGTTCACGTTCTTCCTGGTCGCGGTGGCGGCGATCTGGCAGGGGGCGACGCTCGTCACCGTGCTGCTCGACGGCTTCGTGCTCGTCGACCTGCCACCGTTTCTGGCCCGGGCCGTGGTCGTGGCGTGCCTGGCCGCGGGCGCCGGCCTGCTCGTGCTGGTGTTCCGGATGGCCGAGCGGCCGGGCCCCGCGGCCGCGGTGCCGACGGCCGGCCGGCCGGAACCGGAGGACGAGCTCGACTTCGACGACGAGCACGCGTGGGAGGTGTGAGGCCGGCGACGGCGCTGGCGGTCGCGATGGGGCTCGCGGGAGCGCTGGTGGGGTGTGGCTCTCACCACCCCACCGCCACCGCCAGGCAGATCCCGCCCGGAACCGGGATCCCGCCAGCGCTGGTCCGTGAGGCCCGCCCCATCGGCCGCGGGCCCCGCTTTCATCCTCCGGCCACGGGCCGGGTTCCCGGCCGCTGTCGCCCCGGCCCGGGCCGGCGCGACGGAGTCCACGTGGAGCTGTTCGCCGCCGACCGGGTCGTGCTGGTCGCGGCCGGGATCGGAGCCCGGCCGCCGCTGGCCTTCAGCGCGGGGCGGATCACCGGGGCCCGTTGTTACGGGGACTTGGTGACCCTGGAGCCGACCGGGGTGGTGCTGGTGCGGCGGGGGGTGGGGCTGCGCCTGGCCGCGCTGTTCGCGGCCTGGGGGCAGCCGCTGTCACGCCGGCGTCTGGCGGGGTTTGCGGCGGCTCCGGGGACCCAGGTGGCGGTGTTCGTCAACGGGCTGCGCTGGACCGGCGAGCCGGGCGCCGTACCGCTGGCTCGCCACGAGGAGATCGTGCTCGAGGTGGGACCGTATGTCCCGCCCCATTCGAGCTACACGTTCCCGCCGGGCGCCTGAGCTGCGTCGGTCCGGAAAGGCCGTTTCAGAGGGGCCAACCTGGGGCGGCTTGAAATCGCCCGGTGGCGAGCGGGGGACAATGGCAGTGATGGAGCCTCCCGGCACCGGCGGCACCCGCGGCACCGGCGGCACCGGTGGCACCGGCGGCACCCGCGGCACCTCCGGCACCCCCGCCCCCGCCGCTCCCGCCATTACCCGCGTCAGCGACGAGATCGAGGCCTGGGTTGAGCAGGACGGGGACAAGACGCTGGGGAGCCTGGTCGACGTGTTCAAGGAGAAGAGCTTCGCCGTGCTGTTCCTGTTCCTGCTCGGCCTGCCGGCGCTTCCCCTGCCCACCGGCGGAGCCACCCACGTGCTCGAGATCATCGCGATGCTGCTCTCGTTGCAGCTGATCGTGGGCCGTAAGCAGATCTGGCTTCCGCAGCGGTGGCTGCGCCTCGAGCTGGCCGGGACAAAACAGCAGAAGTTCGTCAACGGCCTGCTCAAGGTGATCCGCTGGTTTGAGCGCTGGACCCGGCCACGGTTTCGCACGGCGTTCGAGCACCGTGTCAGCAGCTCAGTGTTCGGCGTGCTGATCCTGCTGCTGTCGATAGCCGCGTTCGTGGCGCCCCCGTTCTCAGGTCTCGACACGCTGCCGGCGTTGGGAGGGGTGGTGGTCTCGCTCGCCGTGCTGGTCGAGGACTTCGCGCTGCTGATCGTCGGGCTGGCCATCGGCGTGGTGGGCGTGATCCTCGAGATCGTCATCGGCAAGGCCGCCCTGGCCGGGATCAAGAAGCTGTTCTAGACGGGGATCGACCCAGATCCTCAGTCCCCGAGCGGCCGCGAACCCAGGCTCCGGGCGGTCCCGGACTTGGACACCTGCGACTGCTCGGGGGAAGTGCGCAGAAGCCTGTCGCCGACGGTCGAGGTGACGCCGAACCAGTAGTGCTCGTTCTTGAAGTGGTGCAGGCGATGACCGCGCCAGATCGAGCGGTAATACCACCCGGCCGGACGGTACGGGGTATGGATCAGGAAATGGCACCACTCGTAGGCGGCCAGAAGCACGTAGCTGATGACCAGGCCGCTAGCCGCGTAGGCGAGTCGCTCGCCGCCCAAGACGAGGTGGATCGCAAACGACAGCGCCCAGACCACCAGGGCGATCTGAACCACGAAGAGGATCACCGCGTAGGTGGGGATCAGCACCCCGTCGAGCTTGGCCGGCGCCTCGTGGTGAGCGCGATGCTCGCGGGCGGCGATGAACTCATAGCGGCGGTCTCGGATGCGGACCGGGCGAGCGTGAAGCAGGTAGACGTGGATCAGCCACTCCACGACCGGCATCGCGGCGATCACGGCGCCGGCCACGATCAGGTCGCGCCAGCCGAAATGGCCGAGCAGGGCGCGCAACACGATCGCGGCCAGCAGGGCGCAGGCCAGCAGCGGGGGCGTGGCCTGGCGCACGAAAAGCCGCCAGCAGTCTGCGAGCGTGAGCACGCTCGGATCGCGGCGGGGGACCGAGGCCGGCCCGGCGGTGAGCGGATCGCCACCGGCCGGTGCCACTGCGCCCGAGCTGCCGATCACAGGATCACCCGGCTCCATACTCCGGATTCTTGCATGTGGTTGGCGCCGTCGGGGCATCGCTTGAGAAGATGCGATTCGTTTCTGGGAGGGGTAGGTTTGAGGGGCATCGGAGAGACGAGCCAGGAGAGACGGTGCGCACATGGCCGTGAAGGCTGGGGACCTCGAACTGGATCTGATCGAAGGTCTGAGCGACTGCGTGCGGGAGCGGTTGGCCGCCGAATCGGCCGCCGCTTACAGCGAATTCGTGCGTCAGTACTACCGCTGGGTGCCGGCCCCGGACCTCGCCGATCGCGATCCGGCTGATCTCTGCGGTGCTGTTGTCGCCCACTGGAGAACCGCCAAGCAGCGCCACCCCGGCGAGACCAAGGTCGCGGTCTACAACCCTGATCCCGAGCGCGATGGATGGCGCTCTCCGTTCACGGTGGTCGACATCATCGGCGACGACATGCCGTTCACCGTCGACTCGGTGACGATGGAGCTGAGCCGGCAGGGTTACGGGATCGAGCTCCTCATCCACCCCGTGATGCGGGCGGTCCGCCACCCCGACGGGGAGCTGTCCGAGGTGCTTGAACCGGGCACCGAGGCTCCCGGGATGCTGACCGAGTCCGTCATCCACGCCGAGGTCAGCCGGGAGTCGAACTCCGATCGCCTGGCCGTCCTGCGCGCCGGGGTCGAGCTGATCCTGGAGGAGGTCAGAGCGGCCGTGGAGGACTGGACGCCGATGCGCGAGCGGGCGGCCGAGCTGGTGGCCGCGCTCCAGAGAGAGCCGCCGCGCGTCGATGCTCACGAGCTCGCCGAGGCCGAGGCATTCCTGGAGTGGCTGGCCGATGATCACTTCACCTTCCTGGGCTACCGCGAGTACGAGCTCGCGGGCCCCCGTCAGTCGGTGCTGCAGGCCGTCCCGGGTTCCGGGCTGGGCATCCTGCGCGGATCCTCGGCGAACCCGAGCAAGCCCCTCAGCGCCCGCGCGCTGGAGCTGGCGCACTCCGAGCATCCGCTGGTCTTGACCAAGGCCAACTCGCGCTCCACGGTGCACCGGCCGGCGTATCTGGACTATGTAGGGGTCAAGCGCTACGCGCCCGACGGCGAAGTGGTGGGCGAGCGGCGCTTTCTGGGGCTGTACACGACGATGGCCTACAAGAGCAGCCCCCGCGCCATCCCACTGCTGCGCGACAAGGTCGAGCGGGTGATGCGGCGGGCTGCCTTTCCGCCTGACAGCCACGATGCCAAGGGCCTGATCGACATCCTGGAGTCGCTCCCGCGCGACCTCCTGGTCCAGATCCCCACCGACGATCTGTTCGAGATCGCGATCGGGATCCTGGGCCTCGGGGAGCGCCAGCGAGTGCGCCTGTTCGCGACCGCCGATCCGCTCGACCGGTTCGTCTCCTGCACCCTGTGCCTGCCGCGCGATCGCTTCAACACCGGAAACCGGGAGCGAGCGGCGGCGATCCTGGCCGAGGCTTTCGGCGGCGGTCAGGTCGACTGGCGGCTGTACCTCTCCGAATCGGTGCTGGTCCGGGTCGACTTCGTGGTCCACACTCCCCAGGGCGTCCCGGCCGACTACGACGTGGCCGAGATCGAGGCCCAGATCGCCCAGGCCACGCGCAACTGGAGCGACGATCTACGCGCGGCCCTGATCGAGGAGCATGGCGAGCAGCAGGGGGTGGCGCTGCACCGCGGGTACGGCGAGGCGTTCCCGCCGGGCTACCAGGCCGACTACAGCGGCCCGTCTGCGGTCGCGGACATCGATCGGATCCGCGAGCTCGAGCGCGGGGGACGCCCGATCATCTCGGTCTACCGCCCGCAGGAGGGCGACGAGGCGATCCGCTGCAAGCTCCTGAGCGCGACCCGGGTCTCGCTTTCCGACGTGCTGCCGACCTTCGAGCACATGGGAGCCAAGGTAGTCGACGAACGGCCCTACGAGATCACCCCGCGAGACCACGCGCCGGTCTGGATCTATGACTTCGGGCTCCGTTGCCCGGTCCGCCAGCTCGAGCGCTTTGCCGGCCCCTTCGCCGACGTCTTCCTCGGCGTGTGGAGCGGAGAGCTGGAGGACGATCGTCTCAACGGGCTGGTGCTGGCGGCCGGCCTCAGCGGCCGGGAGATCACGGTGATTCGGGCCGTGGCGCGGTATCTCCGCCAGGCCAATATCGCATTCTCGGAGCGCTACATGGAGCAGACCGTGGTCGCCAACCCGAAGGTCGCCGTCGGCCTGCTGCGCCTGTTCCGGTGCCGCTTCGATCCCGATGACCACGACCCCGCCGCGGCCGAGAATTGCGCCGCGGCGATCGAGGAGGCGATCGACGAGGTCTCGAGCCTTGACGAGGATCGCATCCTGCACCGCTTCTTGTCGGTGGTCCAGGCGATGCTGCGGACCAACTACTTCTGCGTGGGCGAGGATGATCGGCCGCCCGGCTATCTCTCCTTCAAGCTCGATCCGACCAAGCTGGCGATCCTGCCCCGGCCCCGGCCGCGCTACGAGATCTTCGTCTACTCGCCGCGGGTGGAAGGGATCCATCTGCGCGGCGGCAAGGTGGCGCGCGGCGGGGTGCGCTGGTCTGACCGGCGCGAGGACTTCAGGACCGAGGTGCTGGGACTGATGAAGGCCCAGATGGTCAAGAACGCGCTGATCGTGCCGGTCGGTTCCAAGGGTGGCTTCGTGGTCAAGCGGCCGCCGGCCGAAACCGGCCGCGAGGCGCAGGTCAAGGAGACCATTGCCTGCTACCGGACCTTCCTGCGCGGGCTGCTCGACCTGACCGACAACTACGTCGGCGACACGGTGAAAGGTCCGGCGCGGGTGGTGCGCTATGACGAAGATGACCCGTACCTCGTTGTCGCCGCCGACAAGGGGACGGCCAGCTTCTCCGACATTGCCAACGAGGTCGGGGCCCAGTACGGGCTCTGGCTCGGAGACGCGTTTGCCTCCGGCGGCTCGCACGGCTACGACCACAAGCAGATGGGGATCACCGCCCGGGGGGCCTGGGAGTCGGTCAAGCGCCACTTCCGCGAGCTCGGCGCCGATATCCAGAGCGAGGACTTCACCGTGGTGGGGATCGGCGACATGTCCGGGGACGTGTTCGGCAACGCAATGCTGTGCTCGCACCACATCCGCCTGGTCGGCGCCTTCAACCACCAGCACGTGTTCTTGGATCCCGATCCCGATCCCGAGTCCAGCTACGCCGAGCGCCGGCGGCTGTTTGAGCTGAAGCGCTCGTCCTGGGGCGACTACGACCGTTCGCTGATCTCGGCCGGGGGTGGCGTGTTCGAGCGAACCGCGAAGAAGATCCCGATCTCCTCCGAGGTCAAGCGGGCGCTCGGGATCGAGTCCGACTCGCTGGCGCCGGCGGAGCTGATCAGGGCGCTGCTGCGCGCGCCCGTCGACCTGCTCTTCAACGGCGGCATCGGCACCTACGTCAAGGCGCGCCAGGAGTCCAACACCGATGCCGGAGATCGGGCCAACGATGCGGTACGCGTCGACGGCGCCCAGTTGCGCTGCCGGGTGGTGGGGGAGGGCGGCAACCTGGGACTCACGCAACCCGGCCGCATCGAGTACGCGCTCAGCGGCGGCCCCGAGCAGGCGGGCGGCGCGATCAACACCGACGCGATCGACAACGTGGCCGGGGTCAACTGCTCCGACCACGAGGTCAACATCAAGATCGTCCTCGACGAGGCGGTGGCCGAGGGCAAGATGACCACCGAACAGCGAAACGCGCTGCTGGTGCAGATGACCGACGCGGTCGCCGATGGGGTGCTGTACGCGAGCTACACCCAGACCCAGGCGATCAGCATCGCCCTGGCCCAGGCGGTTTCGATGATCGGAGTCCACGGCCGGCTGATCCGCCACCTCGAGAAGGTGGCGGGTCTCGACCGCGAGCTCGAGCATCTGCCCAGCGCCGAGGCGATCGCCGAGCGGCGAAAGCAGCGGCGGGGGATGACGGCCCCGGAGCTGGCGGTGATGATGGCCTACTCCAAGATCCATCTCTACGAGGCGCTGCTGGATTCAGACCTGCCCGACGATCGCCACCTCAGCCAGGATCTGGAGCGCTACTTCCCGGCGCCGCTGCCCGAACGCTATGGCCCCCAGATGGCCTCGCACCGGCTGCGGCGCGAGATCATCGCCACCGTCGTCGCCAACCAGCTCGTCGACAGGGCCGGGACGACGTTTGCCTTTCGTCTCGCCGAAGAGACCGGGGCGGGGACGGCCCAGCTGGCCCGAGCCTACGCCGTCGCCCGCGAGGTGTTCGAGATGCGGTCGTTCTGGACCGCGGTCGAGGCTCTGGACAACCGGATCGAGGCCGGGACGGCGCTGCGGATGCTGATCGACGGCCGGCGCCTGGTGGAGCGGGCCACGCGATGGCTGGTGCGCGCTCACGCCCAGACGATCGACATCGAAAGCGCCACCCAGCGCTTCCAGGCCGGCGCGCGTACGCTGGCCGGCGCCCTGCCGGAGGTCCTGGACGGGCTGGACCGAGAGGCATTCGAGACGCGGCTGGGCGAGCTCGAGGCGGCCGGGGTGCCCGACGAGCTCTCGCGGCGCGTGGCGAGCATGCCGTCACTGCTCTCGGTGTTCGACATCGTCGAGGACGCCGACACGACGGGGTGCCGGCAGCCGACCGTGATGCAGACGTACTTCAGGCTCGGCTCGATGCTCGGGCTCGATTGGCTGCGCGATCGGATCCTGGAGCTCCCGCGCGCGGACCGCTGGCAGGCGCTGGCCCGGGCGGCGCTGCGCGACGACCTCTACCTGCTGCACAGGGCGCTGACTCGCGACGTGCTGGCGCAAGCCGAGGACCGCGACGACAGCGAGACGGCGATCGGCGGCTGGGCGCAGCGCAACCGAGGGCCGATGGAGCGCGCGCTGAGCGTGCTCGAAGAGATCAAGGAGTCACACACCTACGACACGACGACCCTGCCGGTGGCCTTGCGGGAGCTGAAGAACCTGACCCAGGAGGAGGACTAGGCCCACTCGGAATCCGAGGGCCGGTAGTCAATCGCCGCCGCGCCGGGCGCCGATTCGCGCTCGCAGCGAGGCGCCGGCAAACGTCGCAACGTCGATCACGCCCCCGATCAGGAACGCCGCCGGACCCGTGACCGCCGCGGCGGCGGGGCCCGCGATCACGCGGCGGGCGAGCCGGCGGAGCACTTGGCGTTAGCGGTGCAGACCACACGGCCAAGCTATCGTCTGGCTCGCCGTGTCGTCGCTGAAGACAAACGTGACCGAGCTGCCGGAGTCCCGGGTTCGGGTCGAGGCCGAGGTCCCCGCCGAGGAGGTCGAGCGCCGCGTGCAGCAGGCTGCCCGCAAGCTCGGCGGTCAGATGCGGATTCCCGGCTTTCGCAAGGGCAAGGTCCCGCCTCCGGTGGTGATCCGCCGGCTGGGGCGAGAAGCCGTCCTCGACGAGGCGCTGCGCACGTCGCTGGGCGGCTGGTACGTCGACGCCATCGACGGCGCCGGGATCGCCCCGGTAGGGGAGCCCGAGCTCGACGTCGGCGAGCTTCCCGGCCACGGCCAGCCACTCGCCTTCTCGATCGAGATCGGGGTTCGCCCTCGAGCCAAGCTCGGCCAGTACAAGGGCCTGGAGGTCGGCCGCCGCGAGCCCCAGGTCCCCGAATCGGAGATCGATGCCGAGATCGAGCAGGTCCGCGATCGGGTGGCCACCCTGGAGACGGTGCAGCGCCCGGCCCAGAGCGGAGACCAGGTGGTGATCGATTACCAGGGACGGATCGACGGCGAGCCGTTTGCCGGGGGCGAGGGCCGCGACCAGCTGATCGAGCTCGGGGGCGGCCGGCTGATTCCGGGCTTTGAGGAGCAGCTCGTCGGAGCGTCGGCCGGCGATCAGCGGACCGTGCACGTGAAGTTCCCCGACGACTACCCGGGCGATCTCGGTGGCCAGGATGCGACCTTCGATGTGACGGTCAGCGACGTCAAAGCCAAGCGCCTGCCCGAGCTCGACGACGACTTCGCCTCCGAGGCCTCGGAGTTCGACACGCTGGCCGAGCTGCGCGAGGACATCTCGGGACGGCTGCGCCACGCCGACGAGCACGCGATCGAGCGGGAATTCGAGGAAGCCGTCCTGCAGGCCGCCGCCGACGAGGCCGAGGTGGAACTGCCCGACAAGCTTGTTCACGCTCGCGCTCACGAGGTGCTCGAACAGACGCTGCGCGCGCTCGAGCGCCAGGGGATCTCCAAGGAGACCTACCTCCAGATCGCCGGTAAGGACGAGGAGGCCCTGGCCCACGACGCCGAACCCGACGCCGCCGCGGCGCTGCGCCGCGAGGCGGTGATCGCGGCGATCGTCGAGGCCGAGGGGATCGAGCCGTCCGACGAGGAGCTGGTAGAGGCGCTCACACCGTCGGCCGAGCGCGACGGAACCGACCCCACCGAGCTGGTCGAGCAGCTGCGCGAGGCGGGCCGGCTGGAGAGCCTGCGTGAGGACGTGGCCGCCCGGCAGGCGATCGAGCTTTTGGTGCGCGAAGCGGTCCCGATAAGCGTCGAGCAGGCCAAGGCCCGCGAGAAGCTGTGGACCCCTGGCAAGGAGGACCCGCCGGGCGGGGCGGGTCAAATCTGGACCCCCGGGTCCGACTAAGTCAAACCCCAGCCGCCGGAACTGTGGGCCGCGGTCGCGGCGCCCCTCCAGGGGGCCCGGAGGCGATTGCTACAGTCGGCAGGATTCCGGCGCAGGAAGCGAAAGAAGCGAGGATATGAGCCCACTCGTACCAATGGTCGTTGAGCAGACTTCCCGTGGGGAGCGCGCGTTTGACATCTACAGCCGCCTGCTCAATGAGCGGATCATCTTCCTGGGCACGCCGGTCGATGACCAGATCGCCAACCTGATCGTGGCTCAGCTGCTGCACCTGGAGTCCGAGGATCCCGACAAGGACATCTCGGTCTACATCAATTCGCCCGGCGGCTCGGTGTATGCGGGCCTGGCGATCTACGACACGATGCAGTTCATCAAGCCAGACGTGCAGACGATCTGTGTCGGCATCGCGATGTCGATGGGTGCGCTCCTGCTGGCCGGGGGCGCCAACGGCAAGCGGATGGCGCTGCCCAACGCCAAGATCCTGATCCACCAGGTGTCCTCGAGCTTCCAGGGCCAGGCAACGGATATCGAGATTCACGCGCGGGAGATCATCGACGTGCGGCGCCGCTTGGACGAAATTATCGCCAAGCACTCCGGACAGGATCTGGAGAAGGTCCGGCGAGACACCGAACGCGACTATTTCATGAGCTCCGAGGAGGCGAAGGAGTACGGAATCATCGATCGGGTGATCTCCCAGCACTGAAGGCATTAGTCTTCGGTTCTGGAGAGGGCCGACCGGGTCGAGCTCTGGAGGAGGTTCATGGCACGTCCCACCGACTCAAATGAACAGCTGCTCTGCAGCTTCTGTGGCAAGTCACAGCGGCAGGTCAAGAAGCTGATCGCCGGCCCGGGCGTCTACATCTGCGACGAGTGCATCGATCTCTGCAACGAGATCATCGATGAGGAGCTCACCACCCCGCCGAGCTTCGACATCGAGAACCTCCCCAAGCCACGGGAGATCTACGACGTCCTGAACGAGTACGTGGTCGGCCAGGAGCAGTCCAAGCGCTCGCTGTCGGTGGCGGTCTACAACCACTACAAGCGCGTTCAGATGATGCAGTCCGATGAGAACGACATCGAGCTGCAGAAGTCCAACATCCTGTTGCTGGGACCGACGGGCTGTGGAAAGACGCTGCTGGCCCAGACGCTGGCCAAGATCCTCAACGTCCCGTTCGCGATCGCCGACGCCACCGCTCTGACCGAGGCCGGCTATGTCGGCGAGGACGTGGAGAACATCCTGCTCAAGCTGATCCAGGCCGCCGACTACGACGTCAAGAAGGCCGAGACCGGGATCATCTACATCGACGAGGTCGACAAGATCGCGCGCAAGGCCGACAATCCGTCGATCACCCGCGACGTCTCGGGCGAGGGCGTGCAGCAGGCGCTGCTGAAGATCCTGGAGGGGACCACCGCGTCGGTGCCGCCCCAGGGGGGACGCAAGCATCCCCACCAGGAGTTCCTCTCGATCGATACCACCAACGTCCTGTTCATCTGCGGCGGAGCGTTCGCCAACCTCGACCGGGTGATCGAGCGCCGCATCGGACACCAGGGCGTCGGCTTCGGCGCCGCGATCCAGTCCAAGGAGCAGCGCGACCTCGGCGAGATGTTCGAGCACTGCCTGCCCGAGGACCTGATCCAGTACGGCCTGATTCCCGAGTTCATCGGTCGCCTGCCGGTGATGTCGGCCATTCACCAGCTCTCGCGGGACGAGCTCATGCAGATCCTGACCGAGCCTCGCAACGCCCTGGTCAAGCAGTTTCACCGCTTCTTCCAGTTCGACGGGATCGAGCTGGTGTTCGCAGACGAGGCACTGTCCTCGATCGCCGACAAGGCGCTGGAACGTGAGACCGGGGCTCGGGGGCTGCGGTCGATCATCGAGGAGGTCCTGCTCGAGGTCCAGTTCGAGCTCCCCTCGCGGCGGGATGTGCAGAAGTGCGTAGTAACCCGCGAGACGATCGACAAGGGCACCTCGCCGACGCTCGTCACCGTGGCGGCGCCCGACGAGGACGAAGCCGCCGCCTAGCGTCACACCTCGGGCCGGGCCGACCCAAAGCGCCCGGCCTAGACTCTCGCTTCCGATGAGCGACCTGGAGTCCAGAACCCGCTACAACCCGGCCGAGGTCGAGCCGCGGATCGCCAAGAAATGGCTGGAGTCGGGCATCTTTCACCCACTCCCCGAGGGCGACGCGGCCGGCAATTATTCGATCGCCATCCCGCCGCCCAACGTGACCGGCGTGCTGCACATGGGCCACGCCTTTCAGGACTCGATCATGGACACCCTGATCCGCTATCACCGCATGCGCGGCACCAGGAGCAAGTGGATCGTCGGTACCGACCACGCCGGGATCGCCACCCAGACCCAGGTCGAGCGCCAGCTCGCCCAGGAGGGCACCACGCGCGAGCAGCTGGGGCGTGAACGATTCGAGCAGCGAGTGTGGGAGTGGCGCCAGGAGCACGGCGGCACGATCATCGAACAGCTCAAGCGGCTGGGCGCCTCCTGCGATTACGCCGAGGAGCGGTTCACCCTCGACGAGGCCTACGCCAAGGCGGTGGTGAAGGTTTTCGTCGCCCTCCACGAGAAGGGCTACATCTACCGCGACCGCTACATGGTCAACTGGGATCCCGGCACCGGCTCGGCGATCTCCGACCTCGAGGTCGAGCAGCGCGAGGTCACCGACACTCTCTACTACGTCGACTATCCGCTGGCCTCGGGCACCGGCGCGATCACCGTCGCCACCGTCCGGCCGGAGACGATGCTCGCCGACACCGCGATCGCCGTCAACCCAGAGGACGAGCGCTACCGGCGGCTGATCGGCGAGACCGCCGTGCTGCCGCTGGTCGGACGCAAGCTGCGGATCATCGCCGACGAGTACGTGCGTCCGGACTTCGGCACCGGGGCACTCAAGATCACCCCGGCCCACGATCCCAACGACTTCGAGATCGGCCGCCGCCACGGCCTGGCCCAGCCCCAGGTGATCGGGGAGGACGGGTGCCTGACCAGCGAGGCCCCGGCGCGCTTCGCCGGGATGGCGGTCGACGAGGCGCAACGGGCGGTGATCGCCGAGCTGCGCGAGCAGGGCCTGATCGCCCGCACCGAGCCCTACGTCCACGACGTCCCGTTCTCACAGCGCTCGGGCCAGCGGATCGAGCCGCTGATCTCACTGCAGTGGTTCATGGGGATGCGGGAGCTCGCCCGGCCCGCGATCGAGGCGGTGACCAGCGAAAGGATTCGCTTTCACCCGGTCAACCACACCCGGGTCTATCTCGACTGGATGGAGAACATCCGGCCCTGGTGCATCTCCCGTCAGCTGTGGTGGGGTCACCGGCTTCCGGTCTGGTATCGCGGGGTCGAGACCTACGTCGGCAGCCGGCCGCCCCGCGGAGAAGGCTGGAGACAGGATCCCGACGTACTCGATACCTGGTTCTCGAGCGCCCTGTGGCCATTCGTGACGCTGGGGTGGCCCGACGAGACGCCCGAGCTGCGGGCCTTCTATCCCACCGACGTGCTGGTCACCGCCCGCGACATCGTCTTTCTGTGGGTGGCCCGGATGATCATGATGGGGCTCGAGTTCACCGGGCAGATCCCGTTCTCCGACGTCTACGTGCACTCGATCATCCAGGCTCCCGACGGGCGGCGGATGTCCAAGTCGCTGGGGACCGGGATCGACCCGCTGGACCTGATCGAGGGCGGCCCGCGGCCACCGGTGTTCGCCGCCGGTGGCAAACCCGCGGGGGAGTTTCCGGCCTACGGCGCCGACGCCCTGCGCTGGGGGCTTTTGGCCATGTCCTCCGGCCAGGACGTGAAGTTCTCCGAGGACAAGATCGCCCAGGGCCAGCAGCTGACCAACAAGCTCTGGAACGCGGCCCGCCTGATCCTGCTCGGCGTCGGAGGGGAGGACTCGCCGGCCCGGGCGGCGGCGATCCCCACCGCGCCCGAGGATCGCTGGATCCTCTCCCGGCTGCAGCGGGCCCGGGCCGAGGTCCACAGCCGGATCGAGGGCTACGACTTCTCCCACGCCGCCCTGGCTCTGTACGACTTCATCTATGGCGAGCTGTGCGACTGGTACCTGGAGCTGATCAAGCCGCGGCTGCGCGATGGCGAGCCGGACCTGGCCGCCACCCTGCTCTACGTGCTCACCGAGACGGTGGCCCTGGCCCACCCGCTGATCCCGTTCGAGACCGAGGAGATCTACGGCCACATTCCCGGAGCGGTGGGGCTGCTGGCCGGGCGGGTGAGCGACCCCACAACCCCCGTCGACGAGCAGGCCGAAGCCGAGATCGGCAACGTGATCGTGGCCGTGCAGACGCTGCGGGCCTGGCGTGACACAGCCGGAGTCAAGGCCGGGGCGGTCGTGCCGGCCAAGCTGGAGGCGGCCGGATATGACACCACCACCGAGCACCTGGCGCGCCTCGGCCGTCTGTCCTTTGCCAACGGCGGCGGGGGCAGCGAGATCGTGGCCACGATCCCGATCCCGGGCGGAGCGGTGGAGATCCTGGCCGGGGACGGGTTCGACGCCGCCGCTGCCCAGGAGAAGCTCAGGCAGCGGCGGGCCAAGCTCGAGGCCGAGATCGAACGCGCCGAGCGCAAGCTGGCCAACGAGCGCTTCGTGGCCAAGGCGCCCCCCGACGTGGTGCAGGCCGAGCGCGACAAGCTCGCGCGAGTGCGGACCGAGCTCGATTCGCTGTGAACCAGGACGAGGCCGAGCGCTACCTCCTCTCCCTGGAGCTGTTCGGGATGCGGTTCGGCCTGGATCGCATGCGCCGGCTGATGACCGCCCTGGGCCATCCCGAGCGGCAGTTTGAGTCGATCCACGTCGTCGGGACCAACGGGAAGTCCTCGACGGTGCGGATGATCGCGGCGATCCTCTCCCAGCACGGCCTGCGCACCGGCGCCTATCTGTCGCCGCACCTGCTCTCGTTCGGAGAGCGGATCCGGATCGACGACTCTGACCTGGAGCCCGACCGCTTCGGCGCCGCCGTGGGCCGCGCCGCTCACGCGGCCGCGCTGGTCGACCGCTCGGCCGCCCCCGACGATCGGGTCACGCAGTTCGAGGCGCTGACCGCGGCGGCGTACTCGGAGCTGGCCCGGCGCAACGTCGAGGTCGCAGTGATCGAAGCCGGGCTCGGCGGCCGCTTCGACGCCACCAACGTGATCCCGTCCAAGGTGCAGGTGCTAACCAGCGTCGGCCTCGAGCACACGCGCTGGCTCGGGCCGACCCTGGCCGACATCGCCGGCGAGAAGCTCGACGTCGTGCGTCCGGGCGCCACGCTGGTCCTCGCCCATGGTCTCGACGCCGAGGTCGAGCGCGTGGCCGTGCGGGTGGCCGGCGAGCGACGAGCGCGAATCGTCCGTGCCGAGCTCGACCCCGGCGTTGCCGTCGGGGCCACCGGGACCTTCCAGCGCCGTAACTTCGCCCTGGCGCGCGCTGCCGCCGCGGCGTATCTCGGCCGGCTCGACGAGCGGGCGGTGGCAGCCGCTGCCGCCGAGGTTCGCGTTCCGGGGCGTCTACAGCAGGTCGCCGACGCACCCGTGACGCTGCTGGATGGCGCCCACAATCCCGCTGGGATGCTCGCGCTGGCGGAGTCGCTGCCCGAGCTCGTGCGTGGCCACGACCGCGTCGTCGCCGTGATCTCGATCCTCGACGACAAGGACGCCGCCGGGATGCTCGCCGCACTGATGCCGGCCTGCGATGCGATCGTCCTCACCAGCAGTCAGAATCCACGAGCCTTGCCTCCGCCGACCCTTCAGTCGCTGGCCACCCAGCTGGGCGGTCCCCCGTCTGAGATCGTCCCCGGTCCCGGTCGCGCCCTGGAGCGGGCCCGGGAGCTGGCCGGTCCCGGCGGCGTGGTGATCGCCACCGGATCGATCTATCTGATCGCCGACCTGCTGGCCCCGGCGCGTCGAAAACGCGCTTCGATCTTGTGAACGACCCCGACGATCAGCCCCGCTTTCTGACCATGATCGGGCTGGTCGCGCTGGTCGTCGCGGTGGTGATCCTGGTCTTCTTCGGCATCGGTTATCTATTCGGGCGGGCATTCCTGTAGCAATCAATCGCCGCCGCCGACGAGGATCCCCAGCCCCGACGGCGTATACCTGTAAGCGAATCGCCCTC
>DASXJY010000151.1:0-29160 GCA_036497115.1 Solirubrobacteraceae bacterium
GGGGTCGCCGGGGTCGCCCTCGGGCAGCTTGATCCCGCGGGAGGCCAAGAACGAGCGCACCCCGTCGTAGCGCGGCTTGCCGTCGACGTACTCGTCGTAGTCGGCGACCTTGTCGAACTCCTTGAACTCCTCGTCACCACGCTGAGCCCGCTGGAGCAGGTACTCGTCGAAGGTCTGCTTCCAGGCCTCGGCGTGGACCTTGGCGGTCTGGGTGAGCACGCCGTCGAGGTCGAACAGGCAGGCGGTGATCGTGTCGGGTAGGCCGAGCACGATCCGAAACCCTATCCGCCCGCCCAGCGGCTGATGTTGCCCAGGCGGTTATGGGGCGCTGATGCGGCCGGCATCCCCGGCCGACAGACCGGGACGCCAGCGATCGCGGGAGGGACGGGCGATGATCGCCGACGCGAATCTCGTCGCCGCCTCGAGCGCCTCGGGCCACGGCGTGTCCTCACTGAGGGCGTGGATCAGGCCGGCGTTGAAGGCGTCGCCGGCCCCCGTCGTGTCACCGGCGGCGATCGTCGGCGCGGCCGCCGACAGCTGCACGCCGGCCGGTCCGACGGCCAGGCAGCCGCGGGCGCCGAGCTTGACCACGATCCAACCGCCGCAGTCAGCCTGCAGCGACTCGGCGGCTCGGAGCGGTTCGCCCGCCGGCACCCCGGCCAGCGCGCAGGCCTCGGCCTCGTTGGGCAGGAATACGTCGACGCTGCTCAAAAGCTCGCGGACGACACGCCGCGTCCGTGGGGGGAACCCCTCCGGGTCCCAGGCGGTGTCGAAAAACGTCCGCCCGCCGGAGCCCCGGGCCGCCTCGAGCAGCGAGCGCGCCGCCTGACCCTGGAGGCGGGGGGCGACGAAGTAGTCGCACAGCAGCAGGTTCTCGCACTGCAGGGCGTCAGCCGGGATCATCGCCGGCTCCCAGGTGGCGTTGACTCCGAGATAGGTCAAAAAGGTCCGATCACGGCGGTCCGATTCGAGCGCCACGGTCAGGCCGGTGGGCTGCTGGGCGAGCACCCCGAGCTCATCGACCAGCCCGGCCCCGACCAGCTCCTCGCGCATCCAATCCCCCAGCTGGTCCTCGCCCACGCATCCCATCAGGCGCACCGGCAGCCCTGTCTCGACGAAGGCCAGCGCGGCGTTGGCGCCGGCGCCGCCGACCCGGATGCTCATCCGCTCGGTGAGCAGGGTGGCTCCCGACGGGGGCAGCTCGGTGACCGGACTCATCACGACGTCGGCCTGAACGCAGCCGATCACGGTGACGCTGGCCCCGTTGCGGCCCCCGGCGTCCATCACTGGACCTTCGTATCGTCCTGGTGGCGGCGAAGCTCACCGATGGACAGGCCGCGAAGGCCGGCGACGCGGTCGACCAGCAACTGCACCGGCAGGATCTGCAGGATCGGCGCCACCACGGTCGGGACATCGGGGATCTCGATGAGCTCAGCGGCATCGGTGCGACGGTCGCTGATCAGGGCCACGGTGGCCCCGAAGGACACCAGGGCCTGGGCCAGCTCGTGCTCGCGGCGGCGTCCGAAGACGACCGCGCCGGACCCCGGGGCCACCGCCTCCAGCGGGCCGTGCAGATATTCCCGGGTCTCCATCCCCGCCGCCGGGAGCCGCAGCGCCTCGCGGGCCAGCAGAGCGGTCTCGCCCGCCGACGCGTGACCGGGCCCCCCGCCCACGGCATCAAGTGACGACACGCCGGTAAAGCCGTCAGCCACCGAGTCGGCGAACCGGGTGCCGGCCTCGATCACGGCGCCGGCCAGGTCGGGTAGGCGGCCCCAAACCGGGTCCGGCCGGCGCTGGCCGAGCAGGGCCTGGGTGAGCATTCCCAGCGCCTGCAGGGTGGCGGTGTAGGAGAGCGTGGCCACCGGGGTGTCCGGCAGCGGCCCGAGCGGCAGCCAGGCCTGGGCCGCGGTGGCCAGCGGGCTGTCGCCTCGCGAGCTGATCGCGATCACCGGTGCGCCGTTGAGCTGCTCCAGGGCGGCCACGGTCTCCACGCTGGCCCCGGACTGGGAGACGAGCACGAACGCGTCGCCGAGCTCGCGGGCCCCGGGCTTGGTGAGCTCGGTGGCCGAGACGGCGAACGCGCGGCGGCCGGCTGCGCGCAGCGCCAGCACGGCCGGGATGAGCGCGTGGGCGCTGGCCCCGATCCCCCCGAACACGATCGTCCCCGCGCGCAGGGTCTCGAGGTCGACCTCGGAGATGGCGCCGGCAAAGGCCGCCGATGCCGCGGCCAGGTTCTCCGGCTGGGCGTGGATCGCCTCGGCGAACGTGGTCATCCCTTGACCGCCCCCGAGGCCAGGCCGCCCACGATGTAGCGCTGGAACACCACGGCGATCAGCACCGGCGGGACCGCGGCCAGGATGCCGCCGGCGGCCTGGAGCCCGAAGTCGGTGGTGTAGCGGCCGGTGAACTCGGCGATCGCCACCGGGATCGTCTTGGCGGCGGTGGTGGAGGTGAAGATCAGCGCATACAGGAACTCGTCCCAGGCGATCAGGAAGGCAAACAGCATCGTCGACAGCAGGCCGGGGCGGGCCAGCGGCAGGATGACCCGAAACAGCGCGCCGATCCGCGAGCAGCCGTCGATCCGAGCCGCGTCCTCGAGGTCGCGCGGGATGGTCTGGAAGTAGTTGCCCATGATCCACAGCACGAACGGGGTGGCGAACGTGCAGTAGACGATGATCAGCCCGATCCGCGTGTTGAGCAGGTGCAGCTTGACCATGATCAGGTACAGGGGGATCACGAGCGCGATCGGCGGCACCATGTAGGTGGACAGAAACAGCAGCAGCGAAGCCCGCTGCCCGCGGAACCGCAACCGGGCGAACGCGTAGGCACCGAATACGCCCACGGTGATCGAGATCGCCACCGTGGCGGTGGCGATGATCAGGCTGTTGACGAGCGAGGCCCGGAAGTTGGCGAAGATCGTCCCGCTCTGCGAGGTGAAGATCTGTGAGTAGCGGCTGAACGAGAGGTGGCTGGGGATCCAGCTCAGCGGGACCTTCAGCAGGTCGGCCTGGGAGGCCAGACTGGCGATCAGCAGCCAGGCGAAGGGAGCCAGGATGATCAGCGAGACGAGTCCCGCGGCGGCGTGGATGAAGATCCGGTAGCGCCTGGATTCATGCATCGCCGCTCAGGCCATCCCGTAGGTGTCGGAGCGCAGCAAGCGGATGTAGATGACCGCCAGGGCGAGAATGAAGATCACGATCAGGTAGGCCAGCGCCGATCCATAGCCGAAGAACTCGTCCGAGAAGGCTCGCTGGTAGGTGTAGAACGCGATGCTCTGCGTTCCGTTGGCCGGGCCTCCGCCGGTCATCACGTAGATGATGTCGAACACCTTGAAGGCCTCGATCGTGCGCAGCACGAGCACCACCACGATCACCGGGCGCAGCAGCGGCAGGGTGATGTGCACGAACGCACCCCAGCGGCCGTAGCCGTCCACCCGCGCCGCCTCGTAGAGGTCGGCGGGGATCGTTGTCAGCCCGGCCAGCAGGAAGAACGCCACCAGCGATGTGTTCTTCCACACGTCGGCCATGATCACGATGTTCAGCGCGGCGAACGGGGAGCTCAGAAAGGCGTGGTAGGAGCTGGTGATCCCGAGCTGCGTGAGCGCCGCGTTGACCACGCCGTACTGGGCGTTGAAGAAGTAGCGCCACATGGCACCGTTGACGATCGTGGGCAGGGCCCAGGGCAGCACCACGATCGTGCGAAACAGCCACCGGCCGCGTAGCGGCGCGTTGAGCAGCAGCGCGATCCCCATCCCCAGGACCAGCTCGAACCCCGTGGAGACAAAGGTGAAGTACGCCGTCCGGCTGACCGCTGACCAGAACTCGCCGTGCGAGATCGCGAACTTGTAGTTGTCGAGGCCGACCCACGGGAAGTGCCCGGGAAACGGCGTGTCGACCGCGTACAGCGACGTGTACAGCGTCTTCAGGATCGGGTAGACCACGATCCCGAACACCACGATGATGCTCGGAGCCAGGAGCGCCAGCGCGAACCGGCCCTCGCGCGTGCGCGCACGCCAGCTCGTGCCGCTCGCGCGCGGCAGCGACGCTGCGGTGTCGGTCACGGACCCGTCACCCGTAAACGACGCTCATCGCCTCGAGCCCTAGGCCGGTGGCGCGCCTGAGCTGAACGAAGACGCGGCCGAGTTGAGGGCGTCCTGGGGCGACTTCTTGCCGAGGAGGGCGTCCTGGATCTGGACCTGGAGGGCCTGCGACGCGGCGTTGTAGTTGGTCACCTGGGGCCGCAGGATCATGTTGGGCAGCTGCGTCTTGGCCACCGACACCAGCTGCGATCCGGCCTTCTTGATAACCGCCGGGTCGGTGTAGGAGGCCGACCAGATCGGCAGTGAGTCGGCGACGTATTTGTTCTGAACCGACTGGCTGGTGATGAACTTGATGTACTGCCAGGCCTCGTTGGGGTGCTTGGACCCGGTGGTGATCATCACCGGCTGGCCGCCGTTACATCCCGGCGCCGGGCCGCCGGGGGACCCCGCCGGGGTGTGAAGGATCATCACATCGTCCTTGGACACCTGGCTCTGCTTGGGGTCAAGCGACGCCGCGAGCTGGAAGGTCCAGTTGAGATTCATCGCGATCCGGCCCTGAGCGAAGGCCTTGAGCACATCCGCCTCCAGCGAGCTGGTGGAGGCCGGATCGGCCAGCCCTTCGGTGATCAGCATCCGCATGAACTCCAGTGCCTTCAAGCCACCCCCGGTCTGGAAGGTCGGCTTGCCGTTGGCGTCGAGGAACTTGCCTCCGAACGCGCCGAGCAGCTGCGCGTAGTCGCAGACCACCGCCTCGGCCTGTGACCAGCTGCCCAGCCAGGGGTATTTGACGATGCCCTTGGCCTTGATCTTCTTGAGTGCCGTCACGACACCCGGCCACGTCTTGAGGTCCGCCGGCGAGACGCCGGCCTTCTTGAGCATCGAGCCGTTGGCGTACAGGTACTTGGTGTCGAGGATCCACGGCATCCCGTAGTACTTGTTGTGGTAGTTGGCCATCACCAGGGCGCCAGGGAAGATCTGGCTGGTGGGCAGCGTGTTCACCTTGCTGGTGATGTCGGTGACGATTCCCTTGGAGCCGAACTCGGCCGGCCAGATCACGTCGCCGAGGACCACGTCGTAGGTTCCGGCCGGAGCGGCCGCGACGATCTTGTCATGCAGCGCCTCGTAGGCGACCAACGTGTTGTTGACCTTGATGTTGGGATTGGCGGCCTCGAACGCCGCGGTCATCCCGGCCAGGTCGGAGGCGCTGTAGCCGGCCTGTTGTTGGAAGAGGTTGTTGAGCGTTACCTTGCCGCCACCGGCCGACGACGCCGAGCTGCTCTTGGACGAGCTGGAGCTGCTGGAGCCGCCGCAGGCAGCCAGGAACACCGCCGCTCCGGTGCCCGCCGTGGTGGTGAGAAAGCGCCGCCGGGTGTAGGACGCTTGCTCTTGCTTGCTCTCAGGTCGCACAGTCTCCTCCTCCACCAAGATGGCGTGGCCTTTTGTAAGCACCTTGATCTAACGACCATACAGGCCCTATTCTTGGGCGTCAAGCTACTAGTGCATTCGTAAGGGGCACACAACAATGGTTGATCGCAACGGCAGCGACGGGTTCGCCGGCCTCGGCTACGGGGACCAGGATTCGCGCCTCAGCCTGCTCCGCGAGGTCGGCGAGCAGGCGGTGCTGGAGGTGATCTTCCGAGAGGGTCCGATCACCCGCCCGGCGATCTCGGCCGCCACCACGCTGTCCAAGCCGACCGTCGGCGCCGCGGTCAGCCGGCTCGAGCAGGCCGGGATGATCCGCGCGGTGGGCCCCCAGCACGGTCGCCGTGGTCGCAGCCCGATCGCCTACGTCGTGCGCGACAACGCCGGCTTCGTGGTCGGGGTGGACATCGGCGGGACCAACGTCCGCGCCGGTGCCGCGGACATCTTCGGCGAGCCGATCCACGACGAGCAGGAGCCGACGAGCAAGCGCGGCGGACGCGCCGTGGCCACGCAGCTGATCGAGGTTGCCACCCGCTCGGTGGAGCGCGCCCGGGCCACGCACGAGCGGTTGCTGGCGGTGGGGATCTCGACCCCCGGCGTGGTCGATCGCGAGAGCGGCCGGGTCCGGCTGGCCTACAACGTGTCGCCCGACGGTGTGCTCGATCTCCTCAGCGCGATCGGCAACCGCTTCGGCGTCCCGGTGCTGATCGACAACAACGTCAATCTGGCCGCGCTGGGGGAGAAGTCATTCGGCCTGGCCAGGGGAGTGTCGACGATGGTGTTCATCGGCGTGGGGGCCGGGATCGGGATGGGGATCATCATGGACGACGAGCTCGTCCGGGGCGCTCATGGCGGGGCCGGCGAGATCGGCTACCTGCCGCTGGTCGGCGACCCGTTCGACCCCCGCCACAAGCTTCACGGGGGCCTGGAGGACGAGGTCGGCGCGGCCGGGGTGCTGGCCGCATACAAGTCGCGGGCGGCCAAGCGCAAGCAGCCGGCGGCCTCGGCCCAGGACGTGTTCGAGCTGGCTCGCGACGGCCAGCCCGAGGCGGCGGCGGTGGTCGAGCACGTGGCCGCGCGGCTGGGCGCGGCAATCGCCACCGTGTGCGCCATCCTCGATCCCGAGCTGGTGGTGCTGGGAGGCGGAATCGGCTCGAGTCCACTGCTGCTCAGCCCGGTGCGCGGCGCCGCGGCGGCACTGGTCCCGATGACGGCCAGGATCGAGACCAGCCTGCTCGGCGACCGAGCCGCCCTGCAGGGGGCGATCGCGGTGGCGCTGCACGCCGCGCGCGCGGAGCTGATCCCCCAGCGGGGGGGCGGCGCCCGCAAGAATGCCGCCGCGTTGCGGGAGCTGTCGCGCTAGCGAAAGGACGAGGATCCGATGGCCGAGATCGAAATCAGCGACGTCTCCAAGCGCTACCGCGACGGCACCGTGGCGGTGCACGACTTCGAGCTCTCGGTGGCCGACGGAGAGTTCATGATCCTGGTCGGGCCTTCGGGCTGTGGCAAGACGACGCTGCTGAGAATGATCGCCGGGCTGGAGGACATCACCACCGGGACGATCCGGATCGGTGACCGGGTGGTGAACGACCTCACCCCCCGCGACCGCGACATCGCGATGGTGTTTCAGAACTACGCCCTGTACCCCCACATGACCGTGGCCAAGAACATGGGCTTCGCGCTCAAGCGCTCTGGGGTTCCCGCGGCCGAGATCCGTGAGCGGGTGCAGCACGCCGCGGACCTGCTCGGGATCACCGATCAACTGGAGCGAAAGCCCAGCAACCTGTCGGGCGGCCAGCGCCAGCGGGTGGCCATGGGCCGCGCGATCGTCCGTGATCCGCGGGCCTTCCTGATGGACGAGCCGCTGTCGAACCTCGACGCCAAGCTGAGGATCCAGATGCGCGCCGAGATCGTCCGCATCCAGCGCCGGCTCAGCACCACGACCGTCTATGTGACCCACGACCAGACCGAGGCGATGACCCTCGGTGACCGGCTGGCGGTGATGCGCGACGGCGTGCTGCAGCAGGTGGGGACGCCCAGTGAGCTCTACGAGCGGCCTCGCAACCTGTTCGTCGCCGGCTTCATCGGGGCGCCGGCGATGAACTTCCTGGGAGGGGAGGTGATCGAGGGATCGCTGCGGTTCCCGCTGGCCACGGTGCCGATTTCCGAGGTCGTTAAAAGCGGCGCCGCCAAGCCGTCGGGACGGGTGATCGTGGGGATCCGCCCCGAGGACTTCGAGGACGCCGCCGTGGCCGGCAACCGGGGCCGGGGGATTACAGTGCAGGCGATGATCGACGTGCTCGAGTCGACCGGCTCAGACATCTACGCCCACCTGTCGCTCGACGGCGACAACGGGGCCGCGGCGCTCGAGGAACCCGTCCTCGCCGAGCTGGCCGAGGCCACGGTCAGCGAGGAGGGAGAGGCGCCGCCGCCGGGGGGACCCGAGGTGATCGCCCGCGTCGACAGCTCGAGCGCGTTGGCCGAGGGCCAGCAGGGCGACCTGTGGCTCGACACCACGAAGATCTACCTGTTCGACCCCGCCAGCGGCGAGCGGCTGTCGACTTGAGCGGCGCCGGTCGCGGGCCCCGCCGCGGGCCCTAGTTCGGGCGCGGAGCCGGAGAGTTGATCGCGATTCTCGGGGGCCTGGGGGCGGCCGCGGCCTGGGCTGTGTCGACGCTGTGCTCCTCGCGCTCGAGCCGGCTGATCGAGCCGCTCTCGGTGGTGGCGTGGGTGATGCTGATCGGCCTGGTGATCGCCGCCCCGCCGGCGGCGATCCAGGGGGTGCCCGCGGCGCTGCACGGCTCCACGCTGTTGTGGTTCGCGCTGGCCGGAATCGGCAACGTGGCCGGGCTGGTGCTCTCCTACTACGCGCTGCGAATCGGCCGGGTGACCCTGGTGACGCCGCTGGTCTCGACCGAGGGAGCGATCGCGGCGGTGATCGCGATCCTCGCCGGCGAGGCCCTGGCCCCGGGTGTCGCGGCGACGCTGGCGCTGATCGCGGTGGGCATCTGCCTGGCCTCGCTGCCGGCCCCGGACCTCGCCGCCGAGGAGGCGGCCCGGCACCCGGTGGCGGTGGCGCTGGCCGCCGGGGCGGCACTCACCTTCGGGGCCAGCCTGTACGCCACCGGCCGCGCCGGGGCGCACCTCCCGGCCTCCTGGGTGGTGCTCTCGGCCCGGCTGGTCGGCGTGCTGGCGCTCACGCTCCCGCTCGCGCTGCGCGGTCGCCTGCGGCTGACCCGGCGCGCGGCAAAGCTGGTGCTTGCCTCCGGGGTGGCCGAGGTGGTGGGCTTTTACTCCTACACGCTCGGCTCCCGGCACGGGATCGCGGTGGCCGCCGTCCTGTCTTCGCAGTTCGGCGCCCTGAGCCTGCTCGGCGCCCTGGTGCTGTTTCGCGAGCGCCTGACCCGCATCCAGCTGGTTGGGGTGGGGGCCGTGGTCGTCGGCGTCGCGGTGCTCAGCGGGCTGCGCGCGTGAAGCGCCCCGGCCCTCTGGCATTTAGTTAATGTACTTCCGAATACACCCTCTTGACGTCATGGATTCGGCGCGATAGCGTCCAATTCAGGAGGAGCCTTTACAAGAGTGTCTCGATCACGACTCTTTGTGGCCGCGCTCGTGGCGGCCCTGGCGTTGACCGTCGCCGCCTCGGCGTCCGCGGCCGTGCGCACCGTCGGCCGGCACGGCTGGCAGGTTCAGAGCAGCGCGGTGGCCCGAGAGGGCGGTGCGGCGATCTCCGATCCCGGGTTCTCGGCCTCGTCCTGGCTGCAGGTCCGACCTGACGATGCCGGCGCTCCCGGTACCGAGGTGGGGGCGCTGGTCCAGAACGGACGCTGTCCGAACGTCTTCTTCTCGACCAACATGAAGAGCTGCTTCGGCTATATGAGCACGCTCGGGCCCGACACGATCCCCACCTTCGCGGTGCCGTGGTGGTTTCGGACTACCTTCCACTCGCCCGGCCGGGGCCGCCACGTCCGCCTGGTGGTCCACGGCGTCGTGGGACAGGCCGATGTCTGGCTCAACGGCCACCTGGTCGCCGGTCAGGCCACGGTGCAGGGCGACTACACGCAGTACTCGTTCGACGTCACCGGTTTGGTGCGCCGCGGCGTCAACGCCCTGGCCTTCAAGCTCTACCCCAACGATCCGACCACGATGTTCACGCTCGACAACGTGGACTGGACCCAGATCCCGCCTGACAACAACACCGGCATCCAGTTCCCGGTTGCGCTTCACACGTCGCGGGCACTGGAGCTCAGCGACGCCCACGTAGTCCAGGACAACGCGCCCGACCTGTCGAGCTCGGCGCTGACCCTCCGCGCCCAGCTCGCCAACAACACCGGGCGGCCCCAGACCGGCCGGCTCAGAGCGGTCGTCACCTCGCCGAGCGGGCGATCGATCGAGATCCGCCGCACCGTGAGCGTCGCGGCGGGGGCGACCCAGACGGTCTCGCTGACGCCGGACCGGTACGGCCAGCTCGTCATCCACCATCCCCGTGTCTGGTGGCCCTACCAGATGGGCGGCCAGCCGCTTTACCGGATGCAGATGAGCATCGGCCCGGACGGCGGCGCCGCGAGCCACGGCCACGGCCACTGGCACGGCCACGGCCACGGCCACTGGCACGGCCACGGCCACTGGCACGGCCACGGCGATGCTCGTGCCGCGGGCTACGGCGGCGGGCGCTGGCAGAGCTGGGACCGGGAGTCTCAGACGTTCGGGATCCGGACCGTCACCACCCGCCTGATCGGCCCGGCCCCGATCGCCCCCAGCGGCTCGCGCCAGTTCCTGGTCAACGGCCGTCCGTTCGTGTTCCGCGGCGGCGGCTGGTCGGAGGACCTGTTCTTGCGCTACTCGGCGGCCGACACGGCCAACCAGATCGCGCTGATCAAGAACCTCGGCCTCAACGGCATCCGCACCGAGGGCAAGGAGATGCCGCAGAACTTCTACGAGCAGATGGACCGCGCCGGGATCCTGATCGACGCCGGCTTTCAGTGCTGTGACGCCTGGCAGCTTCCGGACGACGGCAAGGGCGTGACCCAGCACGACTACGACGTCCTCTACAACTCGGCCCTGACGATCGGCCGTCGCCTGCGCAACCACCCCAGCATCCTCAACTTCAGCTGGAGCGACAACCAGCCGATTCCGCGCCAGGAGCAGGTGACGCTGGCCGGCTTCAAGCAGGCCGACTTCACCGAACCGGTGATCGCCTCCGCCGAGTACAAGAGCACGCCGACGCTTGGTCCTTCCGGCGAGAAGGAGGGGCCCTACGACTGGGTGCCGCCCTCCTACTGGTACGACACCACTCACTACGACCCCAGCGACGACTCACGGACCAACGTCGGTGGCGCCTGGGCCTTCGACAGTGAGGCCAGCGCCGGGGACACGGTCCCGACGCTCGACTCGATCCAGCGGTTCCTGTCCCCGGCCGAGCAGAACGCGCTCTGGCAGCAGCCCGACTACAACCAGTACCACCTCAACTACGAGCCCGATCTGCCCGGGCCTGACAACGGCGGCTACTCGTTTGGCACGATGCACGACCTCGATCAGGCGATCAAGGCGCGCTACGGGTCGTGGTCGAGCCTTCCGCAGTACGTCGAGGAGGCCCAGGTCCAGAACTACGAGACCCAGCGCGCCGAGTTCGAGGCCTACATCGAGCACTCCAACCGCTCCCAGGCCCCCTCCACCGGGATCGTCTACTGGCAGCTCAACAAGGGCTGGCCGACGCTGCTGTGGGACCTCTACAACAACGACTACGACCAGGCGGGCAGCTACTTCGGAGCCCAGGAGGCCAACCGGCCGCTGCACGCAATCTACGCCTACGACACCGGCACGGTCTCGGTCGCCAACCTCAGCGGCGACCCGGTCCACGGGCTGTCGGTACGGGCCCGGGTCTACGACGTCGACGGCAAGCTGCTTGACCAGAAGACCGCCGGGGGCCTGGACCTCCCCAGTCAGGGCGTCGCCTCCGGGGTGCTTCACCCCAGCGTCCCCGCTGCCACCACCCCGCCGGCCAAGGCGCAGACCTACTTCGTCGAGCTGCTGCTGAGCCGCGACGGGCAGGTTGTAGATCGCAACGCCTACTGGCTGTCCACGCAGCCTGACCAGATCAACTGGGCAAAGACGATCGGCAACCCACAGGCCACGATGAGCGGCTACGCCGACCTGACCGGCCTGCGCGAGCTTCCGGCGGCCGAGCTCTCGGTCACTGCCCACACCTCGAGCCATTCCGATCCCGGCGCCGAGACCACCCACAGCTGGCGCCACGGCGCCGGCGGGGAACGGCACCGGGGCGGCCACGAGGCCGACACCGAGGTAACGATCACCAACACCTCGAGCACCCCCACGGCAGCGTTCTTCATCCGCGCCGACCTGCGCCGGGGCAGCTCGGCCGGCGTTCCAGCTGCCGGCGACAACGAGGTCCTGCCGGTCTCCTGGAGCCGCAACGACGTGACCCTGTGGCCCGGCGAGTCAGAGACGCTGCACGTGCGCTACGCGCGAGCCGACCTGCGCGGTCTGGCGCCGGTGGTCAGCGTCTCAGGCTGGAACGTGGCCCGGGTCGACGTTCCCGCCGGCTGATCGCAGGGGCTGCGCCGGGGGTGATGGGTTTGAGTTGCACTATCCGCAAGTAGGACGCATGACCCCCGGCGATCTAGGCGCCGTGGCTTGATTGGGCGGTGGACGGACGGTCGAGCCGGAAAGCCGGGGGAAGTTGCCTATTAGGGATACCTGATATGAAGGGGCGAGGCGAGCACTCCCGCCCTCGACGAAAAGGAGATTCCGGAATATGAGCGACGTACCGCGCACCACCACCGACGCCGGACTTCCCGCCGCCAGCGACGAGCACTCGCTGACCGTTGGCCCCGACGGCCCGATCCTGCTCCAGGATCACTATGTGATCCAGAAGATGGCCCAGTTCAATCGTGAGCGGGTGCCCGAGCGCGTGGTGCACGCCAAGGGCGGCGGCGCCCACGGCTTCTTCGAGGTCAGCGAGGACGTGACCCAGTACTGCAAGGCCGACTTCCTCAAGCCGGGCAAGCGCACGCCCCTGTTCGTCCGCTTCTCGACCGTGGCCGGCGAGCTCGGCAGCCCCGACACCGTGCGCGACCCACGCGGGTTCGCGATCAAGTTCTATACCGACGAGGGCAACTACGACATGGTCGGCAACAACACGCCGATCTTCTTTGTCCGTGACCCGTCCAAGTTCCAGGACTTCATCCACTCCCAGAAGCGCCTGCCGGACACCAACCTGCGCTCCAACGACATGCAGTGGGACTTCTGGACTCTGTCGCCGGAGTCGGCCCACCAGGTCTCGTTCTTGATGTCCGATCGCGGCACTCCTCGCTCCTGGCGCAACATGAACGGTTACAGCAGTCACACGTTCCTGTGGGAGAACGAGGGCGGCGAGAAGTTCTGGGTCAAGTACCACTTCAAGACCGTTCAGGGGCCCGAGAACTTCACCGACGAAGAGGCCAAGGCGATGGTCGCCGAGGAGCCCGACTTCCACATCCGTGATCTGCACGACGCGATCGCCGCCGGCGACCATCCGGAGTGGCGGCTGGAGATGCAGATCATGCCGTTCGCCGATGCCGCCGACTATCGCTTCAATCCGTTTGACCTGACCAAGGTGTGGCCGCACGGCGACTATCCGCCGATCACGGTTGGGCGGATGGTGCTCGACCGCAACCCGGAGAACTACTTCGCCGAGGTCGAGCAGGCGGCCTTTGAGCCCGCCAACATGGTCCGCGGGATCGGCCCCAGTCCCGACAAGATGCTGCTGGGGAGGCTGTTCAGCTATCCCGACACCCATCGTCACCGGATTGGGACCAATTACCTGCAGCTGCCGATCAACGCTCCCAAGGCGCCGGTCAACAGCTACAACAAGGACGGAGCGATGCGCTACCGCCACAGCGGCAACCAGCCGGTCTACGCGCCCAACAGCTACGGCGGTCCCGCCGCCGATCCGCGGTTCATGGAGACCGCGTGGGGAGTGCAGGGCGCCGAGATCGTCCGCGCCGCCTACTCCCCGCATCGCGAGGACGACGACTTCGGTCAGCCGGGCACGTTCTACCGCGAGGTGCTGTCCGACATCGACAAGGATCACCTGGTCTCGAACATCGTCGGCCACGCCACCAACGCGGTCTCGGCCCCGGTCCAGGAGCGTGTGATCCAGTATTGGACCAGCGTGGACTCCGAGCTCGGCTCGCGGGTCGCCGAGGGTATCCGCGGCGCGAGCTCCAACGGCGCCGGCGCCCGTCAGGCGCCACCGGTCGGCTCGAGCGCCTCGACCGGCCTCTAACCGTCAGCTGCGGGCGCGTTCAGCCGGGCTGGGCGCGTCCAGCAGCGCCTGCGTCTCAGGCTCGACCTGGTCGGCCATCGTCTGCAAGTCGGGGATCAGCTCGGCGTCGGCACAGAAGCCGAAGCCGAGCAGGTCGGCGAGGGACATGACCGAGACCCTCAGGGCGTGGTGGTGGCTGATCTCGGCCAGCGAGTGAAGTCGGTACACCGGCGCCGAGAGCACCGAAACGTGCTCACGGGGGCCGGGAACGTTTGAGACGTTGAGCGCGAACCGGCGCGGGCTGCGCTCCAGCTGGGTGGCGAAGTGCTCCAGGCGGGGTGAGACGCTTCCCAGCTCGTGCAGCAGCACCTCACGCTGTTCGGCGTCCTGGGCCCGTTTACGGGTCCGCGTGCGTTCGTGGATGATCGTCAGCCGGGTGACCGGGTCGGCCTCACCGAGTGGCAAGCCCAGCGAGAACTGCGAGTCGTGGTTGGCGACACCGTCGCCCTCGTGGTGCAGGCTGACCGGGACCTTGACCCGGATTGACCCCAGCTGGCCGTGGTGCTCTGACACCCAGTGGCGCAGGCAGCCGGCGACGATCGACAGCACGGCGTCGTTGAGGGTCGCGCCGCAGAGGGCCTTGGCGGCGTCGTGAACCGCGGGCAGCGGCACCGTCGCGAACCCCACCTCCCGGCGGCGGCCGATGGTGCCGTCAAACGGCGACCGCGTACGCGAGCGCTTGAACTCCCGGCGCACGTAGCCGGCCAGATGGCCGCGACGGCGCCGCTCGTCGGCGGCGTGCTGGACGGCGGCCTGGGCCTCGGTCAGCTGCTGCTCGGGGGACTCGTCCCACAGCAGCGCCCGGGCGTAGCGACGCGAGGCGGTGCCGTCGGCGAGCGCGTGGTGGATCCGCCAGACGATGGCCCGGTGACCGTGCTCGAGCTCGATCACGTCCATCCGCCAGAGCGCCCGCTGGCGATCGAGACGCTGTTCGAACAGCCTGGCCACGCAGCGCCGCAGGTCCTGACTGCCGACCGGGTGGTCGTGGGCGTGCTCGACCACGTGCTCGTCGACGTCGAACCCGGGGTCGGGCACCCATGCCGGCTGGCCATCCCGGGTCGTGCCCAGGCGGCGGGTGAGCGCCGGGGTCAGGTGGATGCGCTCGGCGATACGGCGGCGAAGCATGGCCAGATCGGGGGCGTCGGGCCCGATGCGGAGAACCTTGCACGTGTGGCCGGCGATGGTGGGGCTCTCGATGTCGAGGATGGCCAGGTCCTCGGCGGCCAGCGGGATCGCATCGGACGTTGGCCCGCCGGCCCGGGCACCGGCCAGCACCGCATCGGGCCGCGGTTTCACCGGCTGCAGGTCGGTTCCGTCCTCCACGCATCGGAAATTGTGCCTTATGGTGCCCAGTCTGACCAGAGGTGGGGCACCTAGGTTGCGGGGCAGGGACCTAAGTTCCACCAATCCGCCCATCGATAGCCCGTCAGGAGAGCCAGACGTGACTCACCCAACAATCGCCGCCGAGATCACCGCTCGCCGCGGCGCGCCTGAGGACGTGCTGCCTTGGCTGGTGCCGGGAATCGATGTAATCGTCGGCGCCGCCAATGGCGAGCCGGCGCTGGTCATCGACGCGGTGGAAGCGGCGGCCGACACGCTCGACAGCGTCCGGCTTCATCAAATGATCGCCCTGCGCCGGCGCGACTACATCGAGGGCAAGTACCCGAACCTCCGCCACGTCTCCTGGTTTCTCTCGCCCAACAGCCGCGACGCGTTTCACCGCGGTACCTGTGACCTGGTCCCCAACTCGTTCAGCGATGTCCCCAGGTTGATGCGCCAGGCAGTCAAGCCGGGACTCGTGCTGACGACCGTCTCGGCGCCGGATCGCCACGGTTACTTCTCGCTGGGGCCCGACGCCGAGTACACGGCCGCGCTGATCGGCGAGGTGCCGTTCTTCGTCGAGGTAAATGCCCAGACGCCGCGGACGTTCGGCGGCAACCAGCTGCACTTCTCGGACGTTGTCGGGTTCTGCGAGTCAGACCGTCCGCTGGTCGAGGTGCCGACTCCGGCCGGGACCGACCGCGACCAGCGGATCGCCGAGTTCGTAGCCGAGCGGATCCCGGACGGAGCCACCATCCAGGCCGGGATCGGAACCGTCCCCACCCTGGTCCTGTCGATGCTCACCGGCCACCACGAACTCGGCGTCCACACCGAGCTGCTCGGCGACGGATTTGTCGAGCTGGTCGAATCCGGAGTGATCACCGGGACCCGCAAGCGGACTCACCGCAACAAGCTGGTCACCACATCGGCGATTGGGGTCCAGCGGCTCTATGACTTCGTCGCCGACAACCCGGGGGTCGAGTTTCACCCCGTCGACTACACCAACGATCCTCGCAACATCGCCCGCGAGCCGCTGATGACCGCGATCAACGCCACGCTCGAGGTCGACTTCCTCGGCCAGTGCGCCTCGGAGTCATTGGGCAGCGAATATCTCTCCTCCTCCGGGGGCCAGCCTGACTACGCCCGCGGCGCGGTGATGGCCGAGCAGGGTCAGGCGTTCATCGTCCTTCACTCGACGACCGCCGACGACACCGTCTCGCGGATCGTCCCCCAGCTCCGCCCGGGCGCGGCGGTGACGACGTTCAAGAACATCGTCGACAAGGTGGTGACCGAATACGGCGTGGCCGAGCTGCGGGGCAGCTCGATCGCCGACCGGGCGCGGCGGCTGATCGCCATCGCTCACCCCAAGTTCCGCGACGAGCTGACGGCGGAGGCGGGCAAGCTGGGCTACCTGACCTGAAGCCCCCGGCGCCTGTTCACCCCACTCACTCGGTCTCGCCGACCTGCTCCACTCCCTGCAGGCGCTCGATCGCCTGGGTGAGGCGCTCCAGTGGCTCCACGATGTCCTCCCGGTCGGCCTTCTGGTCGACGGCGAGCCGGACCGCCGCGATCTCCCGGGCCAGGAACTCGGTCTCGGCCAGGGCCCGGGAGTTGGTCTCGCGGTCACGCTCGACCTCGGCCTTGTCGCGGTCGGCCTGACGATTCTGGGCCAGCAGGATCAGCGGCGCCGCGTAGGCGGCCTGGGTCGAGAAGCCGAGGTTGAGCAGGATGAATGGGTACGGGTCCCAGTGGTGGACGATCCCGATGACGTTCAGGATGATCCAGATGATCACCACCATCGTCTGGCCCACGAGGTAGCGCCCGGTGCCCAAAAACCGGGCCAGGTTCTCGGCAAAGCGGCCGAACGCATCCGGGTCGTAGCTGGGGCCGCCCGGGGTGCCCCGGGGCCGGCTGAGATCATCCCCGCGCGCCATCAGTTCTCCGCGAGGGTAACTCGCCAGTTGTCGGGCAAAACGCGGTCCAGGACGTCGTCGATCGTGACCACGCCGACCAGCCGGCCGACCTCGTCGATGACCGGCAGGGCGACAACGTCGTAGGCCGCCAGCTGGCTCGCCACCTCGCGGTCGCTGCAGTCGGCGCGCACCGGCTCGATGTCCTCATCGAGGCAGCGGCCCAGTGGCTTGCTCGGCGCTTCGCGCAGCAGCCGCTGGAAGCCGACCGTGCCCACGTAGCGCCCGGTCGGAGTCTCCAGCGGTGGCCGGGAGACGAACACCTGGGCCGCCAGGGGCACCGGAAGGTCGGGCTGGCGGACCCGGGCCAGCGCCTCGGCGACGGTCGAGTCCTGTCCCAGGATCACCGGCTCGGGCGTCATCAGACCGCCGGCCGTGTCGGGCTGGTAGCTCAGCAGGCGGCGCACCGGCTCTGCCTCCTCGGGGTCCATGGCGCGCAGCAGCTCGGCCTGCCGCGCCGCCGGGAACTCCCCCAGCAGGTCGGCGGCGTCGTCGGCCTCCATCTGGTCCAGGACCCGGGCCAGTCGCTCGCGGTCAAGGCCCTCGACCAGCCGCACCTGCTCGTCCTCGTCCATCTCCTCGAGCAGATCGGCGAACCGCTCGTCCTCGAGCGCCTCGGCCAGCAGGCGCCGGCGGCTCAGCGGCAGACGGCGGATCGTCGCCGCCATCTCGGCTGGATGCAGCCCACCGAGCTCGGCGGCCTGGCGGTCAACGGGGCTGTCGACGGCGAACAGCTCGCCCGCTTCGCTCCAGTCGATCACCTCCGGCGCTCGCCGCAGCCCCGGCATCCGGCGGCCGGCCAGCGCCACGGTGGCTATCTCCCAGGCGAAGGGCTCCGGCGCGGGCGTCAGCCCGATGTCGACGACACGCTGGCCGCGCAGGCGCGTCCCGATCAGATCGCCGACCAGCAGACGCTCGCCGGGGCGAAGCTCGAACTGCCGGAGGTTGACCGAACCGCGGCGCAGCCTGGCCCCGTCGGTGCCGATCTCGCTGATCCGGCCGATGCCCACGAACACACGCCGGCGCTGCACGGCGACCACCACCCCGTTGATCCGGGGGGGCCGTCCGCCCAGGTCGAAGACGCCGTCCACGATGTGGCCGATGTCGGCTCCGTCGGCGCCGAGCAGCGGCAGCCGGGTGAGGCGAGAGACATACACGATGCGACGATCCATAGGGGAGATCGTACGCCGACGGCGGCGCTCGGATGAACGACGGCCTGCGCTACTGGAGGGGGATTTCGACCCCGCGCTCGTCGTCGCGACGGGGGCCGCGGATCCGGCGTTCGGTCTCGTCGATGGCCAGGTCGTTGATACTGGCCTCGCGGCGGGTCATGAGGCCGTGCGAGTCGAACTCCCACAGCTCGTTTCCGTAGCTGCGCCACCACTGCCCGTCGCCGTCGTGGCACTCGTACTGAAAGCGGACTGCGATCCGATTCTCGGCAAACGTCCACAGGCTCTTGCGCAATGCGTAGTCGAGCTCGCGGTCCCACTTGCCGGTTAGAAATCGCACTATCTCGTCCCGGCCCCGGACGAAGGTGTCGCGGTTTCGCCACTGCGAGTCCTCGCTGTAGGCGAGCGCCACCCGCTCGGGGTCACGGGTGTTCCAGGCATCCTCAGCGGCCTGCACCTTCTGGGCGGCGGTCTGTGCGGTGAACGGAGGCAGCGGGGGGCGGTCTGACATTTGCGGGATCCTCTCGTGGCCGGTCGAGGTCTGAGGCCCCCATAGGGTAAGGTCGCAGCGTGGGCAAGCCGTGGATCCGGGTGCTCGCGGTCGGGACCGTGAGTTTGAGCATTGTTGGCTGTGGAGGCTCCGGTGACACCTCCCAGGTCCAGCAGACGGTGACCAAGGTCCTGCACGCCCTGGGCTCGGGTGACGGCGCCACCGTCTGCTCGATGGCCACCCGGGCCGGTCAGGCGGCGCTCGCCAACGCGGGGCATTCGTCGTGCCAGCGCGTCGTCGGGCTCGTCTCAGACCACCTGACACCGGCCCAGAAGGCCGGGTTGCAGAGCGCCAAGGTGGGCAAGGTCAAGATCGACGGAAGCCACGCCACCGTTCCCGCGAGCGCGATCACCAGCTCCAAAGGCTCGCTGAAGGGCTTTCTCCAGAGCGACTCGGCGCCGACACAGCTGACCAAGCAGTCAGACGGGACCTGGAAGCTCTCTGGCTGACTCGCGTCGATAGGGTGCGGGGCCGCCATGAAGATCATCTACACCGAGACCGACGAGGCTCCGGCGCTCGCCACGCGATCGCTGCTGCCGATCGTCGAGGCGTTCGGGGCGGTGGCCGGGGTGGAGGTGGAGCTGCGCGACATCTCGCTGGCCGGGCGGATCCTGGCTCAGTTTCCGGATGCGCTGAGCGATGAGCAGCGAGTCGCCGACGCGCTGAGCGAGCTGGGTGAGCTGGCCAAGACCCCCGAGGCCAACATCATCAAGCTGCCCAACATCAGTGCCTCGACGCCGCAGCTCAAGGCGGCGATCGCCGAGCTGCAGGAGCAGGGCTTTGCCATCCCCGACTACCCCGACGAGCCGGCCGACGACGAGCAGCGTGAGACGCGGCGGCGCTACGACACCGTCAAGGGGAGTGCGGTCAACCCGGTTCTGCGCCAGGGTAACTCCGATCGGCGAGCGCCCGCTTCGGTCAAGGAGTACGCCCGCCGCCATCCGCACTCGATGGGCGAGTGGTCAAAGGACTCGCGCTCCCGCGTGGCCACGATGGAGGAAGGGGATTTCCGCTCCACCGAACGGTCGGTGACGGTCGATCGAGAGGGAGCGGTCCGGATCGAGCACGTCGACGTCGACGGCAACGTCACCGTGCTCAAGGAGCAGACGCCGGTGCTGGCCGGCGAGGTGCTCGACGCGGCGGTGATGCGCCGGGCGGCGCTCGAGGCGTTCCTGGCCTCCCAGATCGCCGACGCCAAGAGGGAGGGGGTGCTGTTCTCGGTCCATCTCAAGGCGACGATGATGAAGGTGTCTGACCCGATCATCTTCGGCCACGCCGTGCGGGCCTACTTTCCGTCCCTGTTCGCCGAGCACGGGGCCGCGCTGAAATCGGTGGGCGCCGACGCCGACGACGGAATCGGTGCCCTGCTGAAGGCGATCGAGAAGCTTTCCGAGCCGGAGCGCAGCGCGATCCAGGCCACGATCGACGCCGCGTACGAGAATGGGCCGGAGATCGCGATGGTCGACTCAGACCGCGGCGTCACCAACCTGCACGTGCCCAGCGACGTGATCATCGACGCTTCGCTGCCGGCGGCGATCCGCAGCTCGGGCCAGATGTGGAACGCCCGCGGCGACCAGCAGGACGCGAAGTTTGTGATCCCCGATCACTCCTACGCCGACCTCTACGCCGAGACCGTCAACGACTGCCGCGAGCGCGGCGCGCTCGATCCGTCGACGATGGGCAGCACGTCGAACGTCGGCCTGATGGCCCAGCAGGCCGAGGAGTACGGCTCCCACGACAAGACCTTCGAGATCCAGGGGCCGGGAGTCGTCCGGGTGGTCGGAGACGGCGCGGACACGCTGCTCGAGCACGAGGTGCAAGCCGGCGACATCTGGCGCATGTGCCAGACCAAGGACGCGCCGATCCAGGACTGGGTGCGTCTGGCCATCTCCCGGGCGAGGGCGACGGGGGCTCCGGCCGTGTTCTGGCTCGACGAGACCCGTCCGCACGACCGCGAGCTCCTGGCCAAGGTCCGCCCGGCGCTGCAGCAGTCAGACACCGACGGTCTCGAGATCGAGGTTCTTGATGTGGCGGCGGCGACCCGGTTCACGCTGCAGCGGGCCCGTGACGGCGAGGACACGATCTCGGTGACCGGGAACGTCCTGCGCGACTACCTGACCGACCTGTTTCCGATCCTCGAGCTGGGGACCAGCGCCAAGATGCTCTCCATCGTGCCGCTGATGGATGGCGGCGGCCTGTTCGAGACCGGCGCGGGCGGCTCGGCGCCGCGGCATGTGCAGCAGTTTCAGCGGGAGAACCACCTGCGCTGGGACTCGTTGGGAGAATTTCTGGCCCTGGCGGTGTCGTTCGAACTGCTCGCCGACCGGGAAGACAACTCGCGGGCCAAGCTGCTGGCGCAGACGCTCGATCGCGCCACCGGCCGGGTGCTGGAGGAGAACCGGTCCCCGTCGCGCTCAGCGGGCGAGCTCGACAACCGGGGCAGCCACTTCTACCTGGCCCTGTACTGGGCTCAGGAGCTCGCCGAGCAGAGCGATGATCGCGAGCTCGCCGAGCGGATCAAGCCGCTGGTCGAGCGGCTGACCGCCGACGAGGACAAGATCGTGGCCGAGCTCTCCGAGGTGCAGGGATCCGAGGTCGACATCGGGGGCTACTACCACCCGGACCGCCAGCGCGTGGCCGAGGCGATGCGCCCGAGCCAGACGTTCAACCAGGCCCTCTCAGACCTGTAGCGTCGCTCGCCCGTTCGGGTCCTGGTGTGCCAGTCGCCCGTGGCGGGTAGAACGGCGCCATGATGCGCACCGGGGTTCCGGAGGCCTCGCTGAAGTCGACCGAAAACGGGCGGGTCCCGGTGGGCAAGGGCTGGTTTGTCCTCAGCGCCTGCCAGGCGCGGTGGCTGGACGGCGACTTCGGCGCCTACACGCGCTTCGAGGGCGAGTACCGATTCCCCAACCTGGGGATCAACATCAGCATCCTGGCCCCGGACCAGCCATCCTGCTTCTATCACCGTGAGAACGAGCAGGAGGACTTCCTCGTGCTTTCGGGCGAGTGCCTGCTGCTGATCGAGGGCGAGGAGCGCCGGTTGAAGGCCTGGGACTTCGTCCACTGCCCGCCGTGGACCGAGCACGTGTTCGTCGGAGCCGGCGAGGGCCCCTGCACCCTGCTGGCGGTGGGCACCCGGCTCAACGACGAGGTCGTCTATCCCGACTCGGAGCTGGCCCGCCGCCACGGCGCCGGGGTGCAGCGCGAGACGCGGGATCCCGACGAGGCCTACGCCCCGATCGCCGACGATGTGGAGATCCAGTACCGCGAAGGGTGGCTGCCCGGCTGACCGGGCTTGAGGCTGCCCCGCGGGCGGCCGCGGCTCGAGCCTAGGCTGGCGCCGCTGGAGTCTCGGCTGGCGCGGCCGACTCCTCGCCCCGGAGCGCGGCGGCGCCGAGACCGGCCGCCGCCAGGGCGGTGGCGGTCACCAGCACGGTCGCCGGCTTGGGCAGCTCGCCACGGCGGCCGGCGAGCAAGCCGGCCACGGCATCGGCCAGGTCGCAGGCCATCCCGATGCGCAGCCACTGCGCCCGCTCGGGGCCCTGGCTGCCGCGCAGCCCCACGGCCAGGGCAACGTCGCGGGCGCCGAACAGGCGGCCGAGGTACGGCGCCTGCGGATTGCCGGCGACGTCGAGGCCGAACAGCCGTCCGGACATCCGCGGAGCCAGCCAGGCTCCGGCCCCGACCGTGGCCCGGAGGCTCACCAGACGCTGGATCGCTTGATCGTTGGCCATCGCGACGAGCCTATCCGCAAACCGGCGCCGGGCACAAGCCCGGTGGGGCGGGCACAATCAGTCGGGCGATGGCTCCCGGTTTTGCCGACCAGCAGCGCCTGGCCTTCGGCCGCGTCGCCGAGCTCTACGATCGCGCGCGCCCGTCCTATCCGGCGGCGGCGATCAACGCGGTGATCGACCACGCTGCCGTGACCCCGGGGGAGCGGGTTCTCGAGGTCGGCGCCGGCACCGGGAAGGCCACCGCGCTGTTCGCCGCCCGCGGCCTCGGGGTGGTGGCCTTGGAGCCCAGTCACGAGATGGCCGCGGTGGCCCGCGCCAACTGCTCGCCCTACCGCGACGTCCAGATCGTGGAGACCGAGTTCGAGGACTGGCCGGTGACGGCTCGTTTCCGGCTACTGGCCAGCGCCAACGCCTGGCACTGGATCGACCCCGCGGTTCGCTACCGGCGGGCCGGCCAGGCGCTGGTCCCCGGCGGGACCCTGGCCGCGATCTGGACGTTTCCCGACTGGGCGGCGAGCGAATTGCGCCAAGCCCTCAGCGACGCCTACGCGGTTGCGGCGCCGCAGCTGGTGCCGGACTTCCCGATGCATCCCGACAGCCGGCCCACCAGCCTGGCCGGCGACTGGATCGCCGAGATCGAGGCCAGCCCCGGTTTCATCGACCCGGCGGTCCTCTCCTACCCCTGGACGCAGCGCTACCCCACCGAGGACTACCTGGCGCTGTTGGCCACCCACCAGGACCACATCCTGCTCGAAGCCAGCCACCGCACGGCGCTGCTGGCGGCGATCGGCGAGGCCATCGACAGCGGCGGGGGCACTCTGGAGATGCGGTTCGTGACCCGGGTGTGCTTGGCGACACTCGGGCCGCCGGCTCACGAGCCGGCGGGAGCGGGGGCGCCGGTGTAGAACGCAGCGGTGCGCTGCGCCGCTCGCGCCGCCGCCGCTGGGTCGGCCCCGGCGGCGATGTCGGCGTCACGCCAGCGCTCGCAGCTGACGCGGACGAAGCGATGGCCTTCCGGCGAGGCACCCCAGGCCTGAACCTCCTCGGGGTTCACCGGCCGGCCGGTCGAGAGGTGCAGCTGCAATCCGATCAGGGCCAGGTCCCAGCCCACGCCCACCGCGCCGGGGCCGAACTCGGCCCACTTGTCGTCGTCGGCGACCAGCGCGATGTGATCGAGCTCGAGCCTGGTCTGGGCGTCGGCCTGCGGGGTGAGGCGAACCTCGATCCAGCTCACCCGGTCGGCGTACTCCCAGGTGGCGGTGAAGCTATGCGGCGGGTCGCAGCGCTCGACGGTTCCTCCGGCGTTGCCCTCGAGCTGGTAGCGGCCGCCGAGGCGAAGCTCGCCGGAGACCGGCAAGAACCAGCGGGGCAGGCGCTCGGGGTTGGTGCAGGCGTCCCAGAGGTCGTCCACGGGCGCATCGTAGGTCCGGGCGAGCCTGGCGATCCGGGCCTCGCCGGCCTCGAGCTGGCGGCTCGCCACCTGGCGGGCTACGGCGTTGACTTCGGTGCTGGCGTCGATCATCGGCGTCTCCTCTGCGTCGGCGTTTTGCTCGGTCGGAGTTCGGCGCGGCGGCCCCGCGCGACCTCGGTGGCCAGCGCCTCGAGGTGCGGAGCCCAGAAGTGGCGGAAGCGGTCGAGCCAGGCGTCGGCGTCCCGTAATGGCTCGGGGCGGACGGCGTACAGACGCCGGGCGCCCTGGGGGCGGACTGTGGCAAAGCCGGCGTCGCGCAGCACCCGCAGATGCGCCGAGACTCCCGGCTGCGAGATTCCGAACTCCTCCTGGATGACCTCGCTGACCGCTCCGGAGCTCAGCTCGCCGTCAGCCAGCAGCTCCAGGATGCGGCGGCGCACCGGGTCGCCGAGGACGTCGAAGGCGTGCATCGTCAGGCCAACATATCAGTAGATATTTATATAGGTCAAGATTGATATGATGGCCGTCGCCTCGGCGGCAGATCAGCCGTGGCCGCCTCGACCCCGCGCAACAGCTCCGAGCGATCCAGGGGCAACTGGTGGGGCCCGCCGTGCCGGGTGGCGAGCACCTGATAGACGCTGATGTCCCCGCTCTCGAAGCCCAGCGCGGAGACGAGCAGATACAGCTGCCAGGTGCGCTCGCGCTCGGCCCCGACAATCGCGATCGCCCGGTCTCGGTTGGCCCTGAGGTTGGCCAGCCAGCGGCGCAGGGTCAGCGGGTAGTGCTCGCGCAGTGCCTCAACGTCGCGGACCTCGAGGCCCGCCGCCCGCATCGCCACCATCACCTCGGTGACCGGGTGAAGCTCGCCGTCGGGAAAGATGTAGCGCGAGATGAACGTGTCCGAGGTCGGCGGCTCGGAGTCCAGGCGAACGATCCCGTGGTTGAGAAACAGCCCGCCGGGCCGCAGCAGTCGGGTCACCTGACCGACGTATCCGGCGAGCTCGTTTCGCCCCACGTGCTCGTACATTCCGACCGAGGCGATCTTGTCGAACGGGCCGTCGCTGCACTCGCGGTAGTCGGCGACGCGGACCTCGATCCGGTCGCCGAGTCCGTGCTGGCGGGCCCGCGCCCGGGCCAGCTCGGCCTGGGGCTCAGACAGCGTGACGCCGACGGCGCGGACGTTGTAGTTGGCCGCGGCGTGCAGCAGCAACGAGCCCCAGCCGCAGCCGATGTCGAGCAGCCGCTCACCCTCGGCGAGGCGGAGCTTTCGGCAGATCAGATCCAGCTTGCGGGCCTGGGCCTCGTCCAGGCTGTCGTCGGCATCGGTGAAGTAGGCGCACGAGTAGACCATGCTCGGGCCCAGGATCAGCCGGTAGAAGTCATTAGAGACGTCGTAGTGGTGGCGGACGGCTTGGCGGTCGCGCGTGATCGAGTGGCGCTCGCCGTTCAGCGAGGCTTCGATGGCGGGGATCGGCGGTCGCCTGAGCACCCCCGGTCCGGTGAGGCGAGCCGCCTCCAGGGCCAGTCTGACCCGATCGCGCGGGCTGAGATGGACGTCCTGGAACAGGTTGCGGGTGTTGAGCAGTTGCTCCAGATCACCCTCCACCCGCAGCGATCCGTCGACCCAGCCGCGGGCCAGACCGAGCTGGTTGGACTCGTGCAGCAGGTGCGAGACCGCCCGGCGCTCGCCGACCACCACCACCGGGGCATCCTGATCCCGGCGCCCAACCCCGCCGTTGAGGACGGTTCCGTCCCAGAAGCGCACATTGACCGGCAGCCGCGACAGGTGGCCACCGGCCAGGCCGGCGAGCAGCCGCTCGGCGGCGGGTGCGATCCCGGAGCGGTGCCGGCGCTGGACTCGCGAAGCGTGGCGGCGGGTGGCCAGCGAGGTGTCAGAGCGCGAGTGGCCGAGCAGATGCATTAGGAACTAATATAAGCCGCCAATGGACCTTTTCGAGGGCGAGGTCCGGGGCCGTCAGCTCGACGAGATCGCGGAAGCGCTCCCCCAGCGGGCATCGGCCCTATCCCGCCTATTTCTGACCCGCACCAGCGTCGGCGTGTCGCTGACCGAGATCGGCGTTCTGCGCAGCCTGTCCACAGGGCCGCGGCGGATCACCGAGCTCGCCGCCGACGGGCGGGTCACGCAACCGGCGATCACGCTGCTGGTCAACCGCCTGGCTGATCGCGGGTGGGTGGAGCGGGTCGCCGATCCCAGCGACGGGCGCGCCGTGCTGGTCAGCCTGACCCCCGCCGGGCTCGATGCGCTCGAGCGGCTGCGCGCCGAATACCGCGCCCTGTTGCACGAGGAGATGGCCACGCTCGACGACGACGAGGTGGCCACGCTCGCCGGCGCGGTGGAAATCCTCGACCGGCTGATCGCGCGGCTCGCCTCGACCGGCTGATCGCGCGGTTCGGCAGCGCCCCACGCTCGGCTGAGGTCAGGAGCGGGCGGCCAGGGTCCGCAGCTCGTCGATCTCGGAGGCGGTCAGCTGCTGCGCCAGCTCGACGGCAGCGATCGCGGCGTCGATCTGGGCTGGCTGGCTGGCGCCGATGAGCGTGCAGGCGGTGCGGGGGTGGGCCAGCGTGAAGGCGATCGCCAGCGTTGCCGGCGACGTTCCGAGGCGCCCAGCCGGCTCCCGCAGGGCCGCCCCGATCTCAAACGCGGTGGCGCGACTCGGGTCGTCGCGCTCGTGGCTGAGGCGACCGGTATCGCCCTCGGCGTACTTGCCCGTCAGCGCCCCGCCGGCCAGAGCCGCCGACGGGATCAGCGACGCGCCGGTTCGCTGCAGCGCGTCCTGCATGGGCGGATCCTCGACCCAGTCAAGCCGCGCCAGGCTGTAGGGCAGCTGCGCCGCGCAGGGTTGCGGGATCGCCACGCGCTGCGCCTCCTCGCTTGCCAGGGCCAGGGCCGGGGCGCTCCAGTTGACCGCCGCCCAGCTCTTGACGCGGCCGGTGGCCAGCACGCCGGCAATCTCCTCCACGGCCACGGGGACCGAGACGGCATCGGGCAGCGTGGAGGAGTAGAGGACGTCCAGGCGATCGAACCCCATCCGGGCCAACGATCCCTCCAGCTCGGCGACGGCGTTCTCCTGAGGCCAGAACTCCCACCACAGCTTGTTGGAGACCGCCACCGCCTCGCGGTCGGCTCCCACGGCGCGGAACAGCTCGCCGAACAGGACCTCCGAGTAGCCGCTGGCCAGCGGTGCCTGACCGGTTTCGTCGTCGTAGCGGGCGTCATCGAAAAAGTCGATCCCGCTCTCGAGCGCGTGGGCCAGCAGGCGCTCGGCATCCCCTCGCTTCATGTGCTCGAAGGTTCGCCACGACCCCAGCGCGATCCGCGACACCTCCAGCTCGGAGCTGCCGAGGCGACGGTGGGCGAGCTCAGGCACTGTCCTGAGCCGCGGAGCGATGGGAGAGCTCCAGCGCCTCGGCCAGGGCGGCCCACTGCTCGGCCGGGATACCTTGCGTGCCGACCGGCTGCAAGCAGACGTGGTCGGCGCCGGCGTCCAGGTGCTCCCGGACCACGGCAGCGATCTGGTCGGCCGAGCCGTGCGGGACGATGGCGTCGATCAGCCTGTCCGAGCCGCCGTCGGCGATGTCCTGCTCGGTGAAGCCGAAGTTGAGCAGGTTGCCGGTGTAGTTGCTCAGCCCAAGATAGAGCTTGGCGTACTGCCGGGCCGTGGATCGCGCCCGCTCGGTATCGGTGTCGACGACGCAGGCCAGCTCTGGAGCCAGCAGCGGGCCGGGGCCGAGCCGCTGGCGCGCGAACCGCGTGTGGGCAATCGGCACGAAGTAGGGGTGAGAACCCAGTGAGCGCTGAGCCGCCAGGTCGAGCATCTTGGGTCCGAGGGCCGCCATGCAGCGGTGGTCGGTGGGCAGTGGCGGCTGGCTGCGGTCCAGCCCGTCGAAGAAGTCGCGCATCGTGGCCAGCGGACGCGAGTAGTCGCTGGTGGCCTCGGGGTGTCCGATCCCGATGCCGACCAGCAGGCGCTCCGGCGGGAATTGCCCCGTCAGCTCCGCGTAGGCCGACGCCACCTCCGCCGGCTCGTTCTGCCACACGTTGACGATCCCGGTGGCCACCACGATTCGCTGCGTCGCCTCCAGCAGCGGGCGGACCGCGGGCAGCTTGGGTGAGCCGCCGAGCCAGAACGCGCCAAAGCCCAGCTGCTCGACCAGCTGCGCCGCCTCGCCGGCGTTCTCCTCGCCGATCGCGCGATACGACGTCCAGACACCGACCTTCTCCAGCTGCATCATCGGCCTCCGCTAGCGCTTGGTGCGCCGCAGGAGCTCGTCGGGACTGGGCTGGTGGCCGACGATCTCCGCCGCCGACTCGGCGTGCTCGATGATCTCCTCGGTCGAGGGCACGCCGTCGAGAAGGTCCTCGGGCGGCGGGCTGTCGACCTCGGGCAGCTTGGGCGGCGGGGGCGTGGCGGCCTGGACTGCGGGTGACTCGGGCAGCGGGCCAGCGCCCGGACCGGGGACACGCGGCGTCGCGGGGTCGGGCTGGGGCGGCGGATCGGGTCGGCTCATGGTCTGCGGTTACCCATCCTGGCAGATAACAATTGGGCTCCCCGAGAAAAGGACGTCACGACGATGGAGTTCGAGCAGATCCGCACCGACCTCGAAGACCGGGTGCTGACGATCACCCTGAACCGACCCGACCGCCTCAACGCCTGGACTCCGACCATGGGACGCGAGCTGATCGAGGCGCTGGATCGAGCCGACGGCGACGACGAGGTGCGGGTGGTGCTGTTCACCGGCGCGGGCCGCGGCTACTGCGCCGGCGCCGACCTGGCCGGCGGAGGCGAGACGTTTGACTGGCGCGAACGCCAGCAGGAGGGCGGCGTGCCCCGCGACGGTGGGGGCCAGTTCACGCTGCGGGTGTTTGAGTGCACAAAGCCGGTGATCGCGGCCATCAATGGTCCCGCGGTTGGCGTGGGAGCCACGATGACGCTGCCGATGGACATCCGTCTCGCCGCCGACGACGCTCGCGTCGGGTTCGTGTTCGCGCGGCGGGGAATCGTTCCCGAGGCCTGCTCGAGCTGGTTTCTGCCCCGCGTGGTGGGGATCAGCCGGGCCATGGAGTGGGTCTCCACCGGCCGCGTGTTCGCAGCCCAGGAGGCGCTGGAGGGGGGATTGGTGCGCAGCCTGCACCCGTCCGGCGAGCTGCTCGAGGCCGCCTACGCGCTGGCCCGGGAGATCGCCGACAACACCGCGCC
>DASXJY010000152.1:0-16598 GCA_036497115.1 Solirubrobacteraceae bacterium
CAGGCCGTCCACGACGTCGGCTACGAATCGCCGAGCCCGATCCAGGAGCAGGCGATCCCGCCGCTGCTGGAGGGGCTCGATGTGATCGGCCAGGCCCAGACCGGATCGGGCAAGACGGCGGCCTTCGGACTGCCGATGCTCCAGTACGTCGACGAGTCAGAGAACGAGGTCCAGGGACTGGTGCTGACCCCGACCCGGGAGCTCTGCATCCAGGTGACTCAGGCCCTGCGGGCCTACGGCAAGGCCAAGGGGGTCGACGTGGTCGCCGTGTTCGGGGGCGCGCCGATCCGCAGCCAGCAGGCGCAGTTGCGCGCGGGCGGGCAGATCGTGGTGGGGACTGTGGGGAGGGTCAAGGACCTGATCTCGCGTCACTCGCTGATGCTGCACTCGTGCCGGTTCGTAGTCCTCGACGAGGCCGACGAGATGCTCGACCTCGGCTTTCTGGAGGACGTGGAGCGGATCCTGGCGCTGACGCCTTCGAGCCGCCAGACCGCCCTCTTCTCGGCCACGATGCCGCCCGAGATCAGGCGGCTGGCCGACCAGTACCTCTACAACCCGGTGACGATCAAGGTCGAGACGGCGACGCTGACCGTCGACACCGTGGAGCAGTTCGCGCTCGAGGTCGCGCCGCGGGACAAGCCCGAGGCGCTGGTCCGCGTCCTCGAGGCCGAGCGGCCCGAGCAGGCGCTCGTCTTCGTGCGGACCAAGATCCGCTGCGACCAGCTCTACCGGACGCTGCGCGACAGGGGGATGAACGTCCGCGCTCTGCACGGAGACATGACCCAGGGGTCCCGTGACGGCGTGATGATCGCGTTCAAGAGCGGCAGCCTGCCGCTGCTGGTGGCCACCGACGTCGCCGCGCGGGGACTCGACATCTCCGGGATCTCGCACGTGATCAACTTCGACGTGCCGACCTCGCCCGACGTCTACGTGCATCGCATCGGCCGCACCGGCCGGGTCGGACGCAGCGGGCGAGCGATCACCTTCTACGAGCGCCGCCAGCGCCGGGAGATCGAAGCGATCGAGCGTCACGCCGGGGTCAAGCTCTCGCCGTGGGTCAAGGACGCTCGGGTGGCACCGACGCCCGTCCAGGCACCGCCGCGGCGCCATTCCAAGCCACGGGCGGCCGCCAACGGGTCCGGGCCGCCCAAGAAGCTGATCGTCTCCGGGGGGCGGGCCGCCGGCCTCGAGCCCTCGGACATCATCCACGCCATCACCGCCGCCACGCAGCTCGACGGCGAGGCGGTCCGCAACGTGCGCGTGCTCGAGCGCTTCGCGTTCGTCGAAGTGCCCGAATCCGAGGCCCAGCGGGTGGTGCAGCTCACCGGGGGCACCGAGGTCCGAGGCCACGTGCTGGCCCTCGAGCCCGCCCGGTCCTGAGCTCGGCGGCGCCGCCAGGGCGCCGGGGCCAGCCCAGCACCGCCCGGCGAGCCGCCGGTCCGGACTGCAACAGAACGGTCAGATTCGCGTCAGCGGCCTGACCGCGGGCCGAGACTTACCGGCGTGAGCGGTGTTGTCTGCCGGAAAGCCCCAGATTGAGGGCCAGATCAAACTGGAGGTACACCCGGTGAAATTGCACTTCCCGTCTCGCCGGCCGTCTGCGTCTCTGATCGTCGCGTCGCTGGCGCTGTTCATCTCGCTCGGCGGCGCCGGTTACGCCGCGATCAACATCCCCAAGAACAGCGTCGGTACCGACGCGATCCGCAACAACGCCGTCCGGGGCAGCAAGATCCCCGTGCTGGCCGTCGGTTGGCGCAAGATCCAGCTCGGGGCGGTGGGAATCGCGAGGATCAACTCCAGCACCGTCCAGGCGCGGGTGAGGCCTACGTGCTCCGGCAACAGCGCGATGTCGGCGATCGACCAGCACGGCAACCCGACCTGCAACCCGACCACGCCCAAGGAGTTTGGCGCCAGCAACCCGACGCCGACGACCGTCCCGACCGGAAACCCGGCCGTGACCCTGACCTCGAAGTCGCTGCCGTCGGGGTCGTCGTACCTGGTATTCGCCAATCCGGCGGTCGACGTATCCGGCACCGCCCCCGGCTCGCAGGTCACGATCAGCTGCACGCTGGCGGTGAGCCCCGGCGACCCCGGGAGCACGGCCACGCGCAGCATCACGTTCCAGGCCAGCAGCAACGACCACCAGACCGGAGCGATCCCCCTGGTGGTACCCGCTCCCGCGCAGGCCAGCGGGTCGACCGCCTCGGTGACCTGCACCAAGTCGGCCACCAGCGGGACCCCGACCGTGACCGCGGTCACCGCGCTCAACGCGCTGCAGACCGCTTCCAACGGCTGACGGACCAGTCAGACGGGCAGGGCGCGATCCGAGTGGGCCAGGGTGGGCCGCTCGGATCGCGGTAGTGTCAGGGCCATGAGCACAGCCAATATGAACACCAGTCTCGGCACGATCGCGCTCGAATTGTTCGACGAGGACGCGCCGAAGACGGTGGAGAACTTCCGCAAGCTGGCCGGCGACGGCTTCTACAACGGGATCATCTTTCACCGCGTCATCCCTGACTTCATGATCCAGGGCGGTTGCCCGCAGGGAACCGGCACCGGCGGCCCCGGATATACGTTCGAAGACGAGATCAACCAGCACAAGGTGGTGCGCGGTGCGCTGGCGATGGCCAACGCGGGGCCCAACACCAACGGTTCGCAGTTCTTTATCGTCACGATCGACAGCGCGCCCTGGCTGGACGGCAAGCACACGGTGTTTGGGCGCGTGACCGGCGGGATGGATGCGGTGGATGCGATCGAGGGCCTGCCGACCGGAGCCGGCGACCGGCCCGCCGAGCCGCCGACGATCGAGTCGATCGAACTCGATCCCGCCTGAGCAGAGCCAAGGTAGCCCCCGGGCGCCGAGAGAGACAGCAGCAGGAGGAGCAGATGGCGAGCGTCGAGCAGCGTACGCCGGCCGAGACCAACGGCGCGGCGGCAGCGACCATTGCAGTGGAGAACCCGGCTACCGGCGAGGTGACGGGCACGATTTCGGTGCTCGGCGCCGAGGAGTGCCAGGCTCTGGCCCAGCGGGCCCGCGCGGCCCAGCCGCAATGGGAGGCGATCGGCTTCGAGGGGCGGGCGCGGATCATGCGCCGGGCCCAGCGGTGGATGCTCGACCACGCCGATCAGGTCATCGACCGGGTCGTCTCCGAGACCGGCAAGACCTACGAGGACGCCCAGCTCACCGACCTCGGCTACACGGTGTCGGCGCTCGGCTTCTGGGCCAAGGAGGGGCCGAAGTACCTCGAGGACGAGCGGGTCCCCTCGTGGAAGAACCCGGTCGCGGCCGGCAAGAAGCTGGTGATCCGCTACGCACCGATTGGGGTGGTCGGCGTCATCGGTCCCTGGAACTTCCCGATCGCCAACTCCTTCGGCGACTGCATCCCCGCGCTGATGGCCGGCAACTGCGTGATCCTCAAGCCCAGCGAGGTGACGCCGCTGAGCTCACTGCTGATGGCCGACATGATGCGCGAGTGCGGTCTGCCCGAGGATGTCTTCGCCGTGGCCACCGGCGATGGCGCCACCGGCGCCGCGCTAATCGGGCAGGTCGACTGCGTGATGTTCACCGGCTCCAGCCGCACCGGCAAGGCGGTTATGAAGGCCGCCGCCGAGGCGCTGATCCCCTGTTACCTGGAGCTCGGCGGCAAGGACCCGATGATCGTCTGTGCCGACGCCAATATCGACCGCGCCGCCAACGCCGCGGCGTTCTACTCGATGAACAATGCCGGCCAGGTCTGCATCTCGGTTGAGCGCTGCTACGTCGAGGCGCCGGTCTACGACCGGTTCGTGGAGAAGGTGACCGAGAACGTTCGCGGGCTGCGCCAGGGCGTCCCGACCGATGTCGGAACGGTCGATGTGGGCGCGGTGATCTTCCCGCCGCAGCTCGAGATCGTCGAGGAGCACGTCCGCGACGCAGTGGAGAAGGGGGCCAAGGTCCTCACCGGCGGCCACGCCCGCAGCGGGCCGGGACGGTTCTATGAGCCGACCGTGCTGGTCGACGTCGATCATTCCATGAAGCTCATGCAGGAGGAGACCTTCGGGCCCACGCTGCCGATCATGAAGATCGCCAATCCCGAGGAGGGAGTGCGCCTGGCCAACGACTCCACCTATGGACTGCAGGCCAGCGTGTGGACCGGTGACGTCGAGCGCGGAGAGGCGCTGGCCCGGCGGATCCAGGCCGGTGTGGTCTGCGTCAACGACGCCCAGATCAACTACACGGCGCTCAACCTCCCGATGGGGGGCTGGAAGGCGTCGGGGCTGGGGACCCGCCACGGCGCCAACGGGATCCGCAAGTACACCAAGATCCAGTCGCTGCTGGTGACCCGCCGGGCACTCAAGCGCGAGCCGTTCATGTTTCCCTACTCGGCGCGCAGCACGATGCTTCTGCGCCGGATGTTCAAGGTGCTCTACGGCCGCGGTCGCCGCGACTGAGCCGGGGCCTACCGGCTGGCGCAGTTGGGGACGTCGATCGAGTGCCAGGCCGAGTCGGCTCGGGCCTCCAGGGGCGCGAGCTTGCGCTGCAAGATCTTGATCTCGACGACTGGGTCGTTGCCGGATCTGAGCCCCTTGACCGCGGTGCGCAGCTCGTGGACCTCGGCCGCAGTCGCGTCGACGGCGACGCGGTACTGATCGGCCAGATCGCTCGGGGGGTCGAGCTTGCGCAGCGCCCTTAGCTCGGGGGTCAGGGCGGCCACGCCGCCGCTCAGGTACTTGATGCCGTTGCGGGGCGATTTGGGGGTGGCCAGCGCGTCGGCCCGGTCGGCCGCGCTGTCACAGATCCGTCCGGCCGCCTTGTGCAGCTGGGTGGCCGACAGCGAGCTGTCTCCGCAGCCGGCCAGGCCGACGGCCAGCGTCACCGCCAGGACCGCGGCCAGCTTCATGTGAGCGCGATGTCCAGCAGCAGTTCGAGCTCGGCGATCGTCTTCTCGTCGTCGGTGTGATGGACGGTGGCCATCCCCAGCTCGGCGGCCGGCTTCAAGTTGAACGGGAGGTCGTCGACGAACACGCACTGCGAAGGCCCCAATCCGACCCGCTGCGCACCGAGCTGGTAGATCTCGAGCGTCGGTTTGCGCATCCCCACGTCGCCCGAGATGACCACGCCGTCGAACAGCTCATCCAGCAGCCCGCGGTCGTAGCGCCGGGTCCCCCAGGAATTGGAGATCAACCCAGTGTGGATCCCCCCGGCGCGGGCGCGGCGGACCGCGTTGAGCATCTTCTCGTCCGGCCGCGCCCCGGCGAACATCCGATCGATCAGCCCCTCGGCGGGTACGCCGAGGATCTCGGCGAACCGGGGCTCGAACTCGGCTTCGGGAATCTGGCCGGTCTCGAGCCCGATCAGCAGCTCTCGGCTGTGCGGGTTGCCGCGGAAGTGGTCGCGGACCGTGTCGGGCTCGAGGCCCTCCGCGGCGCAGAAGGCCTGGAAGGCATGGAACACGTTGGTGGTCATCACGCCGCCCCAGTCCACGAGCAGGCCGCGGTAGGAGTTGGAACTCATGCTCGGCGGGGGCGGTCGGTGGGCATTCGGGCCGGGGCGGTCAGAACCCGTGCTGGGTGACATCGAGGGCGCGGCGGGCCAGCTCCACCACCCCGTCGCCGAACGTCTTCAGGTAGGGATCGTCGCTGGCCCCCGAGATCGCCCGCTTGTAGTTGCCCTCCATGAACGCCACCGCCTTCCACAGCGCCAGCGCCACGTACCAGTCCAGGGCGCCGACCGAGCGGCCCGAGAGCTCCTCGTAGCGCGCCACCACCTCCTGGCGAGTGGGGAAGCCCGGCTTGGTGGTCACGCTCTCGGGATTGAACTTGCCGGCCGGCCGGTCGTCGGCCTGGCGCCAGTGGATCATCATGTAGCCGACGTCAGCCAGGGGGTCGCCGATCGTGGCCATCTCCCAGTCCAAGATCGCGGCCAGACGCGCCGGAGCGCCGTGGGCGAGGATCACGTTGCCGAGCCGGTAGTCACCGTGGACGATCGTCGCCGGAGGGGATGGCGGGAGGTTGGCGGCCAGCCATTGCGCCACCCGCTCGAACTCGGGGATCTCACGCGTCTTGTTGTGCGCCCACAGGCCGGTGAAGCGCCGCAGCTGACGCTCCAGGTAGCCACTGGGCTTGCCGAAGCCCGCCAGTCCGATCGTGGTCCAGTCGACCGCGTGCAGCTCGACCAGGGCACCGATCAGCTCCTCGGTTATCCGCCGGCGCTGCTCAGGGTTATCGAGCGCCGGCGGGATCTCACTGGTCAGCACGTCGCCGTCGATCCGTTCCATGACGTAGAACGGGGCGCCGATCAGGCTCGGATCTTCGCCGACGGCGAGCACGCCGGGGGTTCGGACCGGCGTGGGACTAAGCGCCGCCAGCAGCCGGGCCTCCCGCAGGACGTCGTGCGCGCTCGGCGGCAGCGGCCCCCGGGGCGGGCGGCGCAGCACCACGCCGGTGGACAGGGCGTAGGTGACGTTGGAGTGGCCGTCCCCGATCGGCCAGGCGGTCAGCTCAGCCGGTGCCGGCAGGCCGTTGGCGGCCAGAAATTCCCGCAGTGGCTCGAGCACGAGCAGCGGCTCGCGCTGGTTGCCGGCGGCATCGGCATGGGTGCGGACGATGTCGTCGGGCGCGATCGTCGTGCTCATGTCGTCGGGCAGCGTACACCGCTGGTTGGGAGGCCACGGCGGCGCTATCGCCGCCTGGTCCCGGGGTGCGGCGGGCTAGCCCGGGTCGTGCCGGGACGGCGTCAGGCGGCGATCGGAACTCGCGGCGCGAGCTCGCGATCAAACCGCCAGCCGGCGAGCTGTGACCGGTCACCGGTCACGCCGACCACGGCCGCACCGGTGCGGCCTTCGACAGCGGCCATCAGATCGGCGAGGCGGTCACGGACGGCGTCGCCGGCCTCTGACTCCTCGCCGACCAGACCGGCCTCAGCGTCCTCTATCAGTACGGTGACCCGGTCGGGACGAAAGACCGTGATCGCCTCCAGCAGCTCGGGGTCGGAGTCTGCCGGTCCAAAGATTGCCAGTACGTCGCTCATGGCCAGCAGTCTTGTCACGGAGGTTTAAGCGATCCTGAACGTGGCCGAACAATTGACCCCTTGGTTGTCGCCGGCGGCCCGGTGAGTAGCCTCGAAAGAGATGCCTGAGCTACCCGAGGTAGAGATCACCGCGCGGCTGATCGGCGCCGCCATCGCCGGGACGCGGATCGAGTCGGCATTGGCGCCCGGCGTCAACGCGCTGAAGACCTACGATCCGCCTTTGTCGGCTATCGAGGGGCTCACGATCCAGGGCGTCTCGCGCCGCGGCAAGTTGTTCCTGGTCGAGCTCGAGCACGAGCTGTACCTCCTCATCCACCTGATGTCGGCTGGGCGGCTGCAGCTGTTCGATAACCGCGCCTCGCTGCGCGACCGGACCTCGCGGCTGCTGGTGCGTCTGGACGACGGACGCGAGCTGCGGCTGCGGGAGTTCGGCACCAAGCAGCGCGCCTGGGTCAAGGTGCTCACCCCCGAGGGCCTGGCCGCCGATGAGACGCTGGCCGCGCTGGGACCGGAGGCCTGGCCGGACCCGCCGCCGCTGCAGGAGCGGCTCGACGCGCCCCGGCCGCTGCACGGCCTCCTGCGCGACCAGCACGTGATCGCCGGGATCGGCCGCTCCTGGGTCGACGAGATCCTCCATGCCGCCAAGCTATCGCCGTTCAAGCGCGGCTCGGAGCTGTCTGACGAGGAGGCCGAGCGTCTGCGCGAGGCGATCGTCGGCTGCCTGGGCGGCGCGATCGCCCACTACGAGGCGACGGTGAAGCTGCCGCTTGCCGACAAGCTGCCGATGCCGCTGACGGTCCATCGCCGCAACGGCGAGCCATGCCCTCGCTGCGGCGACACGCTCGAGGCCGTTTTCTACGAGGACTACGTGATGTGTTACTGCCCGACCTGCCAGACCGACGGCAAGCTGCTTAAGGACCGGCGGCTGTCGCGGCTGCTGAAGTAGGGTTCCACACCGCGATGGCACTGCAGCCCGGAGATCCCGCGCCCGACTTCACCCTGCCTGACCAGGCGGGCAGCGAGGTCTCGCTGTCGGCCCTGCGCGGCAAGACGGTGGTGCTCTACTTCTACCCCAAGGCCAACACCCCGGGGTGCACCACCCAGGCCTGCGGCGTGCGCGATCACCGGCCTGACTACGAGCAGGCGGGGGCGGTGGTGCTAGGAGTGTCGCCCGATCCGGTCAAGGCGATCAGCCGGTTTGACGAGAAGTTCGGCCTCGGCTTCCCGCTGCTGGCCGACGAGGATCACGCGGTGGCCGAGGCCTACGGCGTCTGGGTGCAGAAGTCGATGTACGGCCGCCAGTACATGGGCAACGAGCGGACCACGTTCGTGATCGCGCCCGACGGCACGATCTCCGACGTGTTTCGCAAGGTCAAGCCGGCCGAGCACGACGAGCGAGTGCTCGGGGCCCTGAGCGGCGCGAACTAGCGCTCGGCCAGTTCGCTACTGCAGGCCCTCGCGCGCCTCGCGCACGAGTGTCACGGCCTCGGGGAAGATCACCGCCATGACCGTGCGCAGCTGCTCGGCCTGCTGGTCGGTCGTCCCCTGGATGTTGGCGCGATTGATCGAAGCCACGGTCAGATCGACGGCCAGCTTGATGGCGTTGTCAGCCCAGGCCAGCCGTTGCGCGCCCTGCATCTGCTCGGCGAACTCTCCGAGCCGGCGCTGCAGATCCTCCGGGTCTCCGAACAGATCGCCGAAACCACCGCTTCCTTCCATGCTTTGCATGGTAGCTGGCGGCGATTGCCGGCTGTCCGGCGATGGCACCGGCGCCGACCGAGCGCCAGCGATCCGGCGCTGCGCCGCAGGCGGGGCAGGCGACGGGGGTGCACCTCGCTGCTCCGCACAGCAACTACCATACGGCGGCCCATGGACCCCGATCAGCAGCTGCTCCACGAAACGCGGGTGCGCAACCGCCAGGCGGTCGTGGCGATTCTGGGCGGACTGCTGCTCGTCGTCGCCGCGGCGATCCAGCTGGGCGGCCCCCACACCAAGGTCGACGAGCTGACACTCGACCTGATCACCGCCAACAAGCGCTTCCCGCTGGACCTGATCGCCTCGGTGATCAACGCCATCGCTTCGCTGCTGATCGCCTGGACTCTGACCTACCTCTACAGCTGCGCTCGCGCCCGCAGCGCCGATGTCAAGCCGTTCGTCAAGATCGTCACGATCGTCGGCGGAGTACTGGCCGCGATCACCGGGGTGGCCTACGCGATCGTGGTGGCGATCAAGGTCCACCAGTTCGCCACCACCGGGTCACAGACCTACGAGGAGGCCAATCACCTGACCAGCGGCTCGGGCCTGCTGGCGCTCCAGCTCCTGGGTCAGGCCGCAGCGCTGCTGCTGGCGGTGGCTTTCGTCCTGGTGTCGCTCAATGCGATGCGAGTCGGGCTGCTGAGCCGGTTCATGGGCTACCTGGGGATCTTCGCCGGCGTGCTGGTCCTGTTTCAGATCGTCCAGATCCCCGTGGTTCAGGGCTATTGGCTCGCTGCGCTGGGCTATCTGTTCTCCGGCCGCTGGCCCAGCGGGGTGCCGCCGGCCTGGCGCTCGGGGCGCGCTGAACCCTGGCCCTCCTCGGCGGAGATGCGCGCCCGGCGCGCGGCCGGGGCCGGGGCCGGAGGCGGAGGCGGAGGTGGAGGCGGTGGCGGTGCACTCGGTGGGCTGCTGGGTGGCCGGCGGGGCCCAGCCCCCAAGCCCCGGGCCCAGCCGGCGGGCGGGCCAGGGCCGGCGCCGGCCGCCAACGGCCGCACCCGGTCCACCACGCCCAAGCGCAAGCGCAAGCGCCGCAACTGACGCCGCTGCCCACCGCCGCGAGCCACTGAGCGGTCGCCGCTCGTCGCGTCGACAGCGCCGCTCGGTCGGCCCACACCGCCGCTCGCCGATCCGGGGGTTGCCGCACCGGTTCTCGGAGCGGAGGTTTGCTGCCGTCTCATCAACACCCCCCCGATAGGAGGACGAGATGGAAGCAGGTCGTTTGCCACCACGGGAAGCGGATGTGGCTCCAGCGCCCGACCCGGCCGGTAGCCGGGTCATGGGCTGGACACCGGCGGATCCGGGCGCGCTGGGGTTGGCCTCGTTCGCCACCACGACGTTCGTGCTCAGCATCATCAACACGGGTCTCGTCGGCGGGGGAGTCGCCACCGCCAGCGGTGTCGTGGCCGCACTCGCGCTCGCCGTCGGCGGCATCGCCCAGTTCACGGCCGGGGTGTGGGAGTTCCGGACCGGCAACACGTTCGGCGCCACGGCATTCTGCTCCTTCGGCGCGTTCTGGATCTCGTTCTGGTGGCTGCTGCACTTCGGAGCCGCGGAGATCCCCAAGACCGAGCTGTTCAGCGCTGTCGGTCTGTACCTGTGGGCCTGGGGGATCTTCACGGCCTACATGTTCATCGCCTCGCTGCGGACCACCGGTGCGGTCGCGTTGGTGCTCCTGCTGCTGACGATCACGTTCATCGTGCTCGGGATCGGCAACTCGGCCCTGTCCGGGACGCTCAGCCTGACCAACGGGACGATCAAGCTCGGCGGCTGGATTGGCCTGGCTACGGCGATCGTCGCCTGGTACACGTCGTTTGCGGTGGTGATCAACTCGACGTTCGGAAAGACGGTCGCGCCGGTCTTCCCGTTGAGCCGCTGACATATAGACCCATGCCGCTCGCCGGTGTGGGGTACAACTAGGGGACAGATAGCCGCACACTGGCGGCCAGCACGGGCGCCGGCGACACAGCCGGCGCCCACCGCTGACCAGTGCGAAAGGCCAGGTTCGTCAGAAGGAGAGGTTTGCATGGCAGACACGGCATCGACTGAGGCAGGTGGCGGGACGCTCGAACAGCAGCTCGATGAGATGCTGGACATCGAGAAGTTCGACCCCCCGGACTCCTTCCGTGAGCACGCGCTGCTGAATGACCCGTCGATCTACGAGGAGGCCGAGAAGGACTGGAAGGGGTGGTGGGTCAAGCAGGCCAAGACCCTGCACTGGTTCAAGGAGCCCGAAGAGGTGCTCGACGACTCCAACCCACCGTTCTACAAGTGGTTCTCCGACGGCAAGCTCAACGCCTCCTACAACTGCCTGGACCGGCACGTGGAGGCGGGCCAGGGCGACAAGGTCGCCTTCCACTGGCGCGGTGAGGAGGGCGAGGAGCGCGACCTCACCTACAGCGACATGCTCGCCGAGGTCCAGCGGTTCGCCAACGCGCTCAAGGACCTCGGGATCGAGAAGGGCGATGTGGTGGGGATCTACCTGCCGATGATCCCCGAGGTGGCGGTGGCGATGCTGGCCTGCGCCCGGATCGGTGCGCTGCACAACGTCGTGTTCGGGGGCTTCTCGGCCGACTCGGTCAAGGAGCGGATGCAGTTCTCCGAGGCCAAGGCGCTGATCACTGTCGACGGCGCGCGCCGCAAGGGCAAGACGGCCCCGATCAAGCAGCAGGTCGACAAGGTCATGGGCGACGTCGAGTCGCTCGAGCACATCATCGTGGTCAAGGGCACCGATGCCGAGTGCGAGATGCGGGAGGGCCGCGACGTCTGGTACCACGAGATCTGCGACGCCGCCGACGCCGAGTGCCCGGCCGCGGAGCTCGACGCCGAGCATCCGCTCTACATCCTGTACACGAGCGGCTCGACGGGCAAGCCCAAGGGCATCCTCCACACCACCGGCGGCTACCTGACCGGGGTCGCTGCGACCCACCGGTATGTGTTCGACCTCAAGCCCGACGAGGACGTCTACTGGTGCTCGGCCGACGTCGGCTGGGTCACCGGCCACTCCTACATCGTCTACGGGCCGATGCTCAACGGCGCCACCTCGGTGATGTGGGAGGGGGCGCCCGACTATCCGCACAAGGGGATCTGGTGGGAGCTGTGTGAGCGCTACGGCGTCACGCTCTTCTACACCTCGCCGACGGCGATCCGCGCCTGCATGAAGTGGGGGGTCGAGCATGTCGAGAAGGCCAACCTGGAGAAGCTGCGGCTGCTCGGAACCGTCGGGGAGCCGATCAACCCCAAGGCCTGGCTGTGGTACTACAAGGTGGTGGGCGGCGAGCGGTGCCCGGTCGTCGACACCTGGTGGCAGACCGAGACCGGGGCGATCATGATCACCCCGCTCCCCGGCATCGTGGCGACCAAGCCCGGGTCGGCGACGCGTCCGTTCCCCGGAATCAAAGCCGACGTGGTCGACGAGCGCGACGGCGAGCCGATCGACGAGGGTCAGGGGCTACTGGTTCTGCAGCGTCCGTGGCCGTCGATGCTGCGCTCGCTCTACAAGGAGGAGGACCGGTTCATCGAGACCTACTTCTCCAAGTTCGGTAACGAGACCTACGTGGTCGGCGACGCCGCCCGCAAGGACTCCGACGGCTACTTCTGGATCATCGGGCGCATCGACGACGTGGTCAACGTCTCCGGCCACCGGCTGTCGACTGCCGAGGTCGAATCGGCGATCGTCTCCCACGGCAAGGTCGCCGAGTCGGCTGTCATCGGGCAGGCGGACGAAGACAGCGGGCAGGCGATCTGCGCCTTCGTGACCCTGGAAGGCGACCTGGCCGGCTCCGACGAGCTCGTCGAGGAGATCCGGCTCCGGGTGGCCGACCGGATCGGGAAGTTCGCACGGCCCAAGCGGATCATCTGGGCTGACGACCTGCCCAAGACCCGATCGGGCAAGATCATGCGCCGGTTGCTGCGTGACATCGCCGAGGGCCGGGCGGCCGGCGACGTGACCACGCTGCGCGACCCCGACGTGATGGCCCAGCTGGAGGGCAAGATCAAAGCGGAGCAGGCGGCCGCCGAGGAGTGACCACGCCGACCCGGCTCGGGCGGCGCTCGGCGCTCAGACGCTGAGCAGCCGTCCGAGCTCGGCGGCGTGGCGCCGGGCCACCGGGATCGTTGCCCCGCCGGCGAAGGTCAGCTCGGCGGTGCCGCCGAGCAGCGGGCGCAACTCGACTGCGTTGCGCAGATTGGCGACGTACTGACGGTGCACCCGGACGAAGCCGAACGGGGCCCAGCGGCGCTCGATCTCGGCCAGTGTCCCGCGGACCAGGTAGCGCCCATCGGCGGTGACGATGCGGACGAAGTCTCCGTAGGCCTGCGCGTAGTGGATCGTCCCGCGGGCCAGCAGCCGGGTGGAGCCCCCGTGCAGGCTGGAGACGGCGATCATCTCGTTGTCGGAGGCGGCCGCCGGGACAGCGGAGGCGGTGCGCTGCGCCGAGGCCTGCGCCTGCTCCACCGCTGCCGCCACGCGCTCGATCGCCTCCTCGACCCGGCGGCGCCCCACCGGCTTTCGCAGGTAGTCGAGCGCGTGCAGCTCGAACGCCTCGACGGCGGCGCTGTCGTAGGCCGAGACGAACACCAGCTGCGGCGCGGTGGCGAAGCGGCGCAGGACCCGCCCCAGCTCCAGCCCGTCGAGGTCGGGCATCCGCACGTCGAGGAAGATCGCGTCGTAGACGTGGCTTGAGGCCTTGACCAGCGCGTCGTGGCCGTCGAAGGCGCATTCGACCTCCCGCACACTGGGCGAGCTTCGCAGCAGGCGGGCCAAGTCCTCGAGCTGGGTGAGCTCGTCGTCGACGGCGAGGATCGTGAGCTGGTCGGCGGTCACCGGCTGCTGCCCACCGGGACAGTGGGGTCTCCAACCAGGTTGGGAACCGTCATCACCACCGTGGTCCCGCTGCCGCGCTCTGACTCGATCCGCAGCGCGTGGCGTTCGCCGAAGGTCGCCCGCAGGCGGGCGTCGACGTTGGAGAGCCCGATCCCGCCGCCAGCTCCGGCCAGCACCGCGCCGACGCGTTCGGGCTCGATGCCGATCCCGTCGTCTGAGACCCGCAGCTCAACGTCGCCGCCGACCACCCCGGAGACGATCTTGACCCGGCCGGTCCCGGCGCGACGCTCCACTCCGTGACGGACCGCGTTCTCGACCAGGGGCTGCACCGACATGGCGGGAACCACCGCCCCCCGCGTGGCGGGGTCGATCTCGAGCGTCACGTGCAGACTGTCGCGAAACCGAGCCTGCTCGAGCCTCAGGTAGCGCTCCACGTGGTCGATCTCCTCGGCCAGCGTCACGTAGGACCGGCCGTCGCGAAACAGGTACCGGGTGAACTCGGCGAAGTCGATCAGCAGCTCGCGGGCCTCCTCGGGACGGCCGTGGATGTCGCCGGCCACGGCGGCCAGGGCGTTGTAGATGAAGTGAGGCGAGATCTGCGCCCGCAGCGCCCGCAGCTCGGCCCGGGCCAACCGCTCCTCCTGCTCGCGCAACACCGACAGCGCGACCTGCGCCGAGACCAGGCTGGCGGCCTCCTGGACCACCCGCAGCTCGTCGCGGCGGGGTCGCCCCACAGCTCGATAGAAGGCGATCAGGGTCCCCGCGCGCCTGCCCTGGACGGTCAGCGGCGCCATCACCGCCGAGCGCAGCGGACAGCTCGGGTCCGAGGAGACAAGCCGGGGCACCACGTGCATCCGGTCGTCGGGAGTCCGCTCCAGCAGGCGCGACAGGAGGTCGCCGGGACGAACCTGCTCGCGTCCCTCGCCGTCGATGGCCAGCACCGTGCGGGTGTCGGCCAGAGCGATCGCCGCGGCGCCGGTCAGCGCCCGCAGATGGGGGACCGCCCCGGACGCCGAGCGCGAGTGAAGTCCGCCGCGGAGGTAGGGAAGAGTGGCGGTGGCGGCGTGCAGCGCCGACTGCATACCGATCGCTTCGGGCACGCTGGGCTCACTCGGGCGACGGAGAAGGCGCCTGGCCGCCAGCACCGCGATGGTGACCAGGACGCCGATTGCCACCCCAACGAAGAAAGCCATCATCCGGCATGATTGCGCGATGACCCCCACACCGTCTGTCACCTCATACGAGGACGCCTGCGCCAGTCACCGCTGGGAGGTGCCAGAGCGCTACAACATCGCCGTCGACGTCTGCGACAAGCACCCGCGCGACAAGCTGGCGATGATCCACGAGGACTTCAGCGGCAACGTGCGGCGGATCCACTGGGGCGAGCTCCAGGACAACTCCAACCGGCTCGCCAACGTGCTGGCCGCCCACGGCGTGGAGCGCGGCGACCGGGTGGCGATGCTGCTGCCCCCGACGCCGGAGACCGCCGCGGCGTTCTTCGCCACCTGGAAGCTCGGGGCGATCCTGCTCTCGATGTCGGTTCTCTACGGCGACGAGGGGATCCGGCACCGCCTGACCGACTCCGGCGCCAAGGTGCTGCTCACCAACGCGGCCAACGCCGAGCGCATGGAGAGCTCACTGGTCGAGCACGTGCTGATTCTCGACGACGCGCTGCTGGCCCGCGGGTCGACCTCATTCGACGTCGTCGACACCGCGGCCGACGATCCCGCACAGCTCTACTACTCGTCGGGGACCACCGGCCTGGCCAAGGGCATCCTTCACGCCCACCGGTACATCCTGGCCCACGAGGAGTTCGTCTACTGCCACGATGTCCGCGAGGACGAGCTGTTTCACGGGATGGGGGAGTGGGCCTGGGCGGCGGGGATCGCGCCGCTGCTGGGACCCTGGCGCTACGGCGCGGTCCAGGTGGTCTACCAGCGCGAGGGCGGATTCGATCCCCACAAGCAGCTTGACTTTCTCTCCCGCCACGGCGTCAGCAACGTGTTCGGGACGCCCACGGCGATCCGCTCGATGATGTCGATATCCGATGCCGGCACCCGCTACCCGCAGAAGTTCCGGATCGTCTGCTCGGCCGGTGAGCCGCTCAATCCCGAGGCGATCCGGTGGATGCGCGAGCAGTACGGGATCACCGTGCTGGACTACTACGGGCTGCCCGAGTCATATCCGCTGTGCGCGAACTTCCCCTTCATGGAGGTGCGCGAGGGCTCGATGGGCAAGCCGACGCCGGGCTGGGAGGTGGCGATCCTCGACGAGGACGAGCGGCCGGTCAAGCCCGGCGAGCGGGGCGAGATCTGCCTCAAGGCCCGCAGCAACCCGCACTATCCGCTCGGCTACTGGAACCGCCCGGCGCAGGACACCGAGGAGGTGTTCGGCGGCGACTGGTTTCACACCAAGGACGCTGCCGCGGCCGACGAGGACGGCTACTACTGGTACGAGGGCCGGGCCGACGACGTGATCATCTCGGCCGGCTACCGGATCGGCCCCTTCGAGGTCGAGTCGGCCTGCCTGGAGCATCCCGCGGTGGCCGAGGCGGCGGCGGTGGCGGTCGCCGACGAGCGCCGGGGCAACGTGGTCAAGGCGTTCGTGGTGCTGACGAAGGGCCATCAGGCCTCCGACGAGCTCGGCGAGGAGATCAAGGCCTTCGTCCGTGACCACCTGTCGGCGTACGCCTACCCGCGGCGGGTGGAGTTCGTCGACGACCTGCCCAAGACCCTGACCGGGAAGATCAGGCGGATCGAGCTGCGCCAGCGCGAGCGCGAGCGGGCGGCCGAGAGCTGACCGTCTAGGTGGCGCTGGCCCGGGCCTGAGTGCGCATCTCGGCCAGGATGCGCTCCAGCCGGGGCTCGGTGTCGGTGTCGACGTGGGTCATCGCCGCCGCCACGGCCGGGTGCACGGCGGCGATCTGGGCGTGCATCTCGTGGGCGACGGCCCGGTAGCTGGGGTGGCCCTCGCGGCCGGAGCGCAGCTCGATGAGCTGCATCGCCTCGCGGG
>DASXJY010000153.1:0-30499 GCA_036497115.1 Solirubrobacteraceae bacterium
GGCCAGCCGCGACCGGGCCGGCAACTTCGAGAAGCCCACGCGGGTGAGCTTTAAGATCGACCGCACGCCCCCCACCGTGCGCTGCACCGCCACCCCCACGGACCTCTCGCCCCCCGATCATCGACTGGTCGTGGTCACCGCCGGCGTCCAAGTCAGCGACACCGTATCCGGCGCCGCCGGCTTCACGCTGTCGAGCGTCACCAGCAGTCAGTCAGACAGCGGGCTCGCTACCGGCGACCAGCCCAACGACATCCAAGGCTGGAGCACGGCCACCAACGACCTCGCCGGCAAGCTCCGCGCCGAGGCCTATATCAGCACCCGCACCTACACGCTCACCTACCAAGCCCACGACACCGCCGGAAACACCCAAAGTTGCGCTGTCCTGGTCCGCGCGGCACCGTGAGCCTTCACACGGGTCGAAGATCGGGCTCGGATCGGTTCTAAGCGCTCTCCGGGGCCGGCCGGTCGCGCATCCTGCAAGCATGGGCCGGATGCGAGGGTTGCTCGCCTACTTGCGTGCCAACCCGCAGGTGGCAGTGCTGGCGTTCATCTGCCTCGTGCTGGGGTTGGGCACATTCATCGTCGTGCTGATCTCGCTGGCCTCGTCAGGCAACACCACGCCCAGCGGCGCGCCCTCCGGCGTGATCAGTGCGGCACAGATCCTCGTCGGCCGGAGCTGAGTCGCCGGCGCCCGCGGTGAGGACCCGACCCGTAACCCGGGCCGCCGGGGCCCAGGGGTGAGCGGCAGGGCCGCCCGGCCCCAGGGGTGAGCGACGGACGCCACGGCTTCGGAGCCGAGGGCCGGCCGCTACCTGACCCGGTCCCGTCGCTCGCTACCCGGACCGGAGCGGACCGGGGAGAGGCAGTGGGCCGGGTGGGGCGGCACCGAACCGGGGCGGCGCTGGTGCTCCCAGCGCAGTGGGCGGCGGTGGGGATGGGGATGGGGCGCCTCGGGCTCAGGCGGGTCGCCGAGAACGTCCTCGGCGAGGCTGAGCAGGGCGCGCAGACGCTTTGCGGAAGACTGGAACATATGTTCGTAAGAGTAGAAGGGCCCTCGGACGGAACCGCCCGAGCCGCTACGAGCCCAGCGAGGACCAGACGTCGAGCTTGGTCGCGACCCGCTCGACCACCGCGGTGGTGAACTCGCTTGTCCCGGCGTGCCCGCCCAAATCCGGAGTCCGCATCCCGGAGGCGACCGTCTCCAGCGCTCCTTCGTAGATCGCCCGCGACGCCCGCTCACAGCCGGCGCCGTGAAGCTCGGCGGCGTGGCGCAGCAGGGCTCCGCAGGCCAGGATCATGGCCAAGGGATTGGCCAGGTCCTTGCCCTGCAGGGCGGGGGCCGTGCCGTGGGGCGCCTCGGCCATCGCCACGCGAGTGTCATAGCTCTCATCGAAGGCCAGCAGGACCGACTCGGCGCCGGCGATCGAGCCGAACATCGGCAGCACCAGGTCAGACAGGCAATCGCCATCGCGGTTCAGAGCCGGGATGACCAGCGGGGCATCGGTGGCTCCGGACAGCAGCCCGGCGTAGGTGGCGTCGATCAACACCGGCCGGTAGTCGATCTCCGGATGGCGCTGCGCGGCGGCGTCGAGCTCCTCCTTGAGCATGCCCTCATAGACCGGAGAGACAGTCCACTTGGGCCCGCCATAGACCCGCGCCCCCATCTTCTCGGCGGTCCGAAACGCGTACTCGGACACGGCGCGGCACGTGGAGCGAGTGATCCGTTCGCGCCGGTAGGCGACCTCATCGGGGGCGCCGGGCGCCCCGGAGCGCTCCTCCTCGGCCCCGTAGGCGTCATCGACGGCCATTCGCACAACCGAGATGGGGTAGTGAACGCCGGCGATCGGAGCCACCCCCGGCAGCCGCCGGCCGGTCCGCACGATCACCTTGCCGTCCACCTGCTCGCGCAGGATCCGGTTGGGCGACCCCACGTCGTCAAAGCCCTCAGGGGTGATCGTGGCCGCCTTGAGACCGAGCCCCACGGCGCGCGTCGCGGCGGCGGCATCGATCACCACCTGATTGCCCGAGGCACGGCGGCTCTGCAACGAGAGGTCAAACCGCTCCAGCTCGAGCTCGACGCCGAGGACGCTGGGTTCCAGCACTCGCAGGGCCTGTTCGAGCAGCTCCTGGCCGGTCTCGTCGCCCTCGAGCACCGCGATCCGGACCGCTTCGGGCATCCCGGCCTCAGTCCGGCGAGGGGGCCGAAGCCCGGTCGGGCATCAGCTCGTCGCGGCGCTCGGTCAGCGCCGCGATCACCGTCCGCAGGTGCTCATCGAACTCGACGCCGAGCCCCGCGGCGCCCTTGACGAGATCCTCGCGGCTCACCGCCGCGGCGAAGCTTGGCGCCTTCATCTTCTTCTTGACCGATTTCGGGGTCATGCCGACCAGCCCCTCGGGCCGGACGTAGGCGCAGGCGAGCAGGAACCCGGAAAGCTCGTCGACGGCGAACAGCGTCTTCTCCATCGGGGTCTCGCGGGGCACGCCCATGAAGTCGGCGTGGGAGGCGACCGCCCGCACGAGCTCGGGCGGGTAGCCGCGGCGCTCGAGCTCGGCGATGGCGTACCTGGGGTGGCCGGTGCCGAGGTCCGGATAGCGCTCGTAGTCGAGGTCGTGTAGGAGCCCGGTCAGACCCCAGAGATCCGGATCGCCTCCAAACCGCGGAGCGTAGGCGCGCATCGCCGCCTCCACGGCCAGCATGTGGCGCCGCAGCGAGTCTGATTCAGTCCATTGACAAAGGAGGTTCCAGGCCTCGTCGCGCGAATTCTCTAGCGGCATGGCCGTTACCCTAGCTAAGCGCTCGGGCCCCCTCGACGCACCTGCACAGCCGTCACCAGCTACGCTGAACGGCTCCCGGCCACCCCAATCAACGCCGTCGGGATCGACAACTGTGGAGAAGTTCGTAATCGAAGGCGGAGTGCCGCTGTCGGGCACGATCACGCCGGCCGGCAACAAGAACGGCGCGCTGCCGATCCTGGCCGCCTGCCTGCTGACCACCGATGAGGTGATCCTGCACAACGTCCCGCGGATCAGCGACGTCGAGGCGATGGTCATGCTGCTGAGGACGCTGGGCGCTCGCGTGCAGTGGCTAGGCCCGAGCGAGGTCCTGGTCGACTCCTCCACGGTGGAGACCAACGAGGTCGACCGCGGGCTGGCGGAGCGCATCCGGGCCTCGTTTTTGCTCGCCGGCCCCCTGCTGGCCCGGTTCGGGACCGCGCACATGCCCCCGCCGGGCGGCGACGTGATCGGCCGTCGCCGGCTCGATCCGCACCTCGACGCGTTCCGCGCGCTGGGGGCCGAGGTCGAGAACAAGCGCGACGACATCGTGCTAAACGCGCCCCCGCTGGGACTGACCCCGTGTGACTTCCTGATGGACGAGCCGTCGGTGATGGCCACCGAAAACGCGCTGATGGCGGCGGCGCTGACCCGCGGCCCCACAGTGATCCGCAACGCGGCCTCAGAGCCCCACGTGCAGGACCTGGCCCGGCTGCTGGTGGCGATGGGCGCCGCGATCGACGGCATCGGGTCAAACGTGATGACCGTCCACGGCACCGGAAGCCTGCGGGGCTGCACCCACTCGATCGCCCCCGACCACATCGAGATCGGGTCGCTGATGGCCCTGGCTGGGGTTACCGGAGGCGAGCTGATCGTCAGGGATACGGTGCCCGCCGATCTGCGGATGATCAGGCTGGTGTTCGAGCGCCTGGGGCTGCGCAGCGAGGTCCGCGGCGCCGACATCATCGTCCCCGGCAACCAGGAACTGGTGATCCGCAACGACGCCGGCGACCACATGCCAAAGGTCGAGGATGGGCCCTGGCCGGCCTTCCCGGCCGATCTGACCAGCATCGCGCTGGCACTGGCCACCCAGGCCGCCGGCTCGGTGATCATCCACGAGAAGATGTTCGAGAACCGCCTGTTCTTCACCGACAAGCTGGTGATGATGGGCGCGGCGATCACGATCTGCGACCCGCATCGAGCGATCGTGGTCGGGCCGCGGCCGCTGCGCGGCGGCCGAGTCGAATCCCCGGACATCCGAGCCGGGATGGCGATGCTGATCGCGGCGCTGTGCGCCGACGGGGTCACCGAGATCGGCAACATCCGCCAGATCGACCGCGGCTACGAGCGGATCGATGAGCGCTTGCGGGACCTGGGGGCGCGTATCACGCGGCTCGAGGACGCACCCGTCCCCGCGTGAGCGTCGTCAGACGCGGCGGGGATCCGACCCCGCTGACCGATCGCATTCCCAGCGGCACGCGCGACGTGTTGCCCGACGAGATGCGTGAGCTGCGCGCGATGACCGACCGCCTGCGGACCGTGTTCGAGGCGGCCGGCTACGGCGAGGTCTCGACCCCGGCCCTCGAGTACGAGAGCACGTTCGCGCGGGCCGACCTGGCGGCCAGCCGGCCCGCCTACCGGATGTTCGACGAGCAGGGCAACGTCCTGGTCCTGCGGCCGGACATGACCGTTCCGATCGCCCGGCTGGTGGCCACGCGCTACGCGCAGGCCGAGCCGCCGCTTCGCTTCAGCTACTTCGCCTACGCCTATCGAGGAGTCCGGCCCCAGCGCGGGCAGTCGCGGGAGTTCCTGCAGGCGGGGGTTGAGCTGATCGGCTCGCCGGGTCCACAGGGAACAGCTGAGGTGCTCGACGTCTTGTGCGCGGCGCTCGATGCCGCTGGGCTCGAGACCTACCGCGTCGGGCTCGGAGACGCTTCGCTGTACCCGTCCCTGCTCGGCGCGCTGAACGTCGAGGCCGCAGACCGGGAGCTGATCCTGGCCGAGCTGGCCGGGGGCGATTTCGTCGGCGTGGAGCGCGAGATCCGCGAGCTGGGGCTCGGAGCCGACGATGTGCAGATGCTGCTGGCGGTGGCCCAGACCCGCGGCGGGGCCGAGATCCTTTCAGCCGATCTCTCGCCGATGCTCTACGAAGCCCTGGGGGGGATGCGCGAGGTTCAGACGCTGCTGGCGCCCGAGGTCGCCGAGCGGGTCATCTTCGACCTCGGGCTGGTGCGCAGCCTCGGCTACTACACCGGTGCGGTGTTCCAGGTCTACGACCCCGCCTACGGAGTGCCGATCGGCAGCGGCGGCCGCTACGACGAACTGCTGGGGGCATTCGGTCGTCCTCTGCCGGCGGTCGGTTTCGCGCTCAACGTCGAGCGGCTGCATATCGCTCTGACCGGCGAGGAGGATGACCCGCCCACCCACGAGGCGCGGCACGGTGGACGGTGAACGACCTTAGAATCGCCGTACCCCGCGGCTCCCTGTTCGCCGATACGCTGGACCTCCTCGATCGCCTCGGAATCGACACCAGCGAGGTCCGGGACAACGATCGCAAGCTTCTGTTTGAGGAATCGGGGATCGTGACGATGCGGCCTTCGGACGTGCCCACCTATGTGGAAGCCGGTGCGGCGGACCTGGGGATCACCGGCAAGGACGTGCTGATGGAGCAGTCCGAGCGGGAGGTCTACGAGCTGCTTGACCTGGGTTACGGCTACTGCCGAATGGTGCTGGCAGGCGAGGCCGGAGAGGACCGCGCGGCGGAGGCGCTGCGGCGCCTGGGCGTGGTCCGGATCGCCACCAAGTACCCGCGGATCGCCGCCCGCCACTTCCTTCAGACCGGCCGTCAGGCCGAGATCGTCGAGGTGAAGGGGTCGGTGGAGCTGGCTCCGCTCACCGGGCTGGTGGAGGCGATCGTCGACCTGACCGCGACCGGGTCCACGCTGCGCGAGAACGGCTTGGTGGTGCGCGAGGAGATCGCCGTGTGCACGGCGCGGCTGATCGCCAACCCGGTCGCCCACAAGCTGCGGGCAGCCGAGATCGACGGGCTGCTGGAGCGAGTCAATGCAGTGTGAGCGGATGGTCCTGGCCAACGATCCCCGGGCGGTGGCCGAGGAACTGCGCGGGCTGATCGCTGCGCCGGAGTCGGTGCAGGAGCCGGTGGCGGAGATCATCGCGCGGGTGCGGGCCAGCGGCGACGATGCGCTGCGCTACTACACGCGCCAGTTCGACACCGGCGGCTCGACGCCGGCGGCGCTGCGCGCTCCCGAGGCCGAGCTCGACACCGCGCTGAAACGGCTCGATCGAGATGTCAGGGCGGGACTGGAGCTGGCGATCGAGAACGTGACCCGGGTGGCGCAGGCTGGGCTGTGTCCCAATCAGAAAGTGCAGTTCGCGGGGCACGAAGTGACCCTGCGGGAGGCTCCGGTGGCTCGGGCCGCGATCTACGTTCCGGGGGGCCGGGCTCCCTACCCGAGCACGGTGGTGATGGGAACCGTGTGCGCCAAGGTGGCCGGGGTGCCGGAGATTGCCGTCTGCGCGCCCCCCGGCGCCGACGGCGAGGTCAACGGCGTGGTGCTCGCCGCCTGCCGCCTGGCCGGGGCCGGAATCGTCTACCGGATGGGCGGGGCACAGGCGATCGCCGCGCTCGCCTACGGGACCGATACCGTGGCCGCCGTCGACGTGATCGCCGGGCCCGGCAACCTCTACGTGCAGGAAGCCAAGCGCCAGGTCTTCGGCCAGGTGGGGATCGATGGCTTTGCCGGACCCAGCGACCTGCTGGTGATCGCCGACGAGGGGGTGGATCCGGACGCGCTCACGCTCGATCTCCTGGCCCAGGCCGAGCACGGCGAGGGCTCGTTGGTGGTCGGTATGTCGACGTCGGCGGCCCTGATCGACGAGCTGGTCAAGCGAGTCGGCCGCGCGCCCGACACCGGCGCTGTGATGCGGCTGGTCCAGGTGGCCGAGATCGAGCACGCGCTGATGGTGGCCGAGACGTTCGCGCCCGAGCATCTGCAGTTGATGGGCGCTCGTGCCGAGGCGCTGGCCGAGCGGGTGACGCGGGCCGGCTGCGTGCTCGTGGGCTCCAGAACCGGCACCGCCTTCACCGACTACATCGCAGGCTCCAACCACGTCCTGCCCACCAACGGCGCCGCTCGCTTTGCCTCGTCACTGTCGCCGATGACCTTCCGGCGCCGGTTCAGCGAGATCAGGATCGGTGATGGCGCCGCCACCCTGGCCCGCGCCGCCGCCCCGGTTGCCCGCGCCGAGGGCTTCGAGCTCCACGCCCAGTCGATGGAGGCTCGCATTAGCGACAATGGCACGCAATGACGCGTGCCGCACAGATCGAGCGCAACACCGCCGAGACCGAGATCCTCGTCGAGCTCGCGCTCGATGGCACCGGCGCGGGCGAGCGGAGCACCGGGGTCGGCTTCTTCGACCACATGCTCGACCTGCTGGCTCGTCACGGGCGATTCGACCTCACCGTCCGGGCGCAGGGAGACCTGCAGACCGGTGCCCATCACACGGTCGAGGACGTCGGCATCTGCATCGGCCAGGCGCTGGACCGGGCCCTGGGCGACCGGGCCGGAATCACTCGGTACGGGCAGGCCACGGTGCCGATGGACGAGTCCCGGGCCTCGTGTGCAATCGACATCTCAGGGCGCGGCCTGTGCGCGTTTGAGGCATCGCTGCCGGCCGGCGCGATCGGGAACTTCGACCACGAGCTGACCGAGGAGTTCTTCCGGGCGCTGGCCGCCAATGCGAATCTCACGCTTCACCTCACCGTCGAGCGGGGGACCAACGCCCACCACGTGATCGAGGCGGTGTTCAAGGCGCTGGCCCGGGCGCTGAGAAGCGCGCTGGCCATCGACCCTAGCGAGCGGGGCGTGCCGAGCACGAAGGGCACCCTGACATGAGCTCGGCCCCGGTGATCGCGATCGTCGACTACGGAATGGGAAACCGCCGCTCGGTGGAGAAGGCGCTCGAGCATGTCGGCGCTGAGGCCGTCATCAGCCGCGACCACGATCAGCTTCGGGCCGCCGCCGGACTGGTGGTTCCCGGTGTCGGGGCGTTCCCGGTGGCGATGCGCAACCTCCGCGCGCTGGGGCTTGACCGCCTGATCGGCGAAGCCGCCGCCGAGGGCAAGCCGCTGCTGGGGATCTGCCTCGGCATGCAGCTGCTGTTCGAGCGTTCGCTCGAGCTCGAGCCGACGGCCGGCCTGGCCCTGCTGCCGGGTCAAGTCACGCCGCTGCAGACCGGCGGGCTGCGAATCCCACACATCGGCTGGAACGAGGTCACGTTCCTCAGGTCCTCGCCGCTGACCGCCGGCCTGCCCGCCGAAGGGCGGCCGTTCTACCACGTGCACTCGCTCGCGGCGAGACCACAGGACGACGGCGACATCGTCGCGACGACCACGTACGGAGAGCGTTTCGCCACGATCGTTCAGCGCGACTCGGTGCTCGGAGTCCAGTTTCACCCGGAGAAGTCCTCGGCCGATGGTCTCAGGCTGCTGGCCGGCTTCGTCGAGGTCTGTGGCGGGCCCAGGGCCGCAGGACCGGCCTCAGCGGTGCTCCGGGCATGATTCTGCTGCCGGCAATCGACATTCTCGACGGCAAGGCGGTGCGCCTGAGACGAGGAGATTTCGACCAGCGCACCGTGTATGACGCCGACCCCCTCGACGCGGCCAAGCGCTGGGTCCAGGCCGGGGCCAGGGCGCTGCACGTGGTCGACCTCGACGGTGCTCGCGGTGGTCGCCCGGTGAACCTCGAGCACGTGCGCCGGATCACACAGGCGGTTGGGGTTCCGGTGCAGCTGGGGGGCGGGCTGCGCGACGCCGAAGCGGTCCGGGAGGCCATCGCGGCCGGCGCCACCCGGGTCGTCCTGGGCACCGCCGCGCTGCGCGACGTCGACTTCCTCGACGCGGCGATCAGTGAGCACCGGGAGCGATTGATCGTCTCGGTCGATGTCCGCGACGGCCACCTGGCTGCGTCCGGCTGGACCGAGCAGACCGAGATTCCGGTTGAGTCGGTGATCGACAGCCTGGGGCGGCGGGGAGTGCGGCGCTTTGTCTACTCGAGCATCGAGCACGACGGGATGCTCAACGGCCCCGACCTGGACGAGGTGGCACGCGTGGCGAGGGCGGTTCGCGGATCGTTCGTCTACTCCGGTGGCGTCTCATCGGTGGACGACCTCAGGGCGCTGGCCGAGCTGCGCCAGGTCAACCTGACCGGCGTGATCGTCGGCAAGGCGCTCTACGAGGGTCGCTTTCAGGTCTCCGAGGCTCAAGCGGCGCTCGAACTCCGAGACTGAGAGATGCACTACAAGCGCGTGATCCCGTGTCTTGACGTCGACCGGGGCCGGGTCGTGAAGGGGATCGGCTTCGTGGACCTTCGCGACGCCGGGGACCCAGTGGAGCTGGCGGCGCGCTACGACGCCGCGGGCGCCGACGAGCTGGTCCTGCTCGACATCACGGCGACATCGGATAAGCGAGCGACCGTGGTCGCGCTGGCTCGGCGGGCCGCCGACGAGCTGTTCATCCCGTTCACCATCGGGGGCGGGATCCGGTCCGTCGAGGATGCCCAGGCGGTACTCGACGCCGGCGCCGACAAGGTGTCGGTCAACTCGGCCGCGCTCGAGCGACCAGATCTGCTCGACGAACTGGCGGCCAGGTTCGGCAGCCAGTGCGTCGTCCTGGCCATCGACGCCAAGCGGGCCGGGCCGGGGCGGTGGGAGGCGTACCTGGCCGGCGGACGCACCCCCACCGGGCGCGACGCCGTGGCCTGGGCGCGCCAGGGCACAGAGCGCGGAGCCGGCGAGATCCTGTTGACCAGCATGGACCGAGACGGCACCAGTGCCGGCTACGACCTCGAGCTCACCTCGGCTGTGGCGGACGCGGTCGAAGTCCCCGTTATCGCCTCCGGAGGCGCGGGCAGTCTCGAACACCTCAGCCAAGCGCTGCGCGCCGGCGCCGACGCGGTTCTGTGTGCCTCGATCCTGCACTACGGCCAGCACACCGTTACCGAGGTCAAGCGCTACCTGGCCAGCGAGGGCGTGCCCGTGCGGTCAGCCACGCAGCCTGAAGCGGCCTCCTAGCCCGATCTGAAGGCAAGCTGGCCGGTCTGCGGCGGAGCAGTACCGGGCGCGCCGAGGCCGCGGCGTGCCGGGGCCGCTGGGGCGCAGATTAAGTTTGGATTGGGACTCGGCTGCGAGCCAGCCGCGCTAGGCGGCTTCTTCTACGTAACCGGCCGCTGCGCACGTGTCGCAGTACGCGGCGGGTGGGACACGGGGCTCGTAGCAGCCGGGACGGCAGCATGTGGACGACCGCTTGGGCCGGCCTCGACCGATACGGGCAGCCGCGGCATCTTTGAGCTCCTCGCGCATGCGATCTAGCTCAGCCGCGTGCTCGGCGCAGAACCGACGGCCCTTCTCAGCCGGATGCTGACAATGACTTCCGCTACGACAACGCATAGACCCGTTATCATAGCAGGAGCGCCCGGAACGGACGTTCCGCGGGCGCTAATTTGCGCCCAAGTGCAGGTCATTTCCGGTTCTGGGCCCGTCGGCGCTTGGCGGCGGCCCTGCGCTTGGCGGCGGCTCTGCGCCGCGCTGCGGCTCGGCGGTGTGCGGCGGCCCTCCGCCGTGCCGCCGCGTGGCGACGTGTAGCGGCCGTGGGGTGGTGTGCCGCGGCCTTGCCCCGCCGGCCCCGGCGCGCTGCCTTGCCCTTGGCCCGGTGGCGGGCGGCGGCTGCCCTGGCGCGATGGCGGCCCGGCAACATCTGGTAGATCTGGCTGTAGCCGTCGAGGTAGATCGCCTTGTGGTCGGCGATCACCGGGTTGAACGCGCCGTCGGGGAATGAGAAGACTTGCCGCCCAGTGACGGCGTCCAGACCGGCGGTGGTCTTGGTGCCCAGATCCGAGTAGTAGAGGACCTTGCCGACCACGGTCCCCGAGCCCGAGATCTTGCCTCCGGCCGGGTGGCGCCATCTGACCGAGCCCGACTGGGCATTGAAGGCGTACATGTTGGCGTCGTAGGAGCCCACGTACACGGTCGGGCCCAGTCCGGGTGGGTCGGCGACCGCCGGCGAGCCGTAGACATAGCTCCCGGTGGACGTGGCCCAGGCCAATGCTCCGTTGCGGGCGCCGAACGAGTACACGCGTCCGTCGGTGTTGCCCATGTAGACGCGTCCGTAGGCGACGGCGGGACTGGAGTAGAACTGGCCTGACCCGAACCCGAAATGGGCTCCATTGGTTCCCACCACCCACACCTGGTGGCCGGTGCGAGCGTCGACCGCGTAGGCGTGGCCGGAGTAGTCGCCGAAGTACAGGACGCCGCCGACCAGCGCCGGCCCCCCCTTGATCGCGCCGCTGGCGTGGTAGGTCCAGTACTGGTGGCCGTTGGAAACGTTCATGGCCCGCAGGAGCCCGCCCTGATCGCCGAAGTAGAGAGTGTTGCCGTGGACGATCGGGGAGGACTCCGAGCCGGCGGCGATCGGCCGAGACCACACGATGTGACCGTTCTTCATCGAGAGGGCGACGATCTCGCCGCCCCCCGGCGTGTGGGAGTGCACCGACAGCACGGGCACGAGCACGACGCCGGCCCGGTTGGCCACGGCCGGTGAGGCGGCGGCCAGGCTGCCCACCTTGTGGTGCCAGCGCTCACCACCGTTGAGCAGGTTCAGGGCTTTGGCGTCGCCGTCGTCGTCGAGGAAGTACAGCGTCTCCTTATCGATCACGGGCGGGAACTCGAGCAGGGCTCCGTCGTTGAACCGCCACCCCACGTGCAGCGGGGGCCGGAGCTTCCTGGGCCCGGCGAACAGGCGGGTCCGCCCGGCGTCAAGGCCGTACCACGGCCACACGAAGTTGTCGACCACGTGGCGCTTGCGGTGGCGCCGCGGCGGCGGCGCCACCGCCGCCGTGGTCGGCGTCGGCTGCGTGAACTGGACGTTGGGGTTCGAGACGTTGCCGGGGGCGTGCGAGAGGACGTACGCGGCCGCTACCCCCAACGCGGCCAAGACGACCGCCGCCGCGACAAGCCCGCGCCGCAGCAGTCGCCGCGATACGGGACTCGGCATGGCGCCCCATGCTAATGGAGCCTCGACGAGGACCCGCCTGCCGGCGCCGGGGCCGGTACCGGCCGCGCGGCGCGCGATCATCACGACAATGGAGATCGCGTCCTCCCCGCAGCTCCTGACCCGGTTTGGCGACCTCCCCGCGGCCGCGCCGCTGCTGCCCCGGCTCGGTGAGGCCCACGACATACACCTGGTCGGAGGAGCGGTGCGCGATCTGCTGCTCGGCGGCGAACCGGTCGACCTCGACTTCGTCGTCGACGGCGACCTCGACGCGGCGGTCCGGGGCATCGGAGTACCGACGGTTGTCCACGATCGCTTCGGGACCTGCACCGTGTGGCTGGACGGCCGGGAATATGACTTCGCCCGAGCCCGGCGCGAGACCTACTCCCGCCCCGGAGCCCTGCCCACGGTCGTCCCGGCCACGCTGGAGGAGGACCTCCTGCGCCGCGACTTCACCATCAACGCGATGTCGCTGGACCTGGGCGGGCCCCGATCCGGCCGGCGCTTGGCCGTCGAGGGGGCGAGCGATGACCTGGCGGCCGGGCGCCTGCGGGTTCTGCACGACGCGAGCTTCATCGACGATCCCACGCGGCTTCTGCGGCTCACCCGGTACGCGGCCCGGCTCGATTTCGAGGTCGAACCCCACACCCTCGAGTTGGCTGGGGCGGCGCTCGCCGGCGGTGCTCTGCAGACGGTAAGCGGGACGCGCTTGGGGACGGAGGTGAGGCTGCTGGCGGCTGAGCGCGATCCGGTGAGGGCCTTCGTGCAGCTGCGCAGGCTGGGCATCGACGAGGCGCTGGCGCCGGGGTTCGGGCTCTCTGACCCGGCGCTGGCACGGCGGGCGCTGGAGCTGCTGCCGGCTGACGGCGACCCGGGGGCGGTGGTGCTGGCCGCCGCGAGCCTGCGGCTGGCGTCATCCGCGCGAGCGGACCTCCTGAAGAGGCTCGGATTTCCCGCCGCCCAGCGCGACGCAATCCTGGCCGCCGCCGGCGGGGCAAAAGGCGTGGCCGGCGCCTTGGCGCGGGCGCGCGGGGCCGGGGAGATCGCCGCCGCGATCGGCGAAGCCGATCGGCCCGAGCTGGTGGCCCTGGCGGGGGCGATGGGTCCGGCGGGTGCGGCCCGTGAGTGGCTTGGCTCGCTACGCCACGTCGCGCTCGAGATCGACGGCAACGATCTGCTGCAGGCCGGCGTGCCGGCCGGCCCGGCGATCGGCGCCGGACTGCGAGGCGCCTTGGCGGCGAAGCTCGACGGCCGCGCGGCCGGGCGCGACGCCGAACTGGCCGAGGCGTTACGCAGCGCGGCGGGCAGCGGATAGCCTGAGGCGCGATGAAACTGAGAGCGCCGTTCTACCCCCGCAACGAGCACTTCGCGATCGACCTTCCGGGAGCTCAGGCGGTGTTCACGACGCGGCGAGGGGGTCACTCGAGCGGCCCGTACACGAGCCTGAACCTGGGCCGGCTGACCGACGACGACCCAGCCGCCGTGGCGCGCAACCGCGACACGCTGGAGGGTCAGCTGCCGGCCAAGCTCACCTTCGTGCGCCAGGTGCATGGTCGCGCTGTCGATCGCGTTGACGAGCCCAGCGCCGAGCGAGCCCGCCGGGCGCGACCGGACGAGCTCAGCCGCGCCGACGGCCAGGTCACGGGCGTCCCGGGGCTGGCGCTCGCGGCGCTCACCGCCGACTGTCTGCCGGTGGCCGTGGGCGGGGACGGAGCTGTGGCGATGCTGCACGCCGGGTGGCGGGGCCTGCGCGACGGTGTGATCGCCAGCGGCGTGTCGGCACTGCGCGAGCTCGGTGTACGCGGGCCGCTGGGCGCCGCGGTTGGGCCGGGCGCCGGCGGGTGTTGCTACCAGGTCGGACCCGAGGTGCACGAGGCCTTCGACGACTACCCGGCAGCACATCTCAATGGCGGCAGGCTCGATCTCAAGGCGATCGCCGCCGAGCAGCTGCAGCGGTCCGGCGTCGACGAGGTCCACGACCTGGGTCTGTGCACGATCTGCGCGGATCGATCGCTGCTCTTCTCGCACCGCCGCGACGGAGGCATCACCGGGCGTCAGGCGGGAGTGGCATGGTTGAGCTGATTCGCGGCCTCAGCGCCGACCGGGTGAAACGCAACCTCGAACGGGTGCGGGCTCAGATCGCCGACGCCGGACGTGACCCCGACGAAGTCGAGATCCTGGCCGCGGTCAAATACGTGCCGGCCGAGGAGCTCGCGGCGCTGGCTGAGGCCGGCATCGCGGTGGTGGGGGAGAATCGAGCCCAGGAACTGGCCGCCAAGCAGAGCGTTGCCGCAGACCGGTTCACCTGGGACTTCATCGGCAACCTGCAGAGCCGCAAGGTGCGAGACATCGTCCCCCGGGTGCGGTACATCCACTCGGTGGCAACCGATTCCGTGCTGGCCCAGCTCGGCCGCCACGGCGGTGAGCAGATCGAGGTCCTGGTCGAAGTCAACGTGGCCGGCGAAGCGGGCAAGAGCGGCGTCAGCCCCCAGGAGTTGCCGGCATTTCTGGAGCGCTGCCCGGCGACGGTCGTGGGCCTGATGACGATGCCGCCGTTCGTCGAGCAGGCCGACCACAACCGCCGTCATTTCGCCGCGCTGCGTGAGCTGGCCGAGCGCCACGGCCTGGCCCAGCTGTCGATGGGAACCAGTCAGGACTACCTGGCGGCGGTACAGGAGGGCGCCACGATCGTGCGTCTAGGTACAACCCTGTACGGCGGCGCGCCATAATCAGGGCAGGGAAATAGCGCAAGCGCGCGAACCCAGACACGCATATGGCCTTCCGAGACACCTGGCACCGTACGCTCGTCTACTTCGGCCTCGCCGAGGACGAGGCGTATGACGACGAGGAGATCGAGCCCTACCCTGAGCCCGAGGTCGATCTCCAGGACAGCTACCGGGAGCGGCCCAACGTGCGCCGCTTGAGCTCGCGGCGGCGCCGCGACGAGATCGACGACATCTTCGCCGACGACGCCGGCAGCGAGCGGCGAACCACGTCGCTGCGGCCGGTCGGCGGGCGCTCGGGCAATGGGCGCGGCGGCGGCGATGTGCGCGTGCACTTCGTCGCCCCCAAGAGCTTCAACGACGTTCAGGACGTCGCCGACAAGTTCAAGGAAACGATTCCGGTGATCCTCAATCTCCAGGGCACCGACACCGACTTGTCAAAGCGGCTGATCGACTTCTCCAGCGGGCTCACGTACGCGCTCGACGGCGGGATGCAGCGGATCGCCGACAAAGTCTTCCTGCTGACTCCGCGCAACGTCGAGGTGTCAGCCGAGGAGCGGGCCCGCCTGGTCGAGAAGGGCTTCTTCAACCAGTCCTGACGGCGGCGCTCGTCGGCCGCGTCTGCAGTTCGCACGCCCCGCAGCGGACGGGCGGCACGGCACAGGTAGATTTCAAGGCGATGCGAGTCGGCCTGATAGGAGCGGGCAACATGGCACGCGCCATGGCGCGAGGCTGGGGCGACCCGGTGCTCTGCTCCGACGGGGGGTCCGGGCGCGCGGCCGCCCTGGCCGCAGAGCTGGGCGGCCGTGCCGCAACCAACGGCGAAGTAGCCGACGAGGCTGACCTGGTCGTGCTCTGCCACAAGCCGGCGCAGTTCGAGGCCGTAGCCGGCGAGATTGGCGGCCGAGCCAAGGCGATCGCCTCGGTGGTCGGCGGGATCTCGGTCAGCGCGCTCCAGACGAGGTATCCGGGAGCGCCCGTCTTCCGGCTGGAGCCGAACACGCCGGTCGAGGTCAGGAGCGGGATCGTCTGCTACGCGCGAGCCCCGGACATCGATGCGGAGCTCGAGGCCGAGGTCATGTCCCTGCTCGAGCGCCTGGGCACAGTGGTGGCAGTGCCCGAGGGGCTGCTCGGCGCGGCATCTGCGGTGATGGGCGTGGGTCCGGCGTACATGGCCCTGGTGGTCGAGGCTCAGGTCGACGCTGCCGTCCGCTATGGCCTGGCGCCGAGCGTGGCCGGCCGGCTGGCCGCCGAGACGATGGCCGGGACGGCGGCGCTGCTCAAGGCCCGCGACTACGACACGCTGGCGGTCAGGCGAGAGGTCACGTCTCCGGGCGGCACCACCGCCAAGGGCCTCGACGCGCTGGAGCGCGGCGGGCTGCGGACGGCGTTTCAATCCGCCATCGACCGCGTCAGCGAGGCCGAACGGTGAGCGCGCTGCTGGCGGCGGTCACCCGGACCGACATCGCCAACTATTTCAGCGCGCTGTTCGAGGTCTACATCGTCCTGATCTTCATCTACATCCTGCTCAACCTGCTGTTCTCATTCGGGCTGCGGATGCCGTACTCGCGCTGGAGCGAGGCGATCACGAACTTCCTGCGCGACGTCTGTGAGCCGTACCTGAAGCTGTTCCGGCGCGTGATCCCGACCGTCGGGATGTTCGACTTCACACCGATGATCGCGATCATCGTCCTGTACTTCGTGCGGACGATCGTCGTCAATGCGATCGCCGGCTGAGCGCACGGAGATGGCGACCTCAGAGACGGCGGAGGGCCCGGCGGCGACGTCCCGACGCGCCGTGGCGTTCATCCGCGCGCTGGCCGTGGCGGCGGCGGTGATCGTGGTCGACCGGCTGACCAAGGCCGCGGTGGTGGACGGGATCGCCGTCGGCGATGTCCACAAGTTCCTGCCCGGCGTGCAGCTGGTGCACGTTCGCAACAGCGGCGTCGCCTTCGGCTTCTTCTCCGGTGGAGGCGCGGTGGTGCTGGTGCTGACGCTGGCCGCCTTGAGCGCTTTGCTGGTCTACTTCGTGCTGCGTCCCAGCCGCCCCTGGCTGTGGCTTCCGGTCGGGCTGCTGCTGGGGGGCGCCCTGGGGAACCTGATCGACCGGCTCGGAGGCGGCTCGGTGACCGACTTCATCAAGCTGCCGTTCTGGCCCGCGTTCAACGTCGCCGACATGGCGATCACCTTTGGGGTGCTGGCGCTGCTGTACGTGCTGGAGGGCCGGCGCGCCGCCTCGTGAGCGCGCCGCCGCTCGAGCTGACGGTCCCCGAGGACGCGGCCGGGATGCGACTTGATCGCTTCCTGTCGGCGCCGGTGGGTTCCCGCGCCCAGGCCCAGCTGCTGATCGAGGCCGGCCACGTCCAGGTCGACGGTCGCCGGCGACCCAAGCGCCACGCGGTGGCACCGGGCGAGCTGATCACCGTTCGCGATCCGCAGCGGTCGGTCCCGGCGCAGCCCGGTGAGGCTCCGGCGCCGTTCGCGGTGGCCTACGAGGACGATCACCTGCTCGTGGTCGACAAGCCCGCCGGGGTGGTGGTCCATCCGGCCCGCGGCCATCGGACCGGAACCCTGGCCCAGGCGCTGGAGGGCCGCGGCGCGGGGGGTGAGGAGCCGTGGCGGGCCGGGATCGTGCACCGTCTCGACCGCGATACCTCGGGCCTGCTGGTGGTGGCCAAGGACGACGCCGTACACCGGTCGCTGAAGGCCGCGCTGGGGGCGCGCGGGTTGCGACGCGAGTATCTGGCCCTGGTCGACGGTCATCCCGAGGCGCGAACGGGCACGATCGAGGCCCCCATCGGCCGCCACCGCCGCGACCGGGTCCTGATGTCGATCGACACCGACGAACCCCGGGCGGCGCGCACCCACTTCGAGCTCGAGCGGGCGCTGCCGCGGGCGGCGCTGCTGCGGGTCGTGCTCGACACCGGGCGCACCCACCAGATCCGCGTCCACATGGCGGCGATCGGCCATCCGGTGTGCGGGGATCCGCAGTACGGGACGGCGGGTGAGTATGGGCTGACGCGGCAGTTTCTGCACGCGGCGCGGCTGGCCTTCGAGCACCCGGTCACCGGCGTCGAGGTCGACGTTCGCTCTGAGCTACCCGAGGATCTGCGCCGGGCACTTGAGGTGGCCGAGGCGGCTGGGCGGTGAGGCTCTGGAACCGAATGCATGATCTTCATGCATTCGGTTCCAGAGCCCCGTCGGTCAGGTCCCTCCGTCGTGCCCGCCGCCGCCCGAGCCGCCGTCGGATGTCGATTGCGGGCTCGTCGGCAGGGCGCCGCCGTCCGAGCTTCCGCTGGTGCCGCTGGTGCCGCCGGGGGTGGATGAGATCGTCGCGGCAGTGCCGTCCTTGCCGGACGAGGATCCGGCGCTTGGGCCGCTTGGGCCGCTTGAGCCGCTTGAGCCACCGGAGCCGCTCGAACCGCTCGAACCACTGGGGCCGCTGGGGCCGCTCGAGCCGCTCGAACCGCCCGAACCACTGGGGCCGCTCGAGCCGCCGGGGCCGCTCGAGCCGCCGGAGCCGCTCGAGCCGCCGGAGCCTGAGACCGCCCCGCCGGAGCCTGAGACCGCCCCGCCGCCACGACCGTCGCCGCTGGATCCGCCCCGACCGGATCCGCCATCACCCGAGGCGCCGCCGGAGCTTCCGCCGGCCGAGCTGCCCGAGCCCCGGCCGGACGGCCCCTCCGACCCGCTCTCTCCGCCGCCGCGGTGAACCGACGGCCCGGACCGGGCGCCATCCGAGCCCCGGCTTCCCGATCCGTCCCGGTCGCCCCGGCCTGACGTCCGGTCGGCCCCGGCCCGGTGGCGCTCGGCGAAAGCCTCGCCGCGGCCTCGGCGCTCGCCGCCGACCAGGCTTTGCGCGGCGGTGCGATGCCCGGCCAGCACGGGTGGAGCGACCAGCGCAACTCCCGCCACGTGGACCGGACGCCGGGCGCGCGTCGCGTGGTGGGCGACCCTGGTGGTGTGGCGGCTGGGTCCGGCAAGGGTGGGGAGGACGGCCTGGCCGGCCCCGGCGACAGCCCCCGCGGCGGCGAGGATGGCCCCGCCCTTCATCAGCACGGCGGCGCCAGTTGCCGTGCCCGCGGCGCCGGCGACGTCGCCGGCATCTCCGGCCAGCGGCGTTCGGCGGCCACCGAGTCCGGCAGCCCAGTTCCAGAGGCCGACGGGAGACACAGCGGCGGCGGCCTGACGCAGAGCGGTGCGGGCCCGGTAGACGAGCCCGCGCACCGCGCCGTCGCTGAGGCCGAGGGCGGCGGCAGCCTCACCGTGGCTGTTGCCGCCGACCGCGGTCAGCAGGATCGCCTGGCGTTGAGGCTCGGGCATGAGCGAGATCCCGGCGAAGATCTCCTTGAGGACCAACCGCGACTCCGGGCCGCCGTCTGGCGCTGCGGCGTCGATCGCCTCGTTGAGCTCGACGGTGTCATGACGGGCGCGGCGAAGCATTGTCACCGCGCTGTTGTGGACGATCCGGTACAGCCAGGGCCGGACCTCGCCGACCTCGGCGCCGTCGCGCAGGGCGATCCAGGCCTGCATCAGGGCCTGCTGCAGCGCGTCCTCGGCACGGCCCTCGGACCCGAGCAGGCGGTTGGCATAGATCAGCAGCTGGCGCCGGTAGCGCCGGGTCAGCGCCTCGAAGGCGCGCTCGTTGCCGGCGCGGACCAGCTCGACCAGCCGGCCGTCGGCCTGCGCCGCCAGCGGTCGCAGTGAGACGACGGGGGTCAACAGCTCTCTGGGCTGAGGGAACGTGGCACCTGCGGTGTAAGACGCCGGTTCGGCGATGACCTTCCCGGGCCTGGAGAGCTCGTTTAAAAAGAGGCAGGCCGGCGAGCCGTCGCGGCCACCGGCCTGCCCTCCAATCACGGTTTGGACCTAGGAGTCGAGGTCGATGCGCTGCCAGAACGCACCGCCGCTGGTGAGCTTCAGGGTCGCGTCACGGACGTGAGTCCCTGGCGTCTGAAGCGCCATCAGGCAGTTGGCGTTGTCCTGGTTGTCGTTGGCGTCGTCGGCGTCGTTGTCGTCGTTGGCGTCGTTGTCGTTGTCTTCGTTGGCGCGGTTGTTGTCATCGCCGCGATCGTCGCCGGCATCGTGGCCGCCCTGGGCGCTCGGGTTGTCGCCGCGGTCGCCGTTATCGCCACCGTTGCGATCGTCCCCGGAACCGCCGCTGGGGCCGGGTCCGCCGTCGTCGCGCCGGAAGCCATGATCCATGGCCAGGCACTCGACCCGGGTGGCTCGGCTGAACCTCCCGCTGACGACGCTGCCGTCGTTGAGCGTCAGCTTGAGGATCTGGTTCTGAAACGACTGCACGGTTCCGATGTCCTGCGGCATCTGGTGCCCGGCGACCCGGTGGTGGGCCCGGAAGTGCTCAATCCGGTCGTGGCGGCGATGGTGGCGCTCGCCGCGCTCGTGGGAGCGGTGATGCGAGCCGGCCATCGAGCCCGCCGGGAGCACGGCCAGAAGGGCCAGGCTGGTGAGAACTGCAAACAGGTAGCGCCTCATTGAGACCTCCGTCACTGCGCGTCAGACCTGGTCTCGACGCGCCTGGTAGGGATTTGACTCCCGTAGGACGCGCGCGGGTCCGGAAAGCTCACGGAGCCCAGAAAAAAATGGTGGGGCGGCCCGTCCAAGCCGCCCCACCGTCCTGCTGCGAACCGTTCCACCGGAGGTAGGGGAAGGGAGGTCCGGTTCGCGAGGCGAGCCACCGGTGGTAGGGGTTGATGACCCGCCGGTCCCTACAACGGTGCGCAAGGGCAAAACTTTCGTAGACTGGATCAAATCGTTCCTTCGACCCCGCTACGGCGCGGCTCGCGGCCCTGCTCCGGCTGTTTTGGAGTTCGCGGTACCGGCCCAGCGGGTTGGCTTTCCACACAACTACAAGGGAGCAGTAACCGTGGCTCAAATCGGTATCAAGGAGCTGCTGGAGGCCGGCGTACATTTCGGCCACCAGACACGCCGATGGAACCCCAAGATGCGTCGCTTCATCTTCGGTGAACGCGATGGCATTTACATCATCGACCTGCTGCAGACCGAGGAGCTGCTCCAGAACGCGCGCGAGTTCGCCTCAGAGCTGTCGCGCCGGGGCGGAACGGTGCTGTTCGTCGGGACCAAGAAGCAGGCTCGCGACGCCGTCAAGGACACGGCCGACGCGGCTGACATGCCCTACGTCAACCACCGCTGGCTCGGCGGCCTGCTGACCAACTTCCAGACCATCTCGCAGCGGATCAGGCGCTTGCACGATCTCGAGCGCTACGAGACCGAGGGCCAGCTGCAGCTGCTGCCGACCCGTGAGCGGATGGCGGCCCAAGCCGACCTTGAGAAGCTCAGGGCCAACCTGGGCGGGGTCAAGAACATGCAGCGCGTCCCGGACGCGGTGTTCGTGATCGATCTCAAGACCGAGGCGATCGCGGTGCGCGAGGCGCAGCGGCTGCGGATCCCGATCATCGGACTGGTCGACACCAACTGCGATCCCGAGGGGATCGACTACGTGATCCCCGGCAACGACGATGCGATCCGCTCCTGCGCCGCAATCGCCGGGGCGATCGGAGACGTGGTCTCCCAGGGGCACGGCATCTTCCGCGCCGAGGAGGAGGCCGCCCGTCTCGAGCGCGAGCGTCAGGAGGCCGAGGAGCGGGCTCGCCGTGAGGCTGAGGAGCAGGCCCGTCGTGAGGCCGAGGAGCAGGCCCAGCGCGAGGCCGAGGAGCAGGCCCGCCGCGAAGCTGAGGAGCAGGCCCGCCGCGAGGCCGAGCAGGCCCAGGCCGCGGCTCCGGCTCCGGCTGCCGAGCCGCCGCCGGCACCCGCCCCGGCCACGGAGCGGCCCGCTCCGGCTGCCGAGCGGCCCGCACCGGCTGCCGAGCGGCCCGCCGCGGCCGCCGAGCAGCCGCCAACCCCGACCCCTGCCGCTCCGCAGGCCCCGGCAGAGCCCCAGCCCGCCCCGGCCCAGGCCACCGAGGCTCCGGCCCCGACACCGGCCGCGCCTCAGCCACCTCCGGACCAGACGGCCCCCGAGTCACCGGTGGCGCCCGAACCGCCGGCCGCCCCGGAGGCGCCGGCCCCGGCGGCCGAGACGGCGACAACCGAGGCCGCCACGGCCGAGGCGCCACCTCCCGCCGAGCCGACCGCACAGCCGGCAGAGCAGCCAGAGCAGCCAGAGCCGGCAGAGCAGCCAGAGCAGACAGAGCAGACAGAGCAGACCGAGACCACCGCGGCCGACCCGGCCCCGAGCGGCAGCGGAGAGCAGTCATGAGCGCGGTCACCGCACAGGAGGTCAAGGCGCTGCGTGACCTGACCGGGGCCGGGATGCTGGCCTGCCGGGACGCGCTGACCGAGGCCAACGGCGATCTCGACAAGGCGACCGAGATACTGCGAACCCGGGGCGAGGCGCAGGCGGCCAAGCGGGCCGGCGAGGAGGCCCGCGAGGGAGTGGTGCAGAGCTACATCCACGCCGGAAACAAGATCGGCGCGTTGGTCGAGGTCGACTGCCAGACCGACTTCGTGGCCCGCAACGAAAGGTTCCTCGAGTTCGCCCGTGACCTGGCGCTCCACATCGCGGCTGCCAACCCGGTGGCGGTGACCGAGGACGACGTTCCGGCCGAGGACCGAGAGCGGGAGACCCGGATTGCCACCGAGCAGGCCGCCGACCGGCCTGAGAACGTCCGCGAGCGGATCGTCACCGGCAAACTCGACAAGTGGCTTGACGAGGTCGTCCTGCTGCGTCAAAAGCACGTCAACGAGGACAAGCACGGCGGAAAGACGATCGAGGAGCTGCGCACCGCACTGTCGGCCGAGACGCGGGAGAACGTGGTTATCCGCCGCTTCGCCCGCTTCGCCGTCGGCGGGTAGGTTGTCCGCGAGATGAAGATCGCTCACCGACACGGCGGAGAGGCCTGAACCGGTGTCGGGCGAGTCCGCCGCCCCCGCCTACGGCCGGGTCCTGCTCAAGCTCTCCGGGGAGGCGCTGATGGGCAACCTGGCCTACGGGACCGACCCCGAGCGGGTGCAGGCGATCTCCCGGGAGGTGGCGGCGATCCAGCGTCGCGGGGTGGAGATGGCGATCGTGGTCGGCGGCGGGAACATCTACCGCGGTCTGAAAGCGGCGGCGCGCGGGATGGATCGTGCCACCGGCGACTACATGGGCATGCTGGCCACCGTCCTGAACGCGCTGGCGTTGCAGGACGCGCTGGAGAAGGAGGGAATCGCCACGCGGGTGCAGTCGGCGATCACGATCTCCGAGGTCGCCGAGCCATACATCCGCCGCCGAGCCATGCGTCACCTCGAGAAGGGGCGGATCGTGATCTTCGCCGCCGGCACCGGCAACCCGTTCTTCACCACCGATACCGCGGCGGCGCTGCGGGCCGCCGAGCTGCACGCGGAGATCATCCTGATGGCCAAGAATGGGATCGAGGGCGTCTACAGCGCCGATCCGGCGATCGATCCCGACGCCGAGTTCATCCCCGAGATCAGCCACAAGGATGCGCTCACCCGAGGATTGGCGGTGATGGACTCGACCGCCTTTGCCCTCTGCATGGACAACAATCTGCCGATTGTCGTGTTCAACATGACCGACGAGCGCAACATCGACAAGATAGTGTCCGGACAACGCGTGGGCACGTTGGTCAGGACATGAATGGCCGGACGATTCAGGCGGGCTCCGCCCCCGGCGAGCCCCGACGGCGAGCGCAGCCCAGATGAGCGAGCTCACCGACGAGCTGCTTGCCGACGCCCGGGAGCGGATGGCCAAGTCAGTCGAATCCACCCGCCACGAGTTCGGCTCGGTGCGCACGGGGCGAGCCAGCCCGGCCCTGCTTGACCGGATCGTGGTCGACTACTACGGGGCGTCGACACCACTCAAGCAGCTGGCCACGATCACTACGCCCGAGCCGCGGCTGCTGACCGTGCAGCCGTATGACAAGAGCTCGATCAAGGCGATCGAGCGCTCGATCATGGAATCCGACGTGGGGCTGACGCCCTCCAACGACGGCAACGTGATCCGCCTCAGCATTCCCGAGCTAACCGAGGAGCGCCGCCGCCAGCTGGTCAAGGTCGTCCGTCACATCGCCGAGGAGGGCCGCGTGGCGATCCGCAACGTGCGCCGCGACGTGATGCACGACCTGCGGGAGCTCAAGGAGGCGGGCGAGGCCGGCTCCGACGACGAGCACCGTGCCGAGGTCGAGCTCCAGAAGGTCACCGACGGGCGGATCGCCGAGCTCGACGAGCTCCTGGGGCACAAGGAAGAAGAGATCCTGGAGGTCTAGGCGTGGCCGTGCCCGGACGGTCAGCGGCGCAACCGGAGGCCGCACAGGCCGGCACCGAGCCGGCGCAGGACGGAGCGAAGGCGCGCTATGTCGCGATCATCACCGACGGAAACGGCCGCTGGGCGCAGCGCCGGGGGCTGCCGGTGGTGGCCGGCCACGAGGCGGGGGCCGATACCGTCAAGGCCCGGCTGCGCGACGCCGCCGAGCTCGGGATCAAGGAGCTGACTGTCTACTCGTTCTCGACCGAGAACTGGGCGCGCCACGAGGACGAGGTGGCGGCGCTGATGGAGATGTTCGCGCGGCGGATCGAGCTCGAGACGCCGGAGCTGCACGCCGAGGGGGTGCGCATGCGCTTCATCGGCCGCCGCAGCGCGCCGGTGGCGCCGGAGCTGATCGAGCGGATGAACTGGGCCGAGGGCGTGACCGAGGCCAACCGGCGGATCACGCTGTTCGTCGCCTTCAATTACGGCGGCCGGGCGGAAATCGTCGATGCAGCCCGAACCTTTAGGGGAACCACCGAATCCGAGTTCCGCAGCCATCTCTACGCCCCCGACATGCACGACCCTGATCTGATCATTCGCACCAGCGGCGAGCAGCGAATCTCCAACTACCTGCTGTGGCAGGCCGCGTACTCCGAGCTCGTGTTCCGCGACGAGCTGTGGCCCGACTTCTCACGCCGGTCCTTCGAGCAGACGCTGGACGAATTTACCGCCCGCCGCCGGCGTTTCGGAGGCCGCTGATGCCCGGGGCGCGCCGTTCTCAGGGGGGTTCCCGCTCCCGCGGCGGCGACCGCCAGTCCGGCGGCGACCGTCAGTCCCGCGGCGGTGACCGCCAGTCCGGCGGCGACCGTCAGTCCCGCGGCGGCGACCGCCAGTCCCGCAGCGGCTCGGGCCGGCGTCCGCCGGCGCGGGGTCGCCGACCTCGCCAGGCGCCACCGTCATCCGGTGGGCGCCGGGGCGGTTCGGACCTGCTGGCCCGGATCTTCGTGGCGGTACCCGCCGCCGTGGTGGCAATCGTGTTCATCGACCTCGGCGGAACCGCGTTTGCGCTGTTCATGATCGCCGTCGGCGCCGCCTGCATGCACGAGCTATACCAAATGCTCTCGCGGTGGCGGCCGGCGGCGGTGGTGGGGTTCGCATCGCTGGTGGCGATGGTGCTGGCGGGGCGATTCGGCGGCGAGCGCGATGTGCTCGAGGTCGCCGTGGCCACGCTGCCCGTGGCCTTCGTCCTGGTGGTGGCGCGCGGGCAGCACCGGATGCCCACGGTGGCGATCGCCGGGACGCTGCTGGGCGTCTGGTGGATTGGGATCGCCTTTGCCCACGCCGAGCTGCTGCGCCAGCTTCCGCACGGCAACGCGATCCTGATCGACGTGCTGGTCGGCACGTTCCTCGGTGACACAGCCGCCTATGTGGGCGGGCGGCTGTTCGGCCGCCGGCCCCTGGCCCCTCAGATCTCCCCCAAAAAGACGGTCGAGGGGCTGTTTTGCGGAATGCTGATCGCGATCCTGTCGGTGTTCGTGGCCGGCCTGTACCAGCCCTGGATGACCCAGGGCAACGCTCTGCTGCTGGGCCTGGCCGTGGCCCTCCTGGGGCCGCTGGGGGACCTGTTCGAGTCGCTGGTCAAGCGCGACGCCGGCGCCAAGGACACCGGCAACCTGTTCGGGGCGCACGGGGGCGCATTGGACCGCCTCGACGCGGTCATCTTCACCGCCGTGGCCGGCTACTACGTGTGGCTGGCGATCATGCACTGAGCGGCGGGAGACCCGGCCCCACCTAGAATCCCCCGCGTGCCGCGCCGGCTGGTCATCCTGGGTTCCACCGGCTCGATCGGGGTCCAGGCGCTCGACGTGGTCTCGCGCAGCGCCGGGAAAGAGCTGCGGGTGGTCGGGCTCAGCGCGGCCAGCGCCTGGGAGCCGCTGGTGGAGCAGGCGATCGAGCACGGCGTACGCCGTATCGCGCTGGCCGATCCCGACGCGGCCGCCCGGGCCGCCGAGGCGTGGACGGGAGAGGTGCTGGCGGGACCCGACGGGCTGGTCCGGTTGATCACCGAGGCCGAGTGTGACCTGGTGCTAAATGCGATCGTGGGATCGGCGGGGCTGGTCCCGACCGTCGCGGCGCTGGGGGAGGGGATCGATCTGGCACTCGCCAACAAGGAGTCGCTGGTGGTGGGGGGAGAGCTCGTGACGCAGCTCTCGCAGGCCACCGGAGCCCGCATCATCCCGGTCGACTCAGAGCACTCGGCGCTGTATCAGCTGATCGGCGCTGAGCCCCCCGGGACCGTCGAGCGGCTGGTGCTGACCGCCTCCGGTGGGCCGTTTCGGGGGCGGCGCGCCGAGGATCTCGAGGATGTCACGGTGGAGCAGGCCCTGGCCCACCCGACCTGGTCGATGGGGGGCAAGATCACGATCGACTCGGCGACGCTGATGAACAAGGGACTGGAGGTGATCGAGGCCCACCACCTGTTCGGCACCCCGTACGCACAGATCGACGTGATCGTCCACCCCCAGTCGATCGTGCACAGCCTGATCCACCTCTGCGACGGCGCCACCCTGGCTCACCTCGGCTATCCCGACATGCAGGTTCCGATCTCCTACGGGCTCCACTATCCCGACCGGGTCGACGTGCCCGTCAAGATGCTCGATCTGGCCGAGCTCGGGTCGCTGACGTTCGAGCCGGTGGACGTTGAGACGTTCTCGTGTCTGCGACTGGCCCGGGAGGCGGGGATGGCGGGGGGGACGGCCCCGTGCACGCTCAACGCGGCCAACGAGGTGGCGGTACACGCGTTTCTGGGCGGCCGGCTAACGTTCCTGCAGATCGCCGGGGTGATCGAGGAGACGCTGAGCCGGCTTCCCGAATCGCTCGTGCACTCCTTCGATTCGCTCGCCCGGGCTGACGCCGAGGCTCGGCGGGTGGCCTCGGAACTGGTGCAGGCCCATACGAACGCTTGAGGGGGCCGAAAGCCGGGCTTGCCACACTAGAGGCACCGCTGCGCCTGGCCGCGGCTACCCCTGACCCGATCGCCTATGTCCTACGTCCTTGCCTTTCTCGGCTTCGCGGCCCTGATCATCCTCCATGAAGCGGGCCATTTCGCCGCCGCCAAGGCGGTTGGCATGCGGGTCGAGCGCTTCTCGCTGTTCTTCGGCCCGCTGCTGTTCAAGGTTCGCCGCGGCGAGACCGAGTACGGCATCGGCCCGATCCCGCTCGGGGGCTACGTGAAGATCACCGGGATGAACCCCAACGAGGACATTCCGCAGGAGCACGTGGCCCGCGCCTACTACAACCAGCCGGTGTGGAAGCGGGTGGTGGTGATCCTGGCCGGACCCGGGGTCAACCTGCTGATCGCGTTCGCGATCATCTGGGTCCTGCTGCTCAACAACGGCCAGCCGATCCCGACCAAGCGAGTCGCCGCCGTGGCGCGGGGCTCGGCGGCCGCCCAGGTGCTGCGGGCGGGCGACCAGCTGGTCTCGGTCGACGGGGTCCGCGGCTCCGAGAGCCAGCTGCGGGCGGCCATCGGCAAGCACCGCTGCGCGGGACCGCAGGTGTCGGGCTGTGTCGCCGCCACCCCGGCGCGGATCGTGGTACGGCGCGACGGCCACCTGACCACGTTGAGTGCGGCGCCTCGATACAGCGCCACCGATCGCCGGCCTGAGCTGGGGTTCGAATTCGGCTCCACGGCCCACTACCCCGGCCTGGTCGGAGCGGCGTCGGGAGCGGTGTCCGGGTTGTGGTCGGTGACCAAGCAGACCGTCTCGACCGTGGTCCGGATATTCGAGCCCCAAGAGCGAAAACAGCTCTCAGGGGTGGTCGGCGGCTACACGGTGACCCAGGAGTCGTTTGCCAGCAATACCTCGCAGGCGCTGGAGGTCCTGGCCCTGATCTCACTGTCGCTGGGAGTGATCAATCTGTTCCCGTTCTTGCCGCTCGACGGTGGCCACGTGTTCTGGGCGGTGGCCGAGAAGGTGCGGGGCAAGCGGATCCCGTTCGTGGTCATGGAGCGCGCGGGAATGGTCGGGTTCGTGCTGATCATCCTGGTCTTCTTCATCGGCCTCTCCAACGACGTCTCCACGCTGGCCGGCAAGGGCTTCAACGTCCGCTAGCCCCTGGGCCTCTGCGGACCGGCCGCCCGGCTGCGATAGCGTTGCGGCCCACGTAAGGGCAGCGCGAGGAGACGAAATGGACAGCAGCGCCACGCAACCAGCGCCCACGGGGTCAGCCGGGAACGCGGCCGGGAACGCGGTTGACGCCCCCACCCTGGGTGAGGCCCTGCGCAGGACCGCGGCCAACTACCCCGACCTGGTGGCGGTGCGCACCCCCGGCGACGAGGTCTCGCTGACCTGGACGCAGCTGCTGGAGCGGGTCAACCGACTGGCCGGCGGGCTGGCCAGCCTGGGGGTGGTCCGGGGCGACTGCGTGGCGATCATGCTCGGCAACCGGCCCGAGTTCCAGATCGCCGACCTGGCGGCGGTGACGATCGGCGCCACGCCGTTCTCGATCTACGTGACTTATCCGCCGCCGGAGGTCGAATACCTCTGCCGTGACGCAAGCTGCCGCCTGGCCATCGTCGAGCAGGCGTTTTTGCCGGTCGTACTCGAGGCGCGCCGGAATCTCCCCGATCTCGAGCATGTGATCGTGGTCGACGGCGAAGCTCCTGCGGGCACCCTGGCGCTGGCTGACGTCGAGGACTCCGATCGCGATTTCGACCCCGTCGCGGCGGGGGCCGAGATAACCCCCGACGACATCGTGACGCTGATCTACACCTCCGGCACGACCGGCCACCCCAAAGGGGTGCAACTGACCCACCGGGCGGTCATGTTCACCGCCAGCCAGGTCCGCGAGGTGATCGACTTCCCGTTCGGCTCCCGCGTGATCTCCTGGCTGCCGTCGGCCCACATCGCCGAGCGGATGGCGCACCACTACATCCCGGTGATGTACGCCGGGAACGTCACCTGTGCCCCCAATCCCCGGGAGGTCCTGTCCTACCTGCCCAAGGTGCGACCGAACTGGTTCTTCGCGGTCCCCCGGATCTGGGAGAAGCTCAAGGCCGGCCTGGAGGCGATGCAGGCGGCCCAGCCCGAGGAGCAGCGACGGCCGGTTCAGGAGGCGCTCGAGGCGGCCATCGAGCGCGTGCGCCTGCGCCAGCAGGGCGAGCCGGTGCCGGCCGAGCTCGAGGCCAAGGTGGCCGAGGCTGACGCCAGCCTGTTCTCGAACCTGCGCCAGATGCTCGGACTCGACCAGGCGATCGCCGTCAATGTGGGAGCCGCCCCGACACCCGTCGACGTGCTGGAGTTCTTCCACGCCATCGGGATCGAGCTGGCCGAGCTGTGGGGCATGTCGGAGACGTGTGGGACGGGGACCGTCAACCGACCCGGCGCAATCAGGATCGGCACGGTGGGTCCGGCGGCGCCCGGTGTGGAGCTCAAGCTGGCCGACGACGGGGAGGTCCTCTGCCGGGGGCAGTTTCTGATGAGCGGCTACCGCAACCAGCCCGAGCGCACAGCCGAAGCGCTCGACGCCGATGGGTGGCTTCACACCGGCGACATCGGCACCATCGACGGGGACGGCTACCTGAAGATCGTCGACCGCAAAAAGGAGCTGATCATCAATGCCGCCGGCAAGAACATGTCCCCGGCCAACATCGAAGCGGCGCTGAAGTCCGGCAGTCCGCTGATCGGCCAGGCCTGCTGTATCGGCGACGCCCGGCCGTACAACACCGCGCTGATCGTGCTCGACTCCGATTACGCGCCGCAGTGGGCCACCCAGCACGGGCTGGAGGGATCACTGGAGCGCCTGGCCACCGAAACGAGGGTGATCGAGGCGGTTCAGGAGGGCGTCGATCGCGCCAACGCCCGCCTGGCGCGGGTGGAGCAGATCAAGAAGTTCACCATCATCGCCGGCGACTGGCTGCCCGGCGGCGACGAGCTGACCCCGACGATCAAGCTCAAGCGCAAGCCGATCGCCCACAAGTACGAGCGCGAGATCGCGGCGATGTACGCCGGCTAGGGGCGGCCGGCGGCGGCGATCGACCGTGACAACAGCTCGATCGGGTGATACAGCGGGAGCGGGTGCCCGAGCTGACGCAGATGGAAGTCGAGCTGGGCCGTACAGCCGGGGTTGCCGGCGGCGATCGCCTGCGCCCCGGTTTCGATCAGGTGCCGGGCCTTGCGGGCGCCCAGCTCGGCTGCCGCTTGAGGCTGGACGAGGTTGTAGATACCGGCCGAGCCGCAGCACAGCTCCCGCTCGACGCCCACCTCGATCAGTTCCAGGTCCGGAATCGACTCCAGGAGCGCTCGGGGTTGCGCGCGGACGCCCTGGGCGTGGGCCAGGTGACAGGCGTCGTGGTAGGCGACGCGCAGCGCCACGGGTCCCCGGGGGGCCTGTGGCGCCACCTCGCCGAGCAGCTCGGTGACGTCGCGGACGCGGGAGGAGAATGCCCTGGCCTGGGGCGTGTCGAGCAGGTCGCCGTAGTCCTTCATCGCCGACCCGCAGCCCGCGGCGTTGACGACGATGTGGTCGAGACCGGCGCTCCCGCCCGCGCGCGCGAAGGCGTCCATGGTGGCCTGGGCGCGCTTGACCGCACCCGGTTCGGCGCCCCCGTGGAGCTCCAAGGCGCCGCAGCAGTCGGGCTGCCGTGGGGCGATCACCTCAAAGCCCTCGGCGGCCAGCGCATGGATCGTGGCCCGGTGGACGTGG